>CAYJLO010000021.1:0-36271 GCA_964370835.1 uncultured Desulfovibrionaceae bacterium
TTTTTTCAAAGCGCATTTAACTTCTGCCCTCACGAGCCGCGCTGTTTGCCTCAGCACCCCACCACACGGCGGAAGCGCAATATGGACGAAAGTGCCCCGCGGGTCAAGCACTATTTTCACTTTTTTGCAGTATTGTTTATAATCAACCGTTTTATTGACGCATTTTTTTGAGTACTTTTCCTCTTATCTGACATATACTACGCCTTATTCAGAGCAACGAGGATCATATGGTGCAAAAAAACTGTCTTATACATGCCAATTGCCAAGGGGATACCCTGCAATTTCTTTTGCAAAACACCCCCAGTTTTGCAAAAAAATATAGTATACAAAAGTACACCAACTACCTTGAAGATGAAATAGACGCGCAAGCATTGAAACAATGCGACCTCTTTTTGTATCAAAAACTGAGTGCACGGTGGGGAGAATTAGCCACAGAAAGTCTTTTACAAAAGCTCCCCCCCAAGGCGCGTGCCCTAGAAATACCCAACATGTTCTTCAATGGTTATTGGCCCTTATGGACCAACAAAACCCATATGGCCTATGGAGATATGCTTTTGGAAGAGCTTTGCGCACGTGGACTTTCTTTGGGCGAAGTTGTGTACCTTTATACAAAAGGCAATATCAGCACCAAATATGATCTAAATGCCCTGAGGCAAGCCTCCTTACAAAAAGAACAAGGTAAAGAAGCAACCCTCACCATAAAAACGCTGGATTTCATTGAAAAGCACTGGCGTGAAGAGCAGCTCTTTTACACGGTAAATCACCCTGCTCCCAAATTATCGCTATACGTTGCTGACGCCATTTTACACGTTTTAGGCTTTGAAGGTGTAGCCCCTATCCCTCGAGAGGCCTTATTGCAACATGAAGAAGAATTCATCCTGCCCATTCATCCGCAGGTGGGGGAGATTTACAATTTACCCTTTGCCAGTACAGACAGGCTTTACCCCGTGTATGGGCAATATATGAATTTCCAGAGCTATGTACAGGCCTATGTGCAATGCCGTTTACAAAATGGCCCCGATGCCATTACAGATTTCGTAGTCTATCTTCATCTTTTAGCCCAGCGAGAGCATAGTCATGAGTAATACAAAAAACTATCTTGTGGTACGTGCTTCTGGCGGTCTATCCAATCGCCTTCAAGCTGTATTGGGCGGCATTGCGTATTGTTTACTCACAGGCAGAAGCCTTTGCGTTGACTGGCGCGATGGCCTCTATTCTGATGATTTCAGCAACGTATTTTCCCTTTGGTTTAACATTAATGGCATAGGCCTAGCCACCTGCCAAGAGGTAGAAGCTGCCCATGCGCAAGGAGCAAGCTTAACACCCATTTTTTGGCAGGACTACCTCCACGAAGCCATAGCTGTTGAATATCTTTTTAAAGCCAACGACCACATGAGCCCTCAGGGGCGTCTGGAATCTTGCTATGATATCGGCTCCCCTGATGCCATTCTTCAAGATGCAAAAGCTTCGCCCATTCTTGTGTACTGGGGCTGGGATTTGCAAGCTTTACACGCTTTAAGCACTCCTCTTAGGGAAAAATTTCCAGAACTGAATCACCTCAATGACCAAGAACTGGCGCATGCTTTGTTTGTTAAATATGTACATCCCACCCCATCAGTGCTGTTGCAAGTGGATAATTTTTACCACAGAAACTTTACTCACCAGCCGCTGGGAATACACATACGACACAGTGACCTACAAAGTCCGCTACCACGCATGCTTGAAACATTACAGAAAGTTCATACTCAAGGCCAAGAAATATTCCTTTGCACTGACAATGAAAGGGTGGAAAAAATGGTGCAACGACTATACCCGCACTGTGTTACTCGCTCCAAAACATTTCAAGGGGTCAACATTCCATTACATAATTATGTTCCTGGTATCAGCAATGTAGAAAAAGGCTTTGACGCCGTGGTGGAAATGCTCATATTGGCACGTTGTGAACAAATAATTCACTATGCACCGTCGTCTTTCGCTCGTATCGCCATTCTTGCTTCCGGCATAAGCGCCCACAAGGTACACGCCGTCACATAAGGGCCATGGAAATAGCTATATAATGATACAAAGAAAAAACATGCTAGAAACACGACCCAAGCCCCTTGCTTTTTCGCTATTAAAATTTATATGTTCTATATGAGCTGTGACTTGGGAGAAAAAGTAATAACGTGTAGCGCGCATCAAGGGCGTGTACACCTACGCGGCAGAGTTCTTTGGATGGGGCAGGACATATGCATTTTGCTTGATGGTGGCGAAAAACCCCATATTGGCGCGGCAAGTACAGCAACCCAACAAAACGTGCAAAGCCATAGTTTGCCACACCACAAGGAGGAAGAACTGGCAACCATGGTAGCAAAACACATACAGGAATGTTTTGCTTGCACGGCGCATTGCGTATGTGGCATACACATTCACGCCATTACCAAGGACGAAATATCACTGGTATACGAGCTAACACAAAAGCTTTTGGAAACACTCACGCTAAAAATACAATTTTTTTTACGCGAGACATATTCATAAATTGTTTTCAAACATGGCTGGACTGTATTTTTATACTAAAAAAAAATCTGCTTTATTCCGTAACATTTAGAACAAAACAGATAAGCGCTAGTAATTACGACGAAAACGCTAGATATTTTTTCTCCTTATTCATAAATCCTCAGCGCAGCCTTAGTAAGATAAACGTCTTTGCCATAGCTTGATATTTCTTAGCATTCTTGCATCAGTCGCTTGCGCTTTTCTCAGGTTTACCGCTGGAAAAAATTTCGAAACTAGCTATAACCAATGATGAAATCACCTTGGTGCCTCATGGAGTGTCTCGTAAAAAAACTTTTATTTTTCAAATTATTTCTCTGTACTTCACGGCCCATTTGCAGTATATGTCCTTTGTGGGTTTTTTTACATTTCATAACTTATTGTTTCAGTAAAGGAGTTTTCTATGAAACACATTCGTTCCGCTATTGTTGCAGTTGCAGCTATGTTGGTTATGACTGCTTCCGCTCAAGCTTACCAAGGCGTTGGTATTCATCAAAAAGTTACCGACGGTATCTTGTACTTGGTTGACCAATCTGGTTCCATGTACATGACACACAAAGCCACTGGCGTGGAAAAAATCGAAATGGCAAAGCAAGTTCTTGCTCGCTTAAACGCTAAGACCCCTCTTTTGGGTTACCAAGGCGCCCTTGCCCTTTTGAATCCTAACGCTGTTGCTGTTGCTCCTGCTGCTTGGGACCGCGCTGCATATGCTGGTCAAATCAATGACATCGCCAATGGTGGCAAAATCTACGGCCGTTTGACCCCAATGGGCAACAGCTTCTCTGGCGTTTCCAACGTTCTTTCCCAATTACCTGGCAACACTGCCATGGTACTTGTGTCTGACGGTCATGAAAACCTCGGACCTATGGCTGCTCAATCTTTGCAAGCTTTATATGCTGCTTATCCTGGCACCACCATGCACTTCGTTTCCGTAGCTGACACAGCTAAGGGCGAAGCTGTTCTTAAGCAACTTGCTTCCTTGAAGAGCGGTTCCTTACTTGTAGACGCACGCGACGTTATCAACACTGACGAAGCTGCTAAGTCTTTCGTAAGCCAAGCTTTCTACATTCCTACCATTCCTTCTGAAAGCGTAGAAAGCCTCCGTTCCGTGTACTTCAACACTGCTAAGTACAACATCACTAAGGCTGCTGCTGCTCGTCTTGACCGCATGGCCGCTATCCTCATGACCCGTCCTGAACTCAAGATCTTCGTAGAAGGTTTTGCTGACGTACGTGGTAACGTTCCTTACAACAAGACCCTTTCCGAAAACCGCGCTAAGGCTGTTAAGTCTTACCTCGTAAGCAAGGGTTGCAACGCTGACGCCATCATCTTGAAGGGCTTCGGTGAAAACCAATACTACCCAACTTTGCAACTTAACCGTCGCGCTGACATCATGGTTGTATGGCAATAATTACAACTACGATGAAGCTTGGTTAAACTGCTAAGTTTTGCTAAGTCTCTTAGGGGAAGCTTCGGCTTCCCCTTTTTTGTGTATAAAACAGCACTTTTTGTTACCTTTACAAACGCTTGCTTTCTGAGTAAAATGTTAGGAATTTTTCAACACATAACAGTTATGACCTTGAACAAAAAACTTTACCCTCCTAGGCACTTAGGAGATAAAAGTATTTACAGCAAAAGGTTATATATTTACCGCCTAAAAGCACAGTTTTTAGGCTCCATGAGGCAATTATGATTACAAGAGAAAGCATACAGTCCAAAGATTGTTTACTCCACATCCTGCAGTCCATGCAATTGCCTTTTTTTTGTTGGAGTGCTGACAACGAGCTCCTCTATGCCTCAGAAAAATTCTTAAGCATCTTTGCGTGCGCCAGTATAGACGAGTATATAGCCTCACAAGCGCTTTTCTCTCCAAAATTTCAACCCGACGGAATGACTTCTGAAGAAAAACGGCAGTTCTATCTGAGAGAAACCATACGCAATGGCAGTGCCAACTTCGTATGGCAATATGTTCTCCCTGACGGATCTGATTTTCTCGTGGAGTACAAAGCCTCGGTGACTGAGTACGAGGGGGAAACCATTATCATAGGCCTTCTTAACGAATCTAGTACCTTATTGGAAAGCCTAGAAAAGAAGTACAAGGAAGAAAAACTTGCCAAAGCCATGAGCGACGCCACCCCCATGGGCATTTGCTACTGGAATCAAAATTACGAACTCATTGATTGCAATCTTGTAATGTTACAGCTGCTTAAGATAGATAGTAAAGAAGAATTTCTCAAAAATTATGCTGCATACAGACCAGCGGTACAAACGGATGGGCAAGATTCTCAGCAGTTGGCACAAAAAGCTTTGGAAAAGGCATTTGAAGAAGGCGAATATCAATTCCCATGGACGCATATTGACGCCCATGGCGAGTCCATACCCGTCGATATTACCTTAAAAAAGGTACATTTTGATAACCAAGATATGGTCATTGAATTTGCTCATGACCTACGCGAACTAAGAGCCAGCCAAAAAGAAGCTTTGGCCGCCAATGAACGTGCCCAAGTTATGCTGGACACCATGCCTTTGGTTGCAAACTTTTGGAATAAAGACTTTCAAAATATCGATTCAAATCAAGCTGCAGCGCAGCTTTTTGGTCTCAAATCGGTGGATGAGTACCTAGAAAAATTTTACGATCTTTCACCACAGTATCAAGCAGATGGAAAGCTCTCTGCCACCTCAGCCTTTGAAAAAATCACCACTGCCTTTGAAGAAGGATATTGCCAGTTTGAATGGAGCCATTTGGACATTCATGGAAATCCCATTCCCACAGAAGTAACCCTCATTCGCACCACGTATCAAAATGAACCCATAGTTTTAGGATACACCAAAGATTTGCGTGAACTTAAGGCCAGCCAGGCTTTAGCACGCGAAGCTGAAGAGCGCGGTAGGGTTATTTTGAGTACCATGCCTTTGGCGGTGAATTTCTGGAATAAAAACTACCAGCTTTTCGATTGCAACACCGAATCCATTCTCCTTTTCGGCATGGAAAGCGAACAAGAAGTGATTGCTTCATTTTCACGCCTTTCCCCAGAATATCAGCCCGACGGAAAACTCACGAGCCAAAAAGTTATTGAAGTCATAGACAAAGCTTTTGAGCTAGGACACATACGTTTTGAGTGGATGCATCAAGATTTACAAGGCAATCTCATCCCTGTGGAGGTGACTTTAGTCAGCGCCTCTTATCGCGGTGAAGACATCGCTGTGGCCTATTTACGAGACTTACGTGAATTGAAAGCCAGCCAAGAAAAGGCCGAAGAAGCCATCGAACGCAATCAAATCATGCTGGACACCATGCCTTTGTGCGCCAACTTCTGGAGCAAAGACATGAAAAATCTAGCATGTAATGCAGAAGCGCCGCGGCTTTTTGATCTCAAAGGCAGACAAGAATATCTAGATAGATTTTTTGAGCTTTCACCAAAATATCAACCAGATGGCGAGCTTTCTGCCACCATAGCAGGGCAAAATATTCAAAAGGCTTTTAAAGACGGACGTTGCACCTTTGAATGGATGCACCAAAAGTTGGATGGAACACCCATGCCTTGCGAAATTACCCTCATAGCCATTACCGTACGCGGAGAAGAATATGTGGTGGGTTATACACGAGACATGCGCGAAATTAAGGCCAGCCAAGCCATAGCAGCCGAGGCCATCGAGCGCAACCAACTCATGCTGGACACCATGCCCATGTGCGCCAATTTTTGGAGTAAGGATATGGTAAATCTGGCTTGCAATGCCGAAGCGCCACGTCTGTTTGATTTAAAAGATAAGCAAGAATATCTAGACAGATTTTTTGAGCTATCACCTGAATATCAACCCAACGGCGAGCTATCAGCTCATTTGGCTGCCAAAGGCATTCAAAAGGCCTTTGCGGAAGGACGATATTCCTTTGAATGGATGCACCAAAAGCTGGACGGAACGCCCATGCCCTGCGAAATCACTCTCATTCGCACCCGCGCCCATGACGAGGACGTGGTGGTGGGCTATACGCGAGATTTGCGCGAGCTCATAGCCAGCCGTGCCTTGGCCACAGAAGCTGAACATCGTGCCAAACTCATGCTGGATTCTTTCCCCATGGGGGCCAACTTCTGGAGTTCTTCGCTGGAGCTTTTAGATTGTAATATGGAGGTGGCAAAACTGTACGGCTATGACAGCAAGGAAGAATATCTTACAAACTTTGCTTCTGTACTGCCTGCCACACAACCCGACGGACGCCCCTCAACCGAAGTGGTCGTAACATGGCTGCAGCAAGCTCTTGAAACAGGGCATGAGCGTTTTGAGTTCATGTGTGTCATGCCTAAAACACAAGAGCCCCTGCCTGTGGAAGTGACCATTGAGCGCATTGTGCACCAAGGAGCCTTTGGAGCCATATCTTATGTGCGTGACTTACGTGAACTAAAAGCTATGCTCAATGAAATAGAGATGGCCCAGGAAGATTTGCGCAAGGCAAAGGATTTTGCAGAGCAAAGTGCCAAGGCCAAAAGCGAATTCCTTGCCAACATGAGCCATGAAATTCGTACGCCCATGAATGGTATTCTTGGGCTCTTGCATCTTCTCAACGGCACTCAGTTACACGATGATCAAAAAAATTATGTGCAAAAAACCCTCTACTCTGCCAATAATCTTTTGCGCATCATTAACGATATTTTGGATTTTTCTAAAATTGAAGCAGGCAAGCTTGAAATTGAAGCAACCCCCTTTACCTTGGATCAAATATTCCGCGAAGTGTATGATCTCTACGCGGTACCCAGTAAGGAAAAGGGCCTTAAGCTGCAACTACAAACACACGATATGGGATCAGAAATTTTGCTGGGTGACCCACTACGCCTTAAGCAAATCCTTTTTAATCTCACAAGCAATGCCATTAAGTTTACGCAAATGGGAAGCGTTACACTCTCTGTGGAACCCTTGGAAAAACAAGAAAGCACCCTCACCTGCCGTTTTGCTTGTACAGATACAGGCATTGGCCTTAGCCAAAGTCAAATGGATAGATTGTTTTCAGCCTTTTCTCAAGCGGACTCTTCGGTGACGCGTAAATATGGTGGTACAGGGTTAGGTCTTGCCATTTCACGCAACCTTGCTGAAATGATGCAAGGAAAAATGTGGGTGGAAAGTGTAGAGGGCCAAGGCACCACCTTTTACTTCACAGCCACTTTTGGCATATGTCACGACACCACATCTTTGGAAGACCATGCCACATGCCAAGGGGACGCAGAAACATCACAAGCATCTGGCCATCTTCTCTTGGTGGAAGACAATGAAATTAATCAACTCATCGCGGAAGAATTGCTACGCTCTGTGGGGTACACCTTGGATACTGCCAACAATGGGCAGGAAGCCTTGGACATGTTGCAAGCCAAAGCCTATGATTTAGTGCTTATGGATATTCAAATGCCCATCATGGATGGCCTCACCGCCAGCAAAAAAATTCGCGAACTAGAGCAGTTCAAAGAGCTTCCCATTGTGGCCATGTCAGCCCATGCCATGGCTGGTGACAAAGAAATTAGCCTGGCCCATGGCATGAACGACCATATTACCAAGCCCATTGTGCCTGAAACTCTGTATAGTGCCTTGCAGTATTGGCTGGGCATAAGTCGCAAAAAATAAAAAACGTTGGACATGAAAAAAGGAGGCTAAATGCCTCCTTTTTTTAAGAAATAACTAGTTTTTTTACATAAAATAAAAGATTATTATGAAGAAGCGTTCTCTATACTTTGCTGTTGCTTGCGAGCGGCCAAAGCCATGAGACTTTCTTTCAATTGTCCTTCCATTTGAGACAATTCCTTTTCCACCTCTGCGCGTTTTTGACGCCCCTCTTGAGCTATATTCAAGGTTTCATCAATGGTAGAAATAAGCTTGGCGTGAACTTCGCGCAAAGTTTCCACATCCACTATGGAACGCTCCACTTCGCGAGCTGTAGACACGGCAGTTTGCTCCAACATGGCGGCATTTTTGCGTAGAAGCTCGTTGGTGGTGTCTGCCACTTCCTTTTGTAACGCTGCGGCATTACGTTGGCCTTGTAAGGATAAAGCCAACACCATTTGATTTTTCCAAATGGGAATGGTAGTCAGCACAGAACTTTGAATTTTTTGTGCCAAAGCCCTATTATTAGACTGGATAAGGCGAATTTGCGGCGCCGTTTGTATGGTAATGGTGCGCGAAATTTCTAAATCGTGCAAACGACGTTCAAAACGGTTAATTTGCTCTGAAAAATCACGTACTTTTTGCGCATCAAGCGCATCTCCAGAAGCTATGGCTTCGGCTTGCAAGCGAGGCAATTCCACAGTTTTTGCTTCTTCCAACTTGAGCTTGCCAGCTCCTATATACAAGGTGAGATCTTGGTGGAACTTCTCGTTGTGCTTATACAATTGCTCAAGCACTTCAATATCGTGCAAAAGACCTATCATGGATGCATCCAGCTTTTGACTAATATGCCCCACTTGCTCCGATAAGGTTTGGAATTTCACCAACGTTTTTTCTGCCGCACTAAACAAAGAACCAATAACCGGCAATTTTTCAAAAAAGCCCGGCTCTCTCCCCACCTCAGCGATATCAATATCCTTCACGTTGGTAATGAGCGCGCTTAACGTTTCGCCCACTTCTCCGGCATCTTTAGCTTGCACGCGAGAGAGTAAATCATCGGAAAAGCGAGAAATATCCTGCATGGTTTTGGTGCCATAGGTCACATCCAAAGAGGGATCGTCCAAATTAATGCTCTTGGCAACCTCGTCCACACTTTGCTGAGAGGCCACAGCCAACTCACTTTCATGTACAGGCAAAACACTTTTGCTTTCTTGATTGGAATTTTCCATTATTTTCCCCTTAAGTTAAGCTAATTAGGCGACGCTAAAAAACACGTTTCCGCGTATTTTTCCAAAGGCACGCCCTTAAATACCCCTTTGGGGGCCGCCAGAAGTAAACTCTGGCTTATGTTGCATGACGGCAAGCCATGCCAAGGCATGCTTGTGTAATTGCCACTGAAAAATTGTATTTATATGCATACACTTTACCAGAAAACGTAGACCATACGTTTATTTCTGCAAAGTTCATGAAAATTTCTTACCTAAAAGTACTTTTTTAGTACTAACTCAATACTTTTTCAGTGCCGATGCACTAATCGTCATCGCGGTCGTAACGATCGTCATCATCGTCGTCATCGTCACGGTCATAACGGTCATCATCATCGTCGTCATCATCGTCGTCGTCATCATCGTCACGGTCATAGCGATCATCATCGTCATCATCGTCGTCATCATCATCACGGTCATAACGATCATCGTCATCATCACGGTCATCGTCATCACGATCATCATCCCCACCAAAAGGACGATAATTTTTCGCCGCACTCACGCCGCGCTCCACCGTGTTTACGCCCCCTTCAACCACGCTATTCACACCGCGCTTCACGTTACCCACACCTTTATCTACGGTTCTCACCCCTTCTTGCACCAAGGAGTTCACACCATCGGCAATATCTTGCAAAGGGTCAGCTACTGCAGGAGTAGCCATATGAAACAAAGAGGCCATACAAAGCCCCTGTAAGCATAGGGAAATATTTTTTTTCATACATTCTCACATAATTATTATATTTTTTAACGCCGAACATTTTACATAACAGGCCATACTTTAAGCCATTATTCCATAAAAAATATTCATTCAGACAAGCCAAAGTACAATACAATGTTTTTTTTGGCAATGCCTAGGTACTGCATCACAGGTGCGTCAAAGCTTGACGTGGCACTTTTTTGTGACTATTATGGTAGCACTTTTGTACACCCAAAATATTCACTTACAAGGATGCATTATGACCAAGGAACGCTTTGTTTTTGTGCTTTTTATGTTGGTGAGCCTCATTCTTCCCCATTCAGCATTCAGTGCCAGTGTTGATTTTTCAGGAGAAAACCCCACCTATACCAACTCTCGTTATGGCTTTACCATAAGCTTGCCTGCAGGTGCTTATAAAGCTGAAGAAAGTAGTGATGGCGAAGATATCACCATAAAAGACGGCAAAGGCTTTACCCTTTTCGCCTATGGTACCAACAGTTTCGTCATTTTTGAAAGAAGCTTCACCGACGCAGTCTTAGAAATTCGCAAAGAGTTTGACAGTGTGGTGGATACCATCACCAAACCGAAAGAAAACACTTTCATTGTTACCGGCTTGAAAGGTAGCAACCTTATCCATGTAAAGTGCATACTGGGTCCCAAACACGCCAATGTGCTACGCATCACCCATGGAAAAAGTGTCCATGAAACGTACAAAAATCTGTGTACCACGGCTCTTGATTCATTTAAATAATATTCAAGTATCTTTTCCTACCCGTACAAGACTAGATACTGGCACATTAGCCACAAAAAAAGCCCCGCCGATAACAGCAGGGCTTTTTTTGTTTCAGAAAGGTCGCTTTACGAATTTTCCAAGCGTTTTTTCGTATCCATATCAATTTGTGCTCGCATTTCTTGCAAAAAAGCATGAGCCGAAGTGTACTCACGCCCATACTCCAAATTAAATGCATAATCAAAATGAGGCCCATTTAAGCCTTGACTATGTTGCAAAAGCGTTTCTAGCTTATCAAAAGCCTTCACCAAGCGTGCCTCTACGCTTTTTCCATCCTCATATTCATCCCAAAGGCTTAGCAACTCTCCACACATGGACTCAGGCAAAGCCTTACATAAAGCGCGCATGCCTTGCTTTTCTACCACATGCTTATGCTCTTTATTCTTCCTTTGAGGAGCCGGAATATCCCCGCAAATGGCCTCGGCCAAATCGTGCACAATGGCCATGGAAAGCATTTTTTCTAGATTTGCCTCGGGAAATTCTTGCTTTACAGTTAAAATCATGAGCGCAACACGCCAAGAATGTTCGGCACTACTTTCCGATCGTCCTTGCGATGTGGTGGCTGAGCGTAAAGTATTCTTCAAATTTTCTGCTTGGCGCAAAAAAGTCAATATTTTTACCATATCAAAACTGTGCATGCTTTCCCCATGAACTCAAAAATAAAAAAGCATTGTAGCTGGAATACCAAGGGAAAGCAAGCCACACCATGGGCGAAGAATTAAAAAAACACTTGCCCTTACACAAAGCCTCCCCCTATAACCAAGCCCACACATTGCCCATATTACGTAAAAGAGGAACACATGTCTCAAATTCAAAAATTTAAAAACGACTATAATCAAACCTGCCACCCTGCCATTTTGGAAGCTTTAGCGCGCACCGCCGCTACGCCCCATGCAGGTTATGGACAAGATGACATCAGCCAGCGCACAGCCCAGCTTTTATTGGATCTATGCCAATGCCCGCAAGGCCAAGTGCATTTTTTGGCCGGCGGCACCGTCACCAATTTGCTCACCATAGGCGCTTTTTTACGCCCGCATCAAGCCGTCATTGCGGCTCAAAGCGGTCATATCAACATCCATGAAACAGGTGCCATTGAAGCCACAGGGCATAAAGTGCTTACGGCACCTTCTGACGATGGAAAATTACGTCCTAAGCACATTGAAGAGCTCTGCGCTGAGCATGATAATGAACACATGGTGCAAGCCAAGCTTGTTTATATTTCACAAGCCACTGAGCTTGGCACTGTTTACAGTAAAGACGAAATAGCCGCCCTATCTGCCATGTGCAAAAAACTTGGTCTGTATCTCTTTCTGGATGGAGCACGCCTTGGCTGCGCCCTCATGAAAAGCGATGTGACCTTGGCAGATTTGGCAAAATACTGCGACGCCTTCTATGTGGGTGGTACTAAAAACGGCGCCCTTTTCGGCGAAGCGCTCGTCTTGGTACATGAAGATATACAACAAGATTTTCGCTATTTGTGCAAACAACGTGGTGCCATGCTCGCCAAAGGATGGCTGGTGGCCTCGCAATTTGAAACCCTATTTACGCAAAATCTCTATTTTGACTTGGCGCGCCACGCCAACGAATTGGCTCAATATATAGATACACAATTACAAGCTTGGGGTGTTCCCTTGCTAGCTCCCACTTGCACCAATCAAATTTTCCCCATTCTCCCCATAAACAGTGTGGAAAAGTTGGCTCAAAGCCACGCCTTTGAAACATGGGAACGTCATAAAGACAAACACACCATACGCTTTGTCACCTCTTGGGGCACCAGCCAAGAAGATGCTGACATACTATTACAAGCCGTGAAACAGTGCTTATAATATGAAAAATGGGGAAGAAGCCACAAAAGCTCCTTCCCCACAAAATGTATATGCATGCAACATATGTTAGCACGCCACACTGTGACTGACATGTTTACTTTTTACAATCGCAGCTATTATCCTTGGTACCGCATTGCTTGCATTCAATATTATAGGAATGCAAGCGATTGTGCATCTTATTTCCCATTTCTTCTTCTGGCGTATTATCGGAAGAAAAAATGTGTTCTATCACTGTGGTATCCACGGTAAAAGGCGCATGAGGCTTACCACATTGCTTGCATTCTATGTTGTAAGAGTGCAATCTGTCATGCATTTTAGCACTAAGCTCTTCATCGGCCAAAGCTTCAGCAACGCTTACCACAGGCACACCTTCTCGGCGCGGTGTGGTGGCAACTTCATGAACATGTTCTTTTGAATAGCTATGATTTTCACCACATTGAGGACACTCAATATTATACGAATGTAAACGATTATGCATTTTAGCTCCCATTTTTTCTTCCGGTGTATCATCAGAAGAAAAAATACGCTCTACCACCGAGGTGTCCACGGTGAAAGGAGCATGCGGCTTGCCGCATTGTTTACACTCAATATTATACGAGTGCAGTCTATCGTGCATTTTAGCGCTAAGCTCTTCGTCTTTCAGGGCCTCTTGCACGGGCACCACATCCCCCCCGGCTTGGCGAGGTGTAGTAGCAATCTTATGAACTTTTTCAGCGGAATAACTATGATTCTCACCACACTGAGGACATTCAATATTATACGAATGCAAACGATTGTGCATTCTATGAGCAAGTTCTTCGTCTTGCATGGTATCTTTATCTGCCATTGTCTCAAACCCCTTTTGAAAATTGCACGCACAAACATCATGCGATTGTGGAAGATTAAGAGCTAAGTTAGTAATTGTCAATATTTTCACATAAAAGACATTTATGCATAAACATTATAGTAATCTACATTTAAAGTATAAATAAGGCGAAAAATAACATCGATGCATTGCGTTTTATCATAAATAATGTTTTCATAAAAAACAAATATATACAAAATTTATGAGGTGCATCATGGGTAAAAAACTTTCTGCTCTCCTTATGCTGTCACTCTTCCTCTGGGGCTGTGTGGGGCCTCGCTCCCCCTACAACTACACAAGACAAGAAAAGGTCACTTCCCATAGCCATGTGGGGCAAGTGCGAGATGTGCTTGTGGACGACAATATCATCCACTATCATGTGGAAGAGGTTTCCGACGTGGTGGAAGTGCACTCCACGCTTTTCATGCCCAAGAGCATTTTCATCTCCTTTCTTATTCCCGAAGGAACATACCAAAAAACCGGTGAAGATGCTGACCGCATTTTCTTTAAGCCCACATCACTAAGAGGTGAAAAAGCCACCGCCGACGACAGAACCGTCACAGATATTGTATATTTAAAAGATGACAATGCCCTCACCATTTCCATAGATGACGACATTATCATGCGCTCTTTCAACGCAGGATTTACTCTGAAAAAAAATGCCCGCATCAAACAAAGAGGCGAAGACGAAGAAATGCGTAGCCTTTCCTATGGCGGCTCACATCAGAAACTGGTAAGTTTTGAATATCGCGAAGGAGAAAATAAACAGCGCATCACCCATAATATGGAAAATGGTTCCATTTTTTCTTATGAAGGGGCGCAAGTGGAAATCATTGCTTACGATGCCCACTCTCTTAAGTGTAAAGTGCTTAAAGGTTTTGATGTGTTCAGATAAGCGCCGTTGGTAATAGTATAAGTATAAAAAAGACTGCCTCTCTTCTTTTTAGGGCTTACGTTGTTCTTTCTACATGAACAGCGTAAGCTTTTTTTAGCGCCAAGACCTTTCTTATTTTGATAGACCATATATTCTCAATTTTTTAGGTGTAATATTTTTAAGATAATATATTGTATTTACGATACTACACAGTAAAGCACCCCCCAAAAGAACACGTTTCTTTATCCATATTTTTCTTACGCATTCTTGACAGAGCTCTTATTTTTCTATATTTCGTTTAACGACGAAACGTAGGAGGTTTTTTATGTTTCACTTTTGCAATTTAGCCAAGGCCATTGGCGATGAAAATCGAGTTCGCATCCTTATGGCCTTAAAAAATTTCCCCTTGTGTGTGTGTCAATTGACAGCACTTTTGGACTTAGCTCCCTCTACCACTTCTAAGCATTTGTCTATTTTACGCCAAGCGCAGCTCATTGAGTGCATAAAACATGGTCGTTGGGCCTATTATCAATTGCCTGCTGAGGCCGCCAATGCTTCCATAGCTGCCGCCCTGTCATGGGTGCAAGAAAGCTTACAAGCCAATGCCAAAGTGACAGAGGATAATGCGCGCCTTAGCGAGGTGTTACAATACGAAAAAGGCGCCCACAATCATGAATATATACCGTGCAACGAAGAACATTCGGCATATATCCATTCCTTGGCAGATGAATCATCCACCGAAGACAATATAAAGGAAAGTTAATAATGGCATACTTTTATAAAGTACAAAAATTACATTGTAGCGGCTGCGCTGCACGCATAGAAGAAGCTCTTTTGCACCTAGACGGCGTGGAAGGGGCTAGTATTAATATGGACACTCGCAAATTGCGCATTGAAGGTACAAGCGAGCCTTCCCTCGAAGCCATGAATGTCCTTGTGGGAGACATTGAAAAAGGCACCTATGTGGAGCCTTTTGTGGAAACCCAAAAGCACCATACCCACGGAGCCCATAGCTCCCATGGACATGATCACGCCCATGAAAACTGCAATTGCGGCGGCCATGATCACCATCATGAGCATAACCACGACCACGCGCATCAGCACGATCACCATGACCATGAAGACCATCACGGCCCCTCCGTCAGAACCATGATTGTGTGTGCTGCGCTCATGTTTGTGGGTTTGCTCACCGAAGCTTTTCACCCCAATCTTGAAGCTAGCCCCACGCTGGAACGTATTATCACCCTCTTCTGCTTTGCCCTTCCCTATGTGGTTTGTGGGCAAACAGTTTTAACAGAAGGGTGGGAATCCTTAAAAAAGAAAGACTTCTTCAATGAGTTTACCCTCATGGGCGGGGCCACCATTGCCGCCATCATCATTGGACACTTGGAAGAAGCCGTGGGAGTTATGCTCTTTTATTGTATTGGGGAGTATGTCCAAGAAAAAGCCGCCGGCAAATCTCGCCATTCCATTCGCGCACTTCTGGCTGCCAAGCCTTCCATTGCCCACGTTTGCGATGCCAAGGGGCACAATGCCAAAGATATGAATCCCGAAATGGTCAGCGTTGGAGCCTATGTATTAGTGCGCCCCGGCGAAAAAATCCCCTTGGACGGCGTGGTTGTTGATGGTATCTCCGAGGTGGATACGGCCCCCCTCACCGGTGAGTCCATGCCTGTCACCGCTGAAAAAGGTAAGCATGTCTTTGCCGGTTGCATCAATAAAGACAGCGCATTGGTGATTCAAGTGACGGAAGTTTTTCAAAACACCTCCGTGGCGCGTATTTTAGAGATGGTGGAAAGCGCCAATGCACGCAAAGCCCCCACCGAGCGTTTTATCACACGTTTTGCCAGATATTATACCCCCGGTGTGGTGGCAGCCGCAGCCATGGTGGCCATTTTACCGCCTCTTTTTGGCTATGGATCTTTTTCCGAGTGGTTATACAAAGCCCTTGTACTCTTGGTGGTATCTTGCCCTTGCGCCCTGATTATATCCATTCCACTGGGATATTTTGGCGGCATAGGCGCCGCATCACGCCGTGGTATTTTAGTGAAAGGCGGCTATGTGCTTGATGCCCTGCAGCACGTAAAGGTGGCGGCCTTTGACAAAACAGGCACACTGACCCACGGAACCTTTAGCATCACCCAAAAACAAACGGCCCCCGGCATTACGGAAGATGAGCTCACCGCTTGGGCCGGTCTAGCTGAAAGCCGCTCCAACCACCCTCTGGCCAAGGCCATTGTTAAAGATTGCCTCTTGCGTCATGGAAAAATGCGTGAAATAAATGAATTACACGTACAAGAAGTGGCTGGCAAAGGCGTCATTGCCGAGGCCGATGACCATCGCATCGTGGTGGGAACCTATGAGTTTTTACAGTCCATGCCCGAAATCACCGGGCTTCCCCACATTGATTCCTTACATGCCCTGGTACAAGAAGGTGGTTCTTTAGCCCTACTTGCCAAGGACAATGCCTATATGGGCTGCCTTGTGGGCGCCGATACCCTACGCCCCGAAGCAGCACAAGCTTTACAAGACTTACGTAAAGAGGGTATTACCACCCTTGCCATGCTCACCGGCGACCATGAACTTGGCGCCAAGGTCATGGCCAAGCATCTGCCCTTGAATGTGGTAAAAAGCCGTCTCTTACCACAAGACAAAGCCGTGGAACTGGAAAAACTGGCCCCCGCCAAAGAAACACTTTTCATGGGTGACGGCATCAATGATGCACCGGTATTGGCCACAGCCGGCATTGGCATAGCCATGGGTGGTCTTGGCTCCGAAGCCGCCGTGGAAACGGCCGACGTGGTGGTGCTGGATGACAGCCCTGCACGCGTTCCCGAGTTATTACGCATAGCCGCCGCAACACGTACCATTGTCTGGCAAAATATCATCATGGCATTGAGCATCAAGGGCGTCTTTGTATGTCTTGGGCTCATAGGAGTTTCCGGATTGTGGGAGGCTGTATTTGCCGATGTGGGCGTGGCGCTTTTGGCGGTATTGAACGCCAGCCGAGCCATGCGCGCGTAAAATATGTTAAAAAAGCGCTGTTTGCTTCGTTAGACTTGTTTTTTACTTCGGTCACGTATGTTTGGATACGCTTCCTACATAAAAAACTACGTCTGCCTTGCCTCCAACGCTTTTTAAACATATTTTCCTCAAGGATGATGGGATCATAAAAAGCACTACTTGCTTCGTTAGACTTGTTTTTTACTTCGGTCACGTATGTTTGGATATGCTCCCTACATAAAAAACTACGTCTGCCTTGCCTCCAACGCTTTTTTAACATATTTCCTTAAGGATGATGGGATCATAAAAAATCCTATTTGTTTCATGGAACTACTTTTACCTTAATGCCATATGAGCGAAACCTCATATAACATTAACACATTTAATATATTTAACGCCATACAACACACCGCGAGCATGTTCCCCCACACACTCGCGGTGTGTTTATATTCATACATAGGTTTGCCATGTCTTTTTTTGAAATCATTATCATTGCCCTTGCCTTAGCCGCCGACGCCTTTTCTGTGGCCCTTGTGGTCAGTATAAAAGGCTGTTGCTCTTTCAAGCACATTCTACGTCTTTCTTCCATATTTGGTTTTTTTCAATTCTTCATGCCTCTTCTAGGTTTTTTCTTATACAGCCAAGTGCATGATTATGTGGAGGCTTACGACCATTGGATCGCCTTTATTTTACTGATCGGTGTGGGGGGAAAGATGCTCTGGGAAGGCTACACCCATGGTCCGGAAGAAAATGACACCACCACTACGCAAGACGCCACCAAGGGGCTCACTGCCATAACACTCGCCATTGCCACCAGCATAGACGCTTTGGCCGTGGGGAGTACCTTTGCTTCTTTAAGTATGGCCATCTTGATTCCTGCCATCATCATTGGTTTAGTATGCTTTGCCATGACAGCTCTGGGTATGCTTTTAAGTCGATGTTTACTACAGCAAAACAGTCATATCGTTAAATATGCCAACGCCATTGGGGGCCTTGTGCTCATGGCCATAGGCTGTAAAATTTTATTTCCTGAACTTGTGTAAATTACAAAAAACGACTAAGCCATATTCTAGGCTCACTACCATAAAGAATAAGGCCAGAACCTTTATGCACGACGAAGTATAGGAGAAAAACATATGCCCACATCCACCAGCAAAACGGAAGGAAGTAAGCCCGCCATAGTGGGCGATAACACATATAAAAACTTGAGCCCCGGAAAAAATGAACGAGTATTTACCAATAAAATTGCAGGATATCGTGGCGCGACCATAGGCGACTATACATACGGGGAACCTTTATTGCTCTATTGGGACTCTTCGTGCTCCATTGGGAAGTTTTGCAGTATTGCTCCTCGTGTCACCATAATGGGAGGAGGTAATCATCGTTCAGATTGGGTTACAACCTTCCCTTTTCCGGAATTCTCTGAAGACTTTCCCTTTGCAAAAAACATTGAGGAACATACACAATCTAGCGGGCCTGTGACCATTGGAAGCGATGTCTGGATAGGATCAGATGCAAAAATCATGTCTGGCGTTACCATAGGCCATGGAGCCATCATAGGTGCCAATGCCCTTGTGACTAAAGATGTACCGCCTTATGCAGTGGTTGGTGGAGTGCCTGCTAAGGTTCTTAAGTTTAGATTTTCTGAAGAACAAATAGCTCACCTTTTAAACATCGCGTGGTGGAATTGGGATATTGCAAAAATAGGCCAACATATCCACGAACTTCTCAGCTCAGATATAAACGCATTCATCATAAAAGCCATAAAATCCTCGGTCATTGAGGAAGCTATTGCGGCACGCTGCAAAGCTAACACATAGACTTTTTTATGTAAAACTCACAAAACAAACGTGTCGACAAAAAAACACAGGCCCACGAAGAGCCTGTGTTTTCACAGATTTTTCCGCAAAAAAGATTATTCTGTACACAGCTGGAGCATATACGGCTCAAGAATTTTACCCCATGGTAAACCTTTACAAAGTTAAAAACTCCCCACAAAAGCACGCACGCTTTTTGCCACAAAAAACCACACTCTTGCACCTTGCACAGCAATAAAACACAGCAATGGTTCAGCCTCTCACTTAAGTTTTGCCCATATAACCTCTTGCTAATATGACATAGTAAAAAATCTAATTAGTCAGGCCCTCTTTTTCCTGTAAAATGATTTTGTGAATTTATTATTTTACAAGGAGTTTTACCATGGCAGACAAACAACGTCCCAATATTCTCTTAATTCAATTTGATCAAATGACAGCACAAGCTTTACCCTCCTATGGGCATAAAATAGTACAAGCGCCCAATATTACAAAGCTCGCAGAGGAAGGCGTTGTTTTTGAAAACGCCTACAGCAACTTCCCCTTATGTGCCCCTTCGCGAATGTCCATGCTTTCCGGACGCTTTGCCACCAGTATTAAGGTATGGGACAATGCCACTGAAGCTCTTTCCAGCACTCCTACCCTCATGCATTACTTACGCGGCATGGATTATGCCACTTGTCTTTGCGGCAAGATGCACTTTGTGGGGCCTGATCAATTGCATGGCTATGAAGAGCGTGTCACCACAGATATTTATCCCTCCAATTATGCTTGGGCTCCCGACTGGGAAAAAGGCCTTGGCGACCGCCCCACAGGCATCAACTTGAGCGGCATCACCGAAGCGGGCGTGGTCAAGCGCAGTTTGCAAATTGATTATGACGACGAAGTGGAATATTTCGGCATCCGTAAGCTCTTCGACTTTGCACGCTATGAAGAACGCCCCTTCTTCTTAACCATTTCCTTCACGCAGCCTCACTCCCCCTTCATTTGCCGTCCAGAGCATTGGGATTTATATGACCATGACAGCATTGATATGCCTAGCGTTCCTGCCATGAAAGAAGAAGACATGGACGAAATGAGCCGCTGGATTTACTATGCCCATGCTGGCAACTTAGATACCCCCACCGATGATGAAGTTCGCAATGCTCGCCACGCCTATTATGGCATGATTAGCGCCCTTGACGACAAAGTGGGTCGTATTAAGCAAACACTTGAAGATGCAGAACTGCTCGACAACACCATCATCATCATGACCGCAGATCACGGCGATATGCTGGGCGAACGTGGTCAGTGGTACAAGCAACTCTTCTATGAGTGGTCAGCCACAGTGCCCTTTATCTTCTACGGGCCAAAATTCTTTAAGCCAAATCGCATTAAAGAAAATGTTTCTTTGGTGGACTTAACTCCCACCGTGCTTGACCTTGTGACCGCAGGTAAAGCCCCCACCCCAGTGCGCCCCTTTGAAGGAAATAGCCTGTATACCTTCTTAACCACAGGCCAGGACGCCAACTGGAGCGACATTGCCATCAGTGAATATACGGGTGAAGGCGCTTGTGCCCCTTGCCGTATGGTACGCCGTGGTGATATGAAGTATATTTACACACACGGTCACCCCGACATCATGTACGATATGGCCAAAGATCCCCTTGAGCTCACCAACGTGGCAGGAGATTCTGCCTATGCCTCTACCTTGGCAGAGCTTAAAGCCATTTGCCTTAACAATTGGGATCCTGCCGCCTTGGATGCAGAAATTAAGGAAAGTCAAAAAGACCGTTTATTCATTAAAGCCAATACCAACTCTGAACCAGTATGGGCTTACAAGGTCTTTGAAGATGATGATAAGCGTTACGTGCGCAAAGCCGGTGCCATTCAAACCAAGGCTTTAGCACAGCTTCCTAGAAATAGAGAAAGCACAGCTTTTAAATAAAAATCATATAATGGTAACTTACTGTGAGGGGAACTTTTTTAGGGAAAAAAAGTTCCCCTCACAGACCCTCCCCCTCAAAAAAGCCAGTGGCGGATGTGTATCTGTCTTTTGGCATACTTTTTCCCGCATGTTCATATGTAAGACGAGTTTTGGGGATGGATGAGGGAAACCTTCCCCCCCAGTAAAATTATCAACATAAGGAAAACCTATGCTCGCCCCCACACTCAATTGCGTTTTGGTAAAGCCTGCCGGCCCTCTTTGTAATTTGCGATGTTCGTATTGCTTTTATTGCGACAAGGAAGAACTTTTTGAGGGAGAATACACCAAACGCATGACGGGGCAATTGCAAGAAATGCTTATTCGCAATGCATTGGAGAAAACACCACCCAGCCTTGGCACCTTCTCTTTTATTTGGCAAGGCGGCGAGCCCACGCTCATGGGGCTTCCCTTCTACGAAAGAGCCGTACGCTTGCAAAAAAAGCACGCCAAGAATTGCGACGTATCCAACATATTACAAACCAACGGCATGCTCATGGATGACGCATGGTGTGATTTTTTACAGCGTGAAAATTTCCTTGTGGGTATTTCTCTGGACGGCAAAGCTCATGTGCATGATACCTACAGACATGGTAAGATGGGAGGCCAAAAAAGCACCACCCATGCCCAAGTGGAAAGGGCCGCTAAAAGCTTACTTGCCGCCAAGGTAGAATGTAATGCCCTTGCTTGTGTCACTTCGTACAGCGCGCCGTATTTGGTGGAAAGTTATGAATATTTGCGTGATTTAGGCTTTACCTATATGCAATTTATTCCTGTGGTAGAAAAAGATGCTCAAGGAAACATTGCCGATTTTTCCGTAAGCCCCGAGGCCTATGGTCAGGCGCTATGCAAACTCTTTGATGCGTGGAAAGCAGACTTTGCAAACGGCAAGCCCACCACTTCCATACGGCTTTTTGAAACCACCTTCTTCACCCTACTTGGCACCGTTTCCCCCGAATGTGGTAGCCGTAAAACGTGCGGCACCTATGTGACTGTTGAGCACAATGGCGAAGTGTACCCTTGTGACTTCTTTGTGGAAAAAGCGCACTTACTTGGTAATATTCGCGAACACAATTTACAAGACCTTTTACAAAGCCAAAAACAGCGTGTCTTTGGTAATGCCAAAGCCCGCGTACACGATGCTTGTCTCAAATGTCCTTGGCTATCTCTCTGTGGCGGTGGTTGCCTAAAAGATAGACGCATTAATCCCGAAGGTTTTGGGCGTACCTACTTCTGTAAAGCCTTACAAAAGTTCTATGCCCATGCTGTACCCACGTTAAAAAGCTTAGCACAAAAATGGCAAGGATAAAAAAAGGTATTATTGCTTTTCCTATGGACAGGTGATGCCTTTTGTGCCACTGTTTGCCCATGTTTTACCTGTAGACAGTGTGCACACTGCATCATTCGAGAATTTTTATGGAATGGCAATACTTAAAAGGTTTTTATACCATCGCTAAACTTGGCAGTGTTACGCGCGCCGCGGACGCACTTTTTCGCACCCAATCCGCCTTAAGCCAGCAAGTGGCTAAGCTAGAACAAAGCCTTGAATGCACCCTTTTTCAACGTGTGGGCAAAAGTTCCTTACAACTGACCACTGAGGGTAAAGAAGTCTTTGCTTTTGCAGAAAAAATTTTTTTGCACGAACGTACCCTCACAGAAAAACTCAAAGCTTTGAGTCAACATTATGAGGGCTATATTTATCTCTCCGCACCCTATGCTGTGCACCAATATATTTTATCTAAAATACTGTGCACATTTATACAGCAATACCCCAATATATTACTGCATATTTTTGACTACACGCCGCACCGCTGCATAGAAAGCGTGCAGCGTGGCCAAGCAGATTTTTGTATTGTGCACGAATCTTCCGTGCCCAACAATATGCACGTCACCCCATGGTTACGCGGCCAATATATGGTGGTAGTACCCAAAGGGCACCCTCTTGAACAACTTGAGCGCATTGAATTGGAAGATTTGGTGCAATACCAGCTCAATTTGCCACGCCCCAATGTGAAGGCCTCGGCCCGCGATAAACTAGATAGAGCCTGCGAGGTGGCAGGACTCACCTTTCATACCATTGTGGAATCCCCCAATGCCGCCATCAACATTACCTATGCCACCAAGGGCGTGGGCATTGCGGTGCAATTATGCTACCCCCATACCATTGCTCACTTTAAGGATAGAGCTTCTTTTTTACCTTTGACGCATATTTTCCCCGATGAAAATCTCGTCATTGCCATGCGAAAAGAGGGCGAAGCCAATGCACAAAAAGACGAATTTTTACGTTTTCTTTTTGAAGACGGCATGGAAATTTTAGAAAAAAGCATGGGCTAAATATAATTTTTCCATGAAAAGCGCTCAGACTAATGACACCCCCTAAGGTAAAAATTTGATTTAATTTTTACGAATTAAACTTCATTTTTTTTAAAAATACCTTGAATAAAGCATTATTTTAAAATTTACATTGCGGAAAAATCTTTCTTCCAAAGGTAAAGCCCTGCCGCAATTAAAGTTCTTTTGAAGGGCCGACCCAACGGGCACCGAAGGCGTTTACGTTTGCGAAGAATGAGCAATTACGTAAATCGAGAGCAGAGCGGGTCTGGGGCCAACTCAGACTGGGGGCTTTTTTCAAAAAAGGTTTCCCACCAGTAGACTTTGTCAACAATAAAAGCGCTTTCTTTGCACAAAGAAAGCGCTTTTATTGTAAGGGCCCCCCAGCTCGCTGGGGGGGCGTATAATAAAAGGGATCCCGTAAGGTACCCTCTTATATCATGGGATATTATTTGCTTGCGCGAATCATATATACGGGGCTATTTCCCTGCACATCTTGCCAAGAGCCTTTATTCCCGCTCACAGCATTTACATAGCACAATTGCGTATAGCCTTTTTCTTGTGCCATGGCTTCAAAATCCTTGGCACAACACGCTTCCCCTTCTTGCTCAAAGAAAACAAACCCTACTAAATTTTTACCTTGCACAGCATAAAATGTGTGCGCCTTGGCATCTTCCATGCGCGCCAACTCCTGCAAGGCTCCCTCTTCTTCATGTAAAAATCCATACATATGCGCTATAACTTGCGCCGCCATGCGCGGATTGCAAATGCTGTCTAGCACCCCGTGGCGAGGGAAATACCCTCTGTCCACATCCACCAAGGTATCAGCAAAAACATGCATGCTTGTATAAGCTGTGCAGAATAAAGCCTCGGCCAAGCGCTGCGCATTAAGCACATCATCGGCCGTAGAACAATTATTTTCTGCAGGGTTAAAGCCCGCCATGCGTATATGCACCGACACAGGGCGCTGGCATTCTTTTTCATATGCGGCTATGGCTTGCAAGGACGAGTATATGTCTTCGTGGCGCATAATGCGGAACACATAGCCCACCTCTTCCAAATCAGAAAGGGCTTCCACAGCGGCAAAGTACTCTTTATTTTGCTGTAAATTTTTGACGCTTAAACCGTGATTCATCACATGAAAATATCTGCCATCGGGGCTTTTATTATCATCATGCTCCCACATACGACTGAGATACAAAGGTAAATCTGTTTTCTTGCGAATCTTGGCTATATTCTTTGCCATGGCAGGAAGCGTATCCCAGCGGCAGGCCATTTCCCAGCCGCGTAAAATATGTGCATACTCCGCCACCAATTTCATATCTTGCTTGGAAGCTTCGCCAAAAGAAAAAAGCGTAAAACTATGTCCAAGCCCCACAAGATGCTCCATGCGACGACGTGTGGCAGCATCACGCAAATCGTGGAAAGGTACGCGCATATGTTTCACGCCCATTTCCCACAAAGCAAGGAGCGGATAATCGTTACGTACCTCTTTGCGGTCAAATTCGTCCAAGGCACCACTGGGTGCTATGGTCACAGCATGCGACCACGTTTCGCGCAAATCGAAGCCCAAGGAGGCACAGGTATTTTCCAAGGGACTCACGGTAGAAACATAGGAACCCTGCTGTGGGATTTTTCCTTCGTGCACACAAATACCGTGGGTGCGCACCATGCGACACACATGGCCTTTTTCATACATATGCACCACAAAATAGCCCAATTTTTCTGCATCGTTGCGCCCTGCCTCTAAAGCTTCAAGCGCAGGAGGTGCTTTATACATTTCGCTATAGTCTTGGCGCACAAAGGCCGTGGAAGGCAATAAGTAGTGATGCACGGCCTCTTCTTGCAAATACCAAAAATTATGCACGTGCCCTGCAAAAATACCCTCCACGTTATAACGTGCTAGCATATCCAAAAGACGCGAACGTGCAGGTTCGGCTATATTGTCGTAGTGTTCGGCCTCATCACTGGCATACATAAAGAAAGGATAGTGCGTGGCCAGAAAAATTCTTTTGCCCTTATGCTCTTTTAGCTCAGCTTCAAGCCAAGCCTCTTGCGCAGCTTCGGCGGCAAGACCGCTATTGCACAGCTGAGAATTAAGCACCACAAAAACTATATCTTTATGGTTGAAGCTGTAATAATCCTTACCAAAGACTTCATGCCATAGGGCAATATACTCGTCGGTAATGGTGCCGGCAGGGGCCCAGGGCATGGGCTTATCCCCAATATCATGATTACCGGGGGTGAGATAGAGAGGCATTTTTAGATCTTTTACCTGATTATGAAATCGCTGCGCTGCCCCCTCATACAATGCTTTTACGGCAGGGACAGGGTGAATAATATCACCAAGATGCAAAACAAAATCCACATTTTTGCTATTTATATCCTGCACCACATGACGCATACGTAAATTAGCCAATGTATTTACCGGAAAAGGAGAATTACATTCCACTTCATCCTGATTTAAGTGCGTATCTGCTACCACGGCAAAGGAAAATAACTTTTTGCCTAAGTTTTGCGACGCTTTCATATGCACAACCTCTCTTCTTATTCTCTCTATGGAAAGGGAGCAAGGCTCCCCTTCCTATTTTATATTCGATTATTTATTAGGATATTTTGCAATATACTCGTCTAAGCCGGGCAGATTGATTTCACGGAAATACCTAATGGCACCGGGATGTAATGGAATAGTCATACTTTGCAATACATGTTCAACGCTGGCAGAACCCCAACCTTTGTAAATGGCAGTGAGCTTATCAAAGTTTTCAACGGAAGCCTTGGTAATTTGATAAGCAACTTCTTCATCCATTTCAGCAAGTGCTACCATATTGTAACGCTGTGCCACCGTGGGGATAGGCTTATCTTGCTTAGGATAGGTGTTGGCTGGAAGCTCAGAGTAATAGTAGTAAGGGTACTTTTTGGAAAGCTCCTCAGCTTTTTCTTTGCTCAAAGCAAACCATGTAAGGTCACGAGATTGAGCCAAATCCATGAGCGGAGCCAAAGGAGATACACCGAACCACATATTGGCTTCCAATTGGCCATTTTTCATTTTTTCTACAGCCTCGGGCAAAGTTTCAGAAAAAGCATCAAAATCCTTAACGCTCATGCCGCTCACAGCCAAGAGCTCTTGGTTGTCCACACGGGTGGAAGAACCGCCCACGCCCACGCCTATGCGCTTACCTTTCAGATCTTCGATGCTCTTAATACCAGAATCTGCCAAGGCTACGCATTGGCTATAGGCCACAGAAGCGGCATAAAGACCTAAAATAGGCAATTTTGCCTTATAGCGACCTTCACCATTATAAGCATCTTGCGCTTCTTTAGCGGAAGTGAGCGCCATTTCAATATCACCCATGGCCATAAGGTTCACGTTGTGCACAGCGCCATTGGTGGCTTCCACAGTCATGGCAATGTCAGGAGCTTCAGTACGTAGAACTTCCGTTAAGGCGGCGCCCATGGTGTACCACGCCATACCCACAGGGTTAGTGCCCATGGAAATATAGGTCTTTGCCACGGCACTTTGTGCACCAAAGCTTAATGCCAAAACCATTGCTAAGGATTTTACCAACGTATTCATTTTACGAGTCATGTGAAACCTCCGCCCAAGGGGCTGTTAAATTGTATTCTCTCTGCAAGGTTTGGCGCCCTGCTCTTCCTACTGCATTGTATTATGGAGGATACAGCACCCTGAAAAGTGCCGTATCCTCATAAGGCTAACTTGTTGCTGTGTTTGCTGTCTTCTTTCCAAGCACATATACATGAACACTCAATACCACCACCAACAAGACTATGCCGGCAAGGCTGCTCATAACTTCTGGATGTAAAACCATGGCAGCGCCCGCGCCCACAAGAAGACGGATGATGGGATTGCACACGCGCACAAAGTATCCGGTCAAGGCCACGCCAAGGGCGCATACGCCTATGCATGCAAGGGTGAAAGCAATAACGATGGAGGTAAAGCTTCCTTCACCCACAAGGGCAGGCTCATACACGAACATATAAGGCACAATGAAGGTAATAATGCCTATCCAGCACGCCTTAAAGCCTGTTTCATTGGGCTTGGCACCGGAAATACCCGCTGCAGCAAAGGCGGCCAAAGCCACTGGAGGAGTAATGGCAGATACCACGCCGAAGAAGAAGATAAACATATGCGCGGCCAGAACATTAACTCCAAGGCCTGTAAGGGCTGGACCAATGAGCGTTGCCAAAAGAATATAAGCAGGCGCTGTGGGTAAGCCCATACCCAAAATAAGCGAGGTGAACATGGTTAAGATAAGTAAAATACTTAAAGATCCACCGGAAGCCTCAATGAGTAAGGTAGAGAACTTAATGGGAAGGCCGGTCAGCGTCACTGCGCCCACCACAATACCTGCGCTGGCACAAGCCGCCGTCACGGGCAAGATACCAAGGGCGCCTGTTTCTAAAGCGGCATACACCTTTTTGGGGGTAAGGCGCGTGGAAGGCTTCATCCAAGAAATGGCCACCATACCTACGATGGTCCAAAAGCCCACATAGGTGGGAGAATATTCAAGGCTTAAAAGGATGATAAGCAATACTAAAGGAATAAACATATGGGCGCGGTTTTCAATCTTGCCAATGCCGTCAACATTGCATTGCAAATCACGGCGACAAGCTTCAAGGTGCACCACGATAAACAAACTACCATAGAAAAGCACAGCAGGAATGACTGCACCAAGGGCGATGTTGCTATAACGAATACCTGTCATATCGGCCATAAGGAAGGCCGCAGCGCCCATGATGGGAGGAGCCAACTGCCCACCAGAAGAAGCCACAGCTTCCACTGCACCGGCAAAAACCTTGCTATAGCCTGCACGAATCATCAAAGGAATGGTCAAATGCCCTGTGGTCACCACGTTGGCCACGGCAGAACCGGAAACGGTACCCATAAGGCCGGAGGCAAGCACCGCCGCCTTGGCAGGCCCACCGCGCATGCGACCGGTTAAAGATTCAGAAAGGTCAATGAAATATTTGGCACCGCCGGATTGCTCCAAAAAGCTCCCGAAAAGGATAAATAGCGCAATAATAGTGGCACTAACACCTAAAGGCGTGCCCATGATGCCGGAATCGGACATGAACATTTGGTAAGAAATACGAGTGAGATTATAGCCGCGATGCTCCAACATACCCGGCAAATACGGCCCAAAATACACATATAAAATGGCCACAATACCGATACAGAAAAGCGGAAGACCTACGCCGCGACGCACAGCTTCCAAAAGCATCACAATGGTGACCCATCCTAGGTAAATTTCAAAATCAGTGGCCATGCCCCCGCGCTCAGCAATGTCATTAAAGTACAAAGAAAAATACGCACCAGGCAGCACCGCAAGAATGGCCCACATGATATCTATTACATGAAGATTCTCGGCATTTTTTTGATTTTTAATGCCAGGGATGGTCAAAAACATGAGAACTAAAGCGAAAGACAAATGCACTCCGCGCTGAATAAGCGCCGTGAATGTTCCCATACCTCCAGTATAAAGGTGAAACAAAGCCATGGCTACAGCAATAAGCGAAACCAAAGGCATAACCATTTCACGCGGTACGGGATATTGCACACGCTCAAGCATGGTTAGATGAATGGGACTTTGCTTTGCATACGGTGAACTTAGCATACACTACCTACTTTCATTTTAAAGGGACAAACCTTTGCTCATGCCACGCATGATACAAATTTTTACTACTTGATTTGGATATTAGAGGTCATGAGAAAAAAAGTACAATAAGAAAAACTAATATGTCATATAAGAATAGATAAGTTGCACAAAAAGCTTTTTCTTGTATTATGTATGAGTATATCCTGTGATTCGTATATATCGCAGTGCCGTTTCAACCTAAGCCAAGGAGATCATATGCCATTCATTAACATTAAAGTGACAGGCGGCGACCAAGCTCCCACTGAAGCACAAAAAGCACAACTTATTAAAGAAACTACCGATATGATGGTACGTGTTTTGGGAAAAAATCCCAACAATACCATGGTCGTCATTGAGGAAGTGCCCACAACAGCATGGGGTGTTGGCGGTGAAACTGTGGCAGAAAGATTGAAAAAACAATAAAACAAAGAGTGTCCGCAACAAAAAAAGCTAGTCATACCTAATAATGACTAGCTTTTTTACATATATCACGAATCAAATTGCACAAGCTTTTACTACCACCCTCGCAACCTGTTACCATACCATTTTTTTGTATATCAAATCATATTTTTAAAATCAGTCACTTATTAAAGTTTGTTAAAAAATGTGTGGCAAAAGAAAAAGGGCTACAGCTATTCACTGTAACCCTTGATTTCTTTATTTTTTATGGTGCCGAAGGGGAGACTCGAACTCCCATGCAGTTGCCCGCACTAGAACCTGAATCTAGCGTGTCTACCAATTCCACCACCCCGGCACGGGGCACTTACGGTGCGCACATATTTCTATGTCAACGAGGCACCGTTGGCAAGTTATTTTTTGGCCTCAGATTATTTTCTACCTACGCAGAAATACGCAAATCCTTTGGTGCCCATGGCTTCAGGATTGTATAAGTTACGTCCGTCAAAGAGAATGGGAGCGGATAAAGCACCTTTGATACGGTCAAAATCTGGGTTGCGGAATTGGTTCCACTCGGTCACCACCAAAAGAGCTGCCGCGCCATCGCATGCTTCGTACTGGCCGGAAACAATTTCCACCAATTCATTGTCTTTTAAAATTTCTGCGGCATTTTCATGGGCCACAGGATCAAAAGCACGTATTTTCATGCCGGCAGCGGTGAGTTCCTTAATGATGCTCAAAGCAGCAGCTTCGCGCATGTCATCGGTGTTGGCTTTAAAGGCTAGACCCCAGAGGGCTAGCGTTTTTCCAGCCACGCCACCTTGGGGCGCAAAATATTCCATAACGCGCTTTGCCATGCTCTTCTTTTGGCGAGCATTAACGCTTTCCACAGCGTTGAGCAATTCAGGCTCCACACCGGCATTGCTGGCGGTATGGATAAGAGCCTTCACGTCCTTGGGGAAGCAAGAACCGCCATAACCCACACCGGGGTAAATGAACTGGTAACCAATGCGCGAATCAGAACCAATACCCACGCGCACATCACGCACGTCGGCATCCACTTGTTCGCAAATGGTGGCAATTTCATTGATGAAAGAAATTTTGGTGGCCAACATGCAGTTGGCAGCATATTTGGTCATTTCTGCACTGCGCACGCCCATGACGATGATTTTATCACGGGTGCGTGCAAAAGGAGCATACAATTCGCGCATGACAGCGGCGGCCTTTTCGGAGGAAGTACCAATGACCACACGATCTGGCTTCATGAAGTCAATGATGGCATCGCCTTCTTTCAAAAATTCCGGATTGGAAACCACTTCAAAAGGAATGACCGTTTGGCGTTCCACCAAGGAGGCTTCAATCAAAGCACGCACTTTATCGGCGGTGCCCACAGGCACGGTGGATTTATCCACCACAATGATTTCCTTTTTAATGAATCTACCAATGTCGCTGGCCACTTTTTCCACATAACTTAAGTCACAAGAACCGTCGTCACCGGAAGGAGTGCCCACGCAAATAAATGCCAAGTCGGCATCCGTTAAAGCTTCTTCCAAGGAAGTGGTAAAACGCAAACGACCATCAGCATAGCTGCGTTGCACCATATCTTCTAAACCTGGCTCAAAAATGTGCACAGAACCGGCTTTAAGGCGTTCTACCACCTTAGGGTTCACATCCACACAAGTAACAGTATTACCCATTTCAGCAAAGCATGCTGCACTCACAAGGCCCACATAACCAGTACCCACTATACAAAGATTCATATATCCCTCAATAAGTTTCGAAAATTGCTTTGACCCTATAGACCTTGACGCAGGACAAGGGCCATGTTTACTATATCCGCATACAAAGTGCGGTTTAAATCTATAAAGATGGAAGCCATCACCATACACACAATCTAAACTTTAGGCAATGGGCGTATGATTTGCGGATTAGGTACTGATATAATTGAAATTTCTAGAATTAAAAATTCTCTGGAGCGCTATGGAATGCGCTTTGTGGAAAAAATTCTTACTTGGGAAGAAGTGGCGTACCTGCAAGGTAGGTATCCAAACTTTAGCACCAGCCTACCTGCAAACAGCATTGCCGCGCGCTTTGCTGCCAAAGAAGCCGCTGTCAAAGCTTTAGGTACTGGCTTTAGTCAAGGTATAACCTTACAGCATGTGGCCGTGCATAGCGAGGAAAATGGAAAGCCCAACCTAATGCTATACGGCCCTGCTTTGGAAATGTTCCACGCCATTGGCGCAACTCAAAGCCATCTTAGCATTTCCCACAGCCGTGACACTGCTTGTGCTGTGGTTATCTTGGAAAAAATATGCACATAGAAAATCTTAGCGCCCCCTTGCCCACGGCAGAACAAATGCGTGAGTGGGATAATCAGGCCATGGTTCACGGCATACCCGAGTGCATTCTCATGGAAAATGCCGCGCGCGAAGCCCTTGTGGCTTTACAAAAAGAATATGGCCCCGTGGACGGCACATATGTTTTGCTCTTCATGGGCAATGGAAATAATGGTGGCGATGCCGCATGCCTTGCCCGCCATCTGCTCGACGCCGGAGCTTTTCCCTTACTTGCACACACAAAGCCCATGAACCAATATAAAGGCGCCACCAAGCAACATCTCGACATGGCCAAAAAATGCCATGTGCTCCTACAATATATTGGAAAAGATTCATGGCAAAAACACATTCCTCCCGCGTGGCAAAAACCGCAGATCATGATAGATGGCCTCTTGGGCACAGGATTCACCAGCCCTTTACGACCTCTTTTTAGGGAATATATCTGTCACATCAATGCCCATAAAGAACACAGTTTTGTGTTCTCCTTGGATATTCCCAGCGGGTGCGAGGCGCTCACTGGAATTCCGCACGCCCAAGATTTTGCCGTAAAAGCTCACGCCACTGTGGCTTTTGCCGCCGCCAAGCCGGGTTTAGTCTTACCTAATGCACGCCCGCATACGGGGAAATTACATGTTCGCACCATAGGCATGCCTCGCGCAGTACAACAAGAAAAGCCTGCATCGTTTCGATTATTGCAGAAAAACAGAATTATCACCCTATTTCAAGATGCAAAGGAACAAAGTCACAAAGGCTCTTGGGGTCATGTTTTGGTGGTGGGAGGTTCGCAAGAACAAACAGACCTTAGCGGTGCGGCCCATTTGACTGCCCTAGCAGCCTTACGCACCGGAGTGGGCCTTGTGACCGCCGCCGCCCCCAAAGGGCTCAGTGACGGCATAAAAAATGGCAATGCCAACATCATGGCATATACCTTTGACGAAGAGCACTGGCCCACAACTCTACCCGAAGCCTTTCAAGAAAAACTCATGCGCATGTCATGTCTTGCCGTGGGCCCCGGCATGGGAACAAGTACACAAGCCAAAAAATTTTTAGGCGCACTGTTAGCCTATCCAAAACGTCCTCGCGCCGTGCTGGATGCCGATGCCATAACCTTGCTTGCATTGCACCCTTCATTACAAAGCTTAATTCGCCATGATGATATGCTCACCCCCCACCCAGGCGAAGCCGCAAGGCTCCTTGGTTGCACATCGCAAGAAATACAAAAAGATCGCTTCGCCGCCATGGATCACCTTAAAGCATGTATGCCTTGCGCGTGGCTTTTAAAAGGGGCCGGCACCTTGCTGGGACAAAGCCAAAGCCCCATATACATTTTACCCCATGACATTCCAGCTCTGGCCGTGGCAGGCTCTGGCGATGTGCTCACAGGATGTACGGCAGCCTTGGCATCACGCATTACTCATCTTGACAGCTTAAGCACCCTTGCCCTTGCGGCCAGCATTCATGCTCAAGTGGGTATCACGCTACAAAAGAAATTTCCCCATCGCGGTCATATGGCTTCAGAGTTGGCCCAGACCATTCCCAAAGCCATCACTAAGCTCACAGCCAAAGCCCAAACCAGTTTACAAGCCGAGGTATATACCCTTGAATAGTTTTCAAAAAACATTAACAACGTTACAAGACACCGAAGCCATGGCCCAACGCCTTGCCTCCTGCCTTTCACAGCAATGGAAAGACACAGGCTCATTGCCCGTACATGCTCTACTCTTTAAGGGAGATCTTGGCAGTGGTAAAACCACATTCACAAGGGCACTGGTGCAAGCATTGCCGGGCGGACAAGAGGCAGAAGTTTCCAGCCCCAGCTTCACGCTTTGCAACGCCTATAAAACCCAGCCTAAAATCCTACATGCCGACTTATACCGCTGCATGCATTCCTTGCCCGAAGAAGTATGGGAAGCCCTTGATAGCAGTGACACTTTAAGCCTCATCGAGTGGTCAGAGCATCTGCCTGACGCGGCTTTGCCCGAGGATTATCTAGACATTTCTCTGAAAATATGCCAAAAATCCAGACTTCTTGAAGCACATGCCGTGGGGCCCAAAGCCCAACAGGTGCTCAAGATTTGGTTTGATGCATAAATTTTAATAGCCTTTCACCAACCATTAGGCAACACTATGAAAATTCTTGTACAAAAATTTGGCGGCACTTCTGTGGCCAATCTTGAATGTATGAAGCAAGTGCAAGAAAAGGTCATGGCCGGACTTGCTCGTGGCTACAAAATGGTAGTGGTACTTTCGGCACGCGCCGGCGATACCAACCATCTTTTAGGCCTTGCAGATCAATGGTCCTCCAAACCAGACCTCGCCGAATGCGATCAATTGGTCTCCACCGGCGAGCAGGTTTCCATCTCCCTTTTCACCATGCTTTTAAAAGATGCCGGCATTAAAGCCCGCTCTTTATTGGGCTTCCAAATGCCCATCACCACCGACGACAATCACGGTAACGCACGTATTCTTTCCATAGACAGCGCTGAGCTGTTCAAGCAGTTGGAAGATCATGATGTGCTCGTTGTGGCCGGTTTCCAAGGATGCACCGACCGCAAACGTATCACCACCTTGGGTCGTGGCGGTTCCGATACTTCCGCTGTGGCCATTGCCGCAGCCCTTAATTCTTGCGAGTGCGAAATTTACACCGACGTGGAAGGCGTTTTTACCACCGACCCCAACCTGTGTTCTTCGGCCCGTAAAATGGATAAAGTATCCTACGACGAAATGCTTGAAATGGCCTCCATGGGCGCTAAAGTATTGCATATTCGCTCTGTGGAATTTGCAAAAAAATATAAAGTTCCCGTCCGCGTGCGTTCTACCTTTACGGACAATCCCGGCACCTTGGTAACTCAGGAGGATTCTACAATGGAAGCCGTTCTCGTTTCTGGCATAGCCTATGACAAAGACCAAGCTCGCGTCACCTTGCACGGTGTACCAGATCAGCCAGGCATCGCCGCCTCCATCTTTGGCCCCCTTTCCGAAGGCGGCGTCTTGGTGGACATGATTATTCAAAACACCAGCATTGACGGTATCACCGACATGACCTTTACCATTTCCCGCAAGGACTTGGCAAAAACTCTGGAACTTTGCGAACAAATTAAAAATAAAATCAGTGCTCAAGGCATCAGACATGACACCAATGTGGCAAAAGTTTCTGCCATTGGTGTGGGCATGCGCAATCACTCCGGTGTGGCCGCTTCTGCCTTTGATGCTTTACAACAAGAAAATATCAATATCTTAATGATCAGCACCTCTGAAATTAAGATCACCATCTTAATTGACGAAAAATACGTGGAGTTGGCCGTTCGCATCTTGCATGACAAGTTTGGCCTTGATTGGGACATTGGCGCTTAATAGAGCCTCATTCCAAGTTATTCACTGCACTTTAAAACGCAGAAATATGACTCTTTTTTGAGGTATATTTCTGCGTTTTTGGCATACTTACCGCCCCACCCATTCATCACCGCTTTTGTCTTTCGTATGATTTTTCTACCTTTTTCGTGAAAAAAACACGGGAAAAAGCTTCATTCTGCACCTTGTGAAAACACGCCCACGCATTGACATAACACACAAAATATAGTATGAGATGGCAAAGAGGACCGCTGTGGTCTTTGCACTTTTGTGCACTAACTGGGGCACCGCCCCATTTATTTAACGCCATACACTTTGAGGAGGCATTGGATGAGTCTCAATAGGCGTGATTTTGTTAAACTTTGCACAGGTTCTGTGGCTGGTTTTGGCGTAGCCCAAATGTTCCACCCCGCAGTGAAAGAAGCACTTGCTGCATCAGCAGGTGGCGGACGTCCCCCCGTGCTATGGCTACAAGGCCAAGGCTGTACGGGTTGTTCCGTATCCTTGCTTGACACTGCTAACCCAAGCATTGCTGACGTATTACTTAAGGTTATTAGCCTTGACTTCCATCCTACCGTGATGGCTGCCGAAGGCGAGCAAGCCATTGAGCACATGCGTAGCGTTGCCAAAGCTCACAAAGGTCAGTTCTTTGTGGTGGTTGAAGGTGCTATACCTGTGGCTGCCAACGGCAAGTACTGCGTTGTGGGTGAAACCATGAAAGACGGCCATCATGAAGAAATCATGATGACAGACCTTGTGAAAGAACTTGGCGCCGATGCCGCTGCTATTTTAGCTGTGGGCACATGCGCATCTTTCGGTGGTATTCCTGCCGCTGCTGGTTCTAAAACCGAAGCCATGGGCGTGGGCGCATTCCTCAAAAAGAATAATATCGCCACCCCAGTTGTAAACATTTCCGGCTGCCCACCACAACCTGATTGGATTGTGGGCACAGTGGCCCTTGCCCTTGATCTTGTGGGCAAGCATGGTCTTGAAAAAGGCCTTGGCGAAG
>CAYJLO010000022.1:0-199 GCA_964370835.1 uncultured Desulfovibrionaceae bacterium
GGCGCGGCAGGTTTTAACATCTTTCAACGCGAAGCAGGCCAAGCGAAATACGCCGCCAAGCTAATGGCGTAAAAAAGGGCGAGATGCAAGGAAGATAAGCTCTCCAAGATGCGTTGTATAAGTGATACACGAGTCTTTGGAACTCTTTCGGCGCGGCAGGTTTTAACATCTTTCAACGCGAAGCAGGCCAAGCGAAATA
>CAYJLO010000022.1:299-36129 GCA_964370835.1 uncultured Desulfovibrionaceae bacterium
CGCCGTCAAGCTAATGGCGTAAAAAAGGGCGAGATGCAAGAAAGATAAGCTCTCCAAGATGCGACGTGTATAAGTGATACACGAGCAGTTTGGAGAGCTTTTCTGACGCAGCAGATTGCCCTTTTTTACGCCATTAGAAGGGCCAAATGATGGGGATGAGGACAACACAGAGAATAAAACTTAAAATCTGCAAAGGCCAACCGGCTTTGGCATAATCCATAAAGGTATAGTTACCGGGCCCAAATACCAAGGTGTTGGGGGGGGTTGCTATGGGGGTTATGAAGCATGCCGAGGCTGATATGGCGATGCCCATGGCCACGGGCAAGGGCGATACGCCGCTTTGCATGGCAATGGGGATGGCCAAGGGGGCCATGAGGGCGGCGGTGGCGGTGTTGGACATGAAGTTGGTGATGACCATGGTTAAGGCACAGGTCACAGCTAAGATGGCGTAGGGGTCAGAAACCATGCTTACCACATTATTGGCTATGAGTGCGGCGGCGCCTGTATCTTTCATGGCTTGGCTCATGGAAATCATACCGGCAAAAAGGAAGATGGTTGTCCAGTCAATGGAGTTAAAGGCTTCCTTCATGGTGATGCAGCGAGTTATGACCATGCCCATGGCGCCCAGCATGGCGGCGGGAACCAAGGGGATCATCTTGGTGGCCATGGCGATGATAACAAAGATAAAGATACCCATGGCAACGGGCATTTTTTCCACGCGCATGGTGCGGGGTTGCTTGAGCTTCACTTCATCAAGATTCACATCGGTGGCGCGATCGGGCAATAATTTACTGCCAATGGTGGCATAAAAAAGCACACCCACCAGCAGTAAGGGAATACCAATCAGCGCAAATTCAAAGAAGCCAAAGGGTGCCACGTTGGCCTCGGCGCCCATTTTTTCCAATGTGGCATTGATGAGCAAGTTGGGGGGCGTTCCCACAAGGGTGGTGGTGCCTCCCAATGACGAAGCAAAGGCAATGGGCATGAGCAATTTACTGGGATTGATGGATGCGGCAGCGCACATGGCTAAAACCATGGGCAAAGCCACGGCGGTGGTGCCGGTGTTGCTTAAAAAGCCCGATAATACACCAATGGTTATGACAGAATAGACCAACATGCGCTTTTCGCTACCTCTGGAAAAGTGCACCGTGGCTTCGGCCACGCGGGTGGCAAAACCTGTGGCAAAGGTACCTTCACCCAAGATAAACATGGCCATGAAAAGCACCACGCTGGAATCTCCAAAGTACGAAAAAGCCGATTTGGCTGATAAAATGCCTGTGATGCTCAAAGCGCAAGGCACAAGCATGGCCGTCACAGGTAAAGGAAGGGCTTCGGTGAAAAATAAAATGGCGGCAACACCTAAAATACCTAGAGTAATGTAGGCATTGGTCATGTCTTTGGTAGCTTCCGCGGCGGGCGCTGCAAAAGACATTTCTGGCAAAAACAACATACAGCTCAGGAATACGCATAACGCTAAGGCAAAAAAATGTTTACAGCTCTTGTCCATACATTTTCTCCAACAAGCTAAGGTTACACCCAAGAATACTACCTATATTTAGCAGTATATACATTAAAAATGAACGACATTCAACAGGAATTGCTCTTTTAGAACACACCATGTTGTTAACTAAAAGTAACTCACTGTCTTAATAGAGATTTTTTTCACAAAAAACCGACTAAATACTGCTGAATACCAATTATACGTAAAGGCTTTGTGTCAAGAAAGAAAAAAGGCAGAAACTGGAAAGGGATGAAGATTTATGCGAAAGGGGGCCGCCCCAAAAGAGCGGCCCCAGTATCTTATAAGTAGCTCTTATACAAAGCATCGGCGCGAGCGCGGCATTTACCCACACGCTCTACCAAGCTCTTACGGTATGCTTCCATGTCCTTGATGGGACGGGTAGCAATGCCGGAATCCATGGCAGCTTGAGCCACGGCGAGGGTTTCCCACTCTAAGATGCGTGGATCAAGAGGCTTAGGAATAACGTAATCTATACCGTAGGTGAAGTTTTGACCGCCGTAAGCGTCGATAACTTCTTGGGGTACAGGTTCCTTGGCAAGAGCTGCCAAAGACTTGGCTGCCGCAATCTTCATGGCTTCGTTGATTTGGCTTGCGCCAGTATCAAGAGCACCACGGAAGAGGAAGGGGAAGCCGGATACGTTATTGATTTGGTTAGGATAATCAGAACGACCAGTGGCCATGATGCAATCAGGCACAGCGTCTTTGGCATCGGCATAGGTGATTTCTGGATCAGGGTTTGCGCAGGCAAAAAGGATGGGCTGTTTAGCCATGCTTTGTACCATTTCTTTGCTCAAAAGACCCTTCACAGAAAGACCTAAGAATACATCAGCACCGGTGAGGGCTTCTTCTAAAGTGCAGTTTTCCTTTTGGGCATAGGCGGCCTTATACTTGTTAAGGTCGGTACGGCCGGCGTGGATAAGACCACGGGAGTCGAACATATACACGTTTTCGCGCTTTACGCCCATTTCCACGTAAAGGTTGGCAGAAGCAATGGCAGCAGCACCGGCACCGGACACTACCACTTTGCAATCTTCCATTTTACGACCGGTGATTTCGCATGCATTGATGAGACCGGCGGCAGAGATAACTGCGGTGCCGTGCTGATCGTCATGGAAAACAGGAATGTTCATTTCTTCGCGAAGCTTTTCTTCGATGTAGAAGCATTCAGGGGCTTTGATATCTTCAAGGTTGATGCCGCCGAAGGTGGGCTCCATGGCTTTTACAATGTCACAAAGCTTGTCTTGGTCATTTTCAGCAAGGTTGATATCGTACACGTCGATATCGGCAAACATCTTAAAGAGAATGCCCTTACCTTCCATAACAGGCTTAGCAGCCTTGGGACCAATGTTACCAAGACCAAGCACGGCTGTACCATTGGATACCACAGCCACAAGGTTAGCGCGACCAGTGTACACATCCACCATCTTTTCATCGGCATGGATGGCAAGACAAGCTTCTGCAACGCCTGGGGAGTATGCAAGGGTTAAGTCTTTTTGGCTAGCGCAAGCCTTGGTGGGCAGAACTTCTACCTTACCAGGACGTGGTTTTGCATGATATTCCAGTGCTTCTTCTTTAGTGTATAATGCCATGATTCTAATTCCTTCTACCCTATTTAGGGTGACAGTTGCCCTTGCAGGACATGAGTTTGCGCAATGGTTCTGGTACAATACCTTTCACCGATTCGGTCACAAGCATGCGGCGCATGATGCCGAGCTGGTCTTGTAAGGGAAGCTTTTTGGGGCACACATCGTGACATGCCAAAAGTCCCATACAACCGAATACGCCTTGGTCATTACCGACGAGCTCATAAAAATCAGCTTCAGTGCGGTTATCGCGTGGGTCCACATAGAAGCGGGCCATACGGTTAATGCTGGTGGCGCCGTAAAAATCTTCGCGCATACGAGCGGTACCACAAGCAGCCACGCAGCAGCCGCATTCGATACAACGATCAAGCTCAAAGATATGTGTGGCCAAAGCATTGGTCATGGGATCTTCCACAGCGTCTTCGTCAAAAGGCTTTTGGCTGTGAATCCATGTTTCCAATTTGGCGCCCACATTACGGAACCAAGTGCCTGTATCCACAGAAAGGTCGCCAATAAGTTTAAATACTGGCAGCGGATGCAGAACAATATGATCTGGCAAATCACGAGTTTGCGTGGAGCAAGCAAGGCCAGGACGACCATTGATTACCATACCGCAAGAGCCACAAATGCCTGCACGACAGCAGAAGTCAAATTGCAAGCTTGGGTCTTGAGTTTCACGCAATTCCATGAGCGCCACAAAAAGCGTCATGCTAGGATGCTCTTCCAAATAGAAAGATTGTAAATGCGGCTTGCTCTCTGGGTCCAGAGGGTTGTAGCGCATGATTTCAAAATGCAGTTTACGTCCCATTATATTTCTCCCGAATGTTATTCGTACTAAGAGTGCTGTTTACAACGAAGCTTATGCCTTAAGGCCTAAGCACCGCCAAGGGGGCGAATTTTATCGGCTGGAATTTCAGCATCGATAATTTTGCCGCCGCCGTAACCACGATCACCCGGAGGAATTTCATACCAAGGGGTGGCTTCTTCATAGGATAAAGTGGGCAAAGTATCGCCTTCTTTCCAATGAGAAAGGGTACGGTTGAGCCATTCTTTGTCGTTACGTTCGGGGAAGTCTTCACGGGCATGACCACCACGGCTTTCAGTACGCATAAGAGCGCCATAAGCTGTGCAAAGGCCAAGTTTAATCATCCCGCGAATGCGAAGAGCCATGGAAAGCTCTGGGTTAAAGCCGCAGTTCTTGCCTTGTAAGGCAATTTGCTCGGAGCGAACAAGCAATTCTTGCATTTCATCACAAGCTTTTTGCAAGTCAGGACCGTTACGGAAAATACCCACGTTTTCCATCATGGTTTTGTGCAATTGAGCGCGTAACTTATAACAGTCTTCCTTGCCCTTGCGACCATGTACCATGTTGTCAATGCGTTCTGCCACAAGCTTAGCAGCGGCAGAGCCAGCAGCGGTGCTAAAGCTGGTTTCATAACCTTGAAGGTATTCCACCACTTTTTTACCGATGATGCGACCGGCCACAACGGTTTCTGCCAAGGAGTTACCACCAAGGCGGTTAAAGCCGTGCATATCCCAGCAAGCAGCTTCGCCGGCGGAGAACAGACCCTTAAGGCCATACACTGCGCCGTCTTTGTTGGTACGCACGCCGCCCATGCTATAGTGGTGGGTAGGACGTACAGGAATAAGCTGTGTAATGGGGTTCACACCAAGGAACTTGGTGGAAATGTCATACACTTCGCGCAAGTTGGTGGTGATGTGCTTTTCGCCAAGGTGACGAATGTCTAACCACAAGTGCTCGCCATAAGGGCTTTGCACGCCAAAACCTTTACGCATATGCTCAGCCATGCGACGGGAAACCACGTCACGGGAAGCAAGCTCGGCTTTTTCTGGCTCATAGTCAGGCATGAAGCGATATTCGTTCACGTCAAGCAAGGTACCGCCATCGCCGCGACAGCCTTCTGTCACGAGAATGTCAGTGGGTACAGTGCCTGTGGGGTGGAATTGTACAGCTTCCATGTTACCCATGGGTACGCAACCTGTATCTAATGCCGTAATTTGACCGCCGCCGTCACAGATAACAGCGTTGGTGGTGGCAGGATACACGCGACCATAACCGCCGGTGGCGATGAGGGTCACTTTGGCTCTGTACATGACAAGCTCACCGGTGCGCAAACAGCGGCAAATACAACCGGTACAGGTGTCGCCATCATGAATGAGGGCTTCTGCCTGCATGCGGTCATGCACTGCTACGCCAAGTTGGAGCAAGCGGTTGTCCAAGGTAAAGAGCACGGAGTGGCCTGTACCGTCGGAAGTGTAGCAAGTACGCCATTTGGCAGTACCACCAAAAGCACGAGAGTGGATAAGTCCACGCTTGGACTCAAGCTCTTCGGCTTCAAAAGGCTTACCGCCCTTATAATATGTATGTACGCCTGGCTCAACACGGCTCCAAGGCACGCCCATCCAAGCCATTTCGCGCATGGCAATGGGGGCAGTGTTGGCAAAAAGACGAGCCACTTCTTGGTCACAGCCCCAGTCAGAACCCTTTACTGTGTCAGCAAAGTGTACGTCAGGGGAGTCGCCTTGGCTCATGGCAGAGTTGGCAAGAGCTGCCTGCATACCACCCATGGCTGCAGAAGAGTGCGAGCGCTTGGGAGGTACCACGGAAAGACAAATAACATCGAAGCCATTTTGTGCTGCTTCAACGGCAACACGTTCACCTGCAAGGCCAGCTCCCATGCACAATAAATCAGTTGTAAAAGTACGCATGTGCTCTCCTTGCTATGCTACGCTAATGGTATGGAAGCGAATCATGGTTAAGATACCAAGACAGATGTAAGCGGCGATAAGGTACCATGTGCGCTGGGTCCATACAGCACGATTGGCATCGGTGATGAGACCGTACTTTACGCCCACGCGGAAAAGACCAATACCCAAGTGAATACCCACACAGATGAGCAATACAAAGTAGAAAGGCGTCCAACCGTTTTGCTCGCGAAGGGCGGAGCTTTCAGCGGTAATGGGCAATGCGTCAAGCACCACGTATACGTGAATACTTACCATAACAAGCACAACAATGGCCGTGACTACTTGTGCAAGCCACAACCAGGTGTCACAGTGCTTCATGGTTTTGGCATGACGGAAAAACACCGGCAAAGTGCCCACTTGGAAAGGCATTTTACGCGCTGCCAACACAAAGTGTGCTACCATGAGTAAAAGAATAATGGGGCCACCTACTTGTGCAAGGTACAACTCTTCTAAAACCCAACCTAGACCATTCATAATGCTGGGGCTTAAAAGAACTGAGCTCACAAAGATAAGGTGCATCAATGTGAACAATGCCAAAATAACGCCGCTGGCGGCTTGGGCAAAATCCATACGGCCGGACAAAGTGGTCTTTGACAAAGAACCCACAGAAACAGTCCCGTCCATACACGCTCCTTCTGTTTATACATGCTGAGCTTATCGTCTTTGCTCTAACCCAGCTATGCAACTAAAATAATTAAAGAAGAGCAAAAACGTATACATCCGCTAAAAAGATACTTCATATTAAACACTTGGTCAAACAGTCAATGGCACTTTTATGCAAGAAATTACATGAGAAAAAAGGAACAAAAGAGTAGATAGCTTAATTTAAAAGCAATGAGGAAATAAAAATTTTTCATTTTTGTTACGCCTGTAACATCTTTGGAATAAAGCTTAATAAACCTCCAAAATTACAGCACGTTTTCAGAACCTTCAACTCGACACCACGCAAAGCAAAGTGCATCCCACGAAACTATAACCACAAAAAAGCCCACACATTTGTATGGGCTTAAAAAACAGTGTATTATACGCCATCATCAATGGAGGCATTTTGTATGGGCCGACGCAATAGCCCCCTATCCTTGGCATAATCTCTATACATTTTTCCATCATCATTTTGCACGGTGACATCGGCCCCCATGGATTTGAGTTTGTTCATGATTTCTGTATGGGGATTAAATGATGCCGCCAAAATAAGGGCCGTATTACCATTATTATCCTGCTCATTTATTTGCGCACCATTTTTCACCAAAAGCTCGATGACTTGCGGATCTGTAGAAAGCCTTGCCGCCCGAATAAGTGGCGTTTCTCCGCGCGAATTACGCACATTGACCTTGGCACCTGCCTCAATGAGCAAAGCCAAAACTTCGGGCTCCACACAGCCGGCGGCTTCTATCAAAGCTGTATCACCTTGCATATCATGGACATGCACGTCGGCCTTGGCTTGTAAAAGCAATTCCACCACGGCAAAGCGCCCCTGAGACGACACCGCCACCATGAGAGCCGTACCTTCCGAACTATTACGCGCATTGACATCTGCCCCATGTTTCAAGAGCCTTGCCACAATATCAGGATTCTCATTGAGTTTTGCAGCTAACATTAAACTCGTCCAGCCATCAAATTTTTGCGCGTTGACATCTGCTCCGGCTTCAAGCAAGGCATCAATCACTTGTGGATTGCTATTGCCATAGGCGGCCCATAGGAGAGGCGTCCATTCATTGCCATCACGCCCGTGCACATTGCCACCGGCTTTGAGCAAAGCTTTCACAACCATGACATGGGGATTGGCAGCGCTGGCATACATGAGAGAAGAAAGCCCCATGGAGTCCACTTCCTGCACATTGCTTCCCAACTGCAAAAAAGTTTCAATGATGGCAGGATGCGACGTTACATTGGCGCTGAGCATCAAAGGTGTGGCGCCGTATTGTGTTTTATGGATGTCAGCACCTGTGGCCACCAACCAACGAATTATGGCAGGATCGTGTGCATGGCGTGCGGCCATGAGCAAAGGCGTGTTTTCTTCTTCATCTTGTTCATTAACATCTTCGCCTGTGTTAACAACTTGTTGTACATCGGCCAATGTGGCCTGTGCCCAAAAATCTTCAGACAACAAGCGCAAACTTGGCTTTGCCCACAAAGACTGCCCACCCAATAGAACACTCATAAGCATAGTAAACAAAATCGTACGCATACACCCTCCTCACCTCAACGTGCTAGTAAGATATGCTTTCTCTCATATCTTCGGCTGAAATGCACTTACTATTTTACCACAAAAACTCCTTTTTCATCATGCATCAATTCTTCATGCTCCTTGACCACAAAGATTACATCAAGTTGTTCATATTTTTTTTACACATAAAGCCCATTTTTTGTGAATAGCTTTTTCAGCCTCCGCGCCCCTGTCTTTATCGCCTATTTTTTGGGCAGTGCCTATTTTTTGGGCGCCTATTTTTTTGGCATATCCCTATGAGTAAAACTTTTGGACAGCTTCGTCATCAAAAAGACAAAACATTGTAATATTGCCTATTTATACTTAAAAAAGCCTCAAAAAACCAAAAAAAGAGACATCTAAAGCACCCCCCTCGCTAAGAAGTGACTTCAAATGCCTCTAGTTCTAAGGAATATACAACCTATCCCCCTCGCTAAGAGATATTTTGTATCTATTCCTAATATAAAGAGATTTCAAAGCCACCCCCCTCGCTAAAGGGTAGTAAGAACATCTCTAAATGTTGCGTAGCGCTATGCAGCTACATCTATAATAAAGCGCCTACTCTTGGTAGGTACTTTTATTATAGCAAAGTACGTGCCAAAAAAAAGGAGCCTTGCGGCTCCTGCTTTTGATGACATCCCCGTCTCGCGGGTTCACGCCATTAAAACTCCAAATTACCCGGTGTGCGGGGGAAGGGAATCACGTCACGAATATTACTAATGCCCGTAAGAAGCATAAGTAAACGCTCAAAACCTAAACCAAAGCCGGCATGGGGTACCGTGCCAAAACGACGTAAATCCAAATACCACCAGAAATCTTCCAAGCTTTGTCCCATATCCAAGATGCGTTTTTCTAGCACATCCAAACGCTCTTCACGCTGAGAACCACCGATGAGCTCACCTATGCGCGGCACCAAAAGATCCATGGCCGCCACGGTTTTATTATCATCATTGAGACGCATATAAAAAGCCTTAATTTCTTTAGGATAGTCATACACAATGACGGGATGTTTATAATGTTCTTCGGCCAAAAAGCGTTCATGCTCCGTTTGCAAGTCGGTGCCAAAGGCCACAGGAAACTCAAAGGTTTTCCCGCATTTTTGCAAAATTTCCACAGCTTCTGTGTAAGATACGCGAGCAAAAGGCTTGCTGAGCATGGCTTGTAGGCGTTGCACAAGTTCTGTATCCACAAACTTATTGAAAAGCTGCACATCGTCATGGCACTTGCTCAACACATGCTCTATGACATGACAGGTCAGGCCTTCGCCAAGGTCCATATCATCTTGCAAATCTGCAAAGGCCATTTCTGGCTCAATCATCCAAAACTCTGCGGCATGGCGTGGCGTATTGGAGTTCTCCGCACGAAATGTGGGACCAAAGGTATACACGCGACCCAGCCCCAAAGCCATGGCTTCTGCTTCCAATTGTCCGGACACGGTGAGATTGCACTCTTTTCCAAAAAAGTCCTTACTCAAATCCTTTTCGCCAAGGGGCATAGTACTCACGCGAAACATTTCCCCCGCACCTTCGCAATCGGAACCGGTTAAGATGGGCGTATGCACATGGTAAAAGCCTTCTTTACGAAAATAATCATGCACAGCCATGGCAGCCTCGGAGCGAATGCGAAAAGCTGCACCATATTTATTGGTGCGTGAGCGCAAGTGGGCAATGGTACGCAAAAACTCGTCGGAATGACGCTTTTTTTGTAAAGGGAAGGTTTCTTGATCAGCAAGGCCGTACACAGTGAGTTCTTGAGCGCGCACTTCAAAGCTTTGCCCTTTGCCCAAAGAAGCCACAAGAGCCCCTTTAATGCGCACAGCGGCACCGGTATTCACCTGTCCCATGGCGGCATAGGCATCTGTACCTTCATCCACAATGCATTGTATATTGGCCAAACAAGAGCCATCGTTCAATTCTAAAAATGAAAAACCTTTGGCGTCACGGCGGGTACGTACCCAACCATTAATCACAAGTTCATCCATGGGCGCAGCGGCAGATAGCGCTGCACATATACGTAGAGCTTTCATGTATATCCTTTTTATCTGTGTTTATCTACTTTCTTCAAGCTTGCGACGTAATTCTCTTTCTTGTAGTTCCTTACGTCTTTTGGCGTTATATTCCGCCTCAGCTTGCCTTTTCTTACGAATCTTATTAAGCCTTTCTTCTTGCATGCGTTCTCTTTGCTCTTTGGCCTGATCCAAGAACTTATCGCGCTGCCTTTCAAAGGTCACCGTGGAACGCAACATGGCAAGACCAAAGGAAACCACGGTAATAATACCCACAAGCACCTTTTGAATTTGCCATTGCTGCGTGGCTAAAACATCGCGCAACCAGCCAAGCCCTATTTCATGCCCAAAAAGCACGATGGCGGGTACAGTAATAAATGACAATAGCAAACCTATCCCTTCAATCCATATGAAGGTTTTAATGAAAGTCATGCCAAAGAGTGTGCCGTCGCGCAAGGCCCGTAAGGTTTTCAAACGCCTTTTTAAACCGCGCAACAAGTCCTCCACCTCTTTCATGGTGGATTGCGCCCTTTGAAAATTTTCTGCTTCTTGAAAGTTACTGCTAAAGGCCCAATTGAGCACGCTGGCAGCTTGGTTAAATTCATCGCTAAAGTCTTTCAGCAATTTGGGGAAGGGAAACCACGCCGCCTCGTCACGCACCTTTTGTAATTCGGCCAAATAGAATTTATAGCGCGCCTGCAAGTCTTCCACCTGTCGCTGAATAACTTCATCAATCTTCTTTTCCAAGATGGGGCGCTGCTTAATCACCTCCAAAAAGGTGATATAGTTTTTCGTATTGGCAATTTGCACCAGATCTTGAATCAAATTCTGCATCATCATATAGTTAGGATGCGTTGGGGGAAACCACAAGCCCACTTTTTCATTGAGAAGGCTGGTCTTTTTAGCTTCCACATCGGCACGCTGCTCAGCATCCTTCCATATGGGATACAGATACGTCAAAATCATTAAACGCCCACGCCCCAATTCCGGATCAAGTAAAAAGCGGTTAAAATAGTACATATCATCTTGCACCAATTTCCCAATGCCGGTCAGTTCCTGCTCCACAAAACCCATCTTTACCTTACAAACTATACGTCTATAATCGATGGACTTCCACTGAGGCATAACACGCTGAATCTGCCCATATTGCGCTATGGCGTCAAGATACTGTTCTTGCACCTCAGCCATGCGGGCTTGCAAGTACTCATTCCATGCCTGCAATGCCGGAACGCCAGTGAGTGTGGCAGCTTCCTTAAAAGCCGTATGCGCCTTGGTGTAATCCCCCATGTACACATACATAAAGCCCAAAAGGTTACGCAAACGCATCTCGCGCGGATTGCGCGTTATGAGTTCGAGCAACTCTGGGATGAGACCTCCCAAAGGACCGCCTGATATCTTGTCGAATTTATCAAAAATATCCCACACAACATGTTCATCACGCTGTAAATCCAACTGATCACGAACTTTACCAATGCCAGCGCCCTTGGTAATCCACATGAAAGGCATGGAGCGCACTTGCGAATAGAAGTTTATCTCAAAAATGGCTTTGAGCAGTTCAGCCCTTTCATCACCCTTGGAAAAAATACTCTCGTAAGGAATTTCTCCGTCATCGTTGGCGCTATTTTCTATGGCCCTAAAGGCATTGTTGATGGCGTCCAAATCCATACTGGCGGCTTTGCCGGATGCTTCGCACGCTTCAGAAGACATTCGTAAGGTGGGGCAATCTTGCACCTTATGCGTATTTATGCCGCAAAAAAAGCATGGGGGATCATCGGAAATAAGCTGACCGGCCATGATGACGGGTATGGCTGGAGTTCCGGCGGCAATTTCCCCAAGGGCCACAATGCACCAAGCGTCCATGGAGGTGTGATTGTTGGAAAAACGAATATCGCGCACTTCAAAACCTTCACCCAAAAGGTAGGCTGTGCGGTAGCTCATGTAGGGATTATCTGGGCTTAATCGAGACCATTGCAATCCCACTTTCTTGTATAAATCCCCATTGAAGTTCATGCCTTTGCGGTCAATAATAACCGTTAAAAAAGGCCAAAAATGCTCTGGTTTGCTATTCTTTACTTCATCCACACGGCCTAAAGCCTCGCGCAACCAAGCACGCATAAGCAAGAGGTTATCAATGGAAAACATGATAAAATCATCTTGCAGAATAAACTTTAACTTATGAGATTTTAAGGTATTGATAAGCAATTGCTGCATGTGCGGCCAAGCTTTTTGAAAAGCCGGATCCAAGGGATTACCCAAGGGGCGCCATATGCCATACCAACCCAAGGAAGAAGTATACGGCAAGCGCGTGTCCGCATCTATGGTGAACCATTCTGCAATGGCCATACCTTGCTTTAAAGGCGACTTAATAAAAGTAATACCGGGAAAATTGGTATCCCCTTCCATGGATTTGGAGTGGATTTCTATTTCGAAACTCTTGCCGGGGAACATTTCTTGCTCTTCCAGCTTAGATTCCAAACTGATGGAAATTTCTTGACGCAAGCCAAATTGCAAGCGTCCGCGTAGAAGCTGTACCGATGCCGTGAGGGGGTTAAAACGAGCCCAAACGGAAAGACGCGCCAAAGCTAAAAATACATCTTTATTAAAGAAAAACCAAGCAGATTGCTCAAAGTCTGACTCAATAAACATGCCACCATAGTTTTGTAGCGTTTGATTGATGACAGGATCAAGGTCGTTTTGCCAGGAAAACCACAAAACATAACCTTGCGTACTCATGCGAGTTTCTGTACTCTTAGGCAGCTTGGCTAAAAGATCGCAAAAAACAGCCATCGGTATACCTCATAAAAAAAAGGAGCTCTTATGGATATTAATAAAGCACTTGCAGAACTAAAACAACGCCCCGGTTTTTCCGACAATGTGGGCATGATGCTCATTCACAACGGTGTGGTGCGTAGCTGGTCTCGCAAAGATCACCAAGGCGTGGCTTCCATTACCATTCGCCAAGACAAAGACAAAATTCGCGAAATTTGTCAAGAAATGGAACAACGCCCAGGCATTTTTGCCATCGAGTGGGACGCCTTGGAAGGCGAATTCAAACCCGGTGATGATGTTCTCTTTCTCATTGTGGCCGGCGACATTCGCGAAAATGTAAAGGCCACATTTGCCGAATTGTTAGACCGCATCAAATCTGAAGGCGTTTCCAAACAGGAACACTTTATCTCTTAATCCATCATGGGGGAAGGGGCTCCCCTTCCCCACAAAAAAGCCTTTTTTCGTGGTTTTCGTCATTACTCTGACGCTACAGCATCGCCCAATAAGGCTAATGCAAAATCCTTTCCATTAAAGGGGCGCAAATCTTCAAGCTTTTCACCAAGTCCCACATAGGTGATGGGGATTTGGAATTGTAAAGCCACAGAAATGGCCACGCCGCCCTTGGCAGTACCATCAAGCTTACTCAAAATTATTTCATCAATGCCAGCGGCTTCCTTAAATAACTTCGTTTGCGACAAAGCATTTTGCCCCGTGGTGGCATCCACCACCAAGATGGATCTATGCGGCGCGCCGGCATGTTTCTTGGCTATGACATTGCGTATCTTGGTGAGCTCTTCCATGAGATTCACCTTGGTTTGCAAGCGCCCTGCCGTATCCACATACAAAACATCATAATTTCCGCGTAGTGCCAAGTCCATGGCCTCATAGGCCACAGCGGCAGGATCTGCCCCGGCTTCCTTGCGGTGAAAATCTGCACCCACGCGCTCTGCCCACACGCCCAACTGCTCGGTGGCGGCGGCTCTGAAAGTATCTGCCGCAGCTATGAGCACTTTTTTGCCCTGCATGCGATCGCGGTGCGCCAATTTGGCAATGGTGGTGGTTTTACCCACGCCATTCACGCCAATCATCATGATAACTTCCGGCGCATTGAAAGAAGAAATACGTTTTTGCATGTGGAATATTTGTAACAATTCCTCTTGCAACACGGCGCGCAATTGTTGTGGCTCCGTTAAGCCTTGCTTACGCACGGCGTCCTTTAAGCGCGAAATAAGCTCCATGCTGGACTCAAAGCCCACATCGGCCATGATAAACAGCTCTTCCATCTCCTCCCAAAAGGCAGCATCCAAGGCACCGTGGGAAGCAAAAAGCACATCCAGCTTACGCGTAAAGTGCTCGCGAGTGCGAGCAAGGCCATCACTCAGCTTTACAAAAAGGCGGTTGCGCTCATCTTCTTCATCTTCCAATTCCAAAGCCAAAGCAAGGCGGTATTGGAGTTCGGAGCGAAATTCCTCCACATACTCGTATTCCATGCGGTTAAGCCAACCTTGAAAATCCTGCACAAAGGCTTCGGCTTCGCTTTCTTTGGCCTCCAAGGATTCCAATAAAAAGCGCAAACGCTGCCAAAGCAAGGGGCTCACTTCGCTTATGCCCTCAGTGACCACTCCAAGCCATGCCGACAAGCGCGGTTCCACCGAGCGTAGGGACAAGGATAATGCCCCTTGGTCTTCTGCGCTAAGGCCGCTGTAGGATGCTTTGGCAGGGGCCGCTTCTTGTGGTGCAGGCTGAGTCACCGGAGCCACGGGAGCCACGGGAGCCACCGATGTCGCAGGAGCAGGGACAACGGGAACCTCAGGGGCCTCGGGAGCTTCTTCCGGCTCAGGCAAGACCTCTTGCACTGCTTCTTCCACTGGCTCTGGAATGCTTACTTCTGGTACTACAGGTGCTTCTGGTATAACATTTTCAGCAACCTCTGACACCACTTCTGGCGCAACATCCGCAACAACAGCAACGTGCGCAAGTTCTTCATCTGTTTGAGAATCTTCTTCGCTAGGTGCCGATATTTCTTCTTCCGCAATGGTTGTATCCATTTGCGCAACAGCAACATCCACAAGGGCATCATCTGTATGAATAAGCCCCGCCGGTGCTGACTCTTCTGACGCCACCTGCGCCTCTTCCGGCGCAATGCTGGGCACGCTCTCGCTGTCTTTTTCTTCAGCACTGGCTGGCGTCGTTTCTTCTTGCGAATGGGAGGGCTCAACCTGCTCCGGCGCGACTTCTACGGTTTCCTCAACCGCCGGCTCAATGCTTTGCTCCTGTTGTATGGCCCCTTCACTATCCTTAACGGCAGCATTTGCATCTTCCTTACTGTCACCGCCAAGAAATTTTTTAATGGCTGAAAAAAATCCCATGAATACTTCCTTTCCTTACGTGCCTAAGCACCTTTAATCCATTTTGCGAATTTTTTATTTTCTCGGCTTTAAACGCGCATGGAGCATAGACAAAACCGCAAAACAAAAAAACACATAAATAATATCAATACATTATGAAAGCCATTTTCAATGGCATCGCATCATACATGTACCACTGAGCAGCAAAGCCTGTACAAAATCTTCACTCGATTCACGCAGAAATCTTATATACCACGGACATACCACACAAGCAACTGGGCCTATCAGGTTGCTGAAAAACAGCAATCTGCGGCCACAACCATTGAAAGCTTAACCACATTTACACATTTAACACGCAATATTTATTGATTTTTTCGATTCTTTACCACTTTCTATTTTTACACAACCTGACTGAAATCCATTTCTTCAATGGGCCACCATGGGTAAAAAAAGCCGTAAGCCCTTAAAAAGAACTTACGGCCAGTATTTTTTACACTACACGCTTAAGCCATATGCGCTGGGGCACGCTTTACCCTCAGCCATGACAAAGCCCATACGCCTCCAATGGCCACGGCGCCCAATGCAAGCACCATGGGGTTAGGCGTAAATACCAATATGCCACCCAATGCCAACACACCGCGATGAACCACATTTAAGCTGTCATAGGCATAGCCCACCCAGAAGGCACCAAAGGCAAATACGCCCAAGAGCCCGCTGACCACTGCCAAAGCATTGGCGGTGGTGTCGCCCAACATGAGCAAACCGGGGTCATAGCAAAAAGCAAAAGGCACAAGGAAGCCTATGCAACCCAATTTCATGGCTTGGAAGCCCGTGGCATTGGGCGGAGAACCTGCCACCGAAGATGCCGCATAGGCAGCCAAGGCCACTGGCGGCGTGATATTGGATATGATGGCATAATAAAACACAAACATATGTGCGGCTAGAGGTGCAAAGCCCAGCTTAATGAGCACAGGCGCGCCCAAGGCCGAAGCCAAGATATAGGCGCCCGTGGTGGGTAGGCCCATGCCAAGCACCAAGGATACCAACATGATAAGCACCAAGGCCAAGAAAGGTGTATCCCCTGCTAGAGCAATAACAAAACCCACCAATTTACCGCCAATGCCCGTCAAGGCCACGGAACCAAGCACAATACCGGCGGCGGCACAAGCCACACACACCAAGGGTATGGTTTTGGTGCCTTCGTAAATGGCGTCCAAAATGGCTTTGGGACCCATGCGACGTTTGGGGTCTGGTAAGGCCACGAGCCAACACAGAACAATGCCCAGCATACCAGCCTTCATGGGCGAAGCCCCATCAAGAAGCACCACCACCACACCCACAATGGGGATAAGCAGGTAAATGCGCTTTAAGGCATCTTTTAGTTTGGGTAATTCTTCGGGACTTAATCCGCGCATATTTTGACTATAGGCCGTTAAACGCACCATGAGCAAGAGCGCGCCATAATACATTAAGGCCGGCAAAATGGCGCCGATCATGATTTCTTTAAACTGCACTCCCAAAAAGGATGCCATTAAAAAAGCCCCTGCGCCCATGACCGGAGGCATGATTTGCCCCCCTGTACTGGCGGCGGCTTCCACAGCTCCGGCAAAGGTGGGCGTATAGCCAATGCGCTTCATGAGCGGAATGGTGAAGGAACCTGTGCCATACACGTTGGCCACGGCGGAGCCACTGATGGATCCAAAAAGACAAGAACTCACCACGGCAATTTGCGCAGGGCCACCGGGCTTTGTGCCCATGAGGGCGCGGGCCAAGTCCATGAAGTAATCGCCTGCGCCGCTTTTTTCCAAAAATCCACCAAAAATAAGAAATACAATAACAAAAGTGGCAGACACGCCCAAAGGCATGGAGAAAATGCCTTCATCGGTGAGGAACAATTGTTCGATAACTTCCGGAAAAGAAAGAGAAAGCCCCTTCAAGATGCCGGGCATGGCATTACCAAAATACATATAAGAGCCAAAAAGACCGGCAATGATGGAAAGCGGTAAGCCCACCACGCGGCGCGAGCCTTCCAAGAGCATGATGACCAATAAGGCACCACAATAAAGTTGCCCATCGGTGAGAGGATCCACCTGCTGAATGCGGTGCACAATGGAGTCATACTGCAACACACCATAGGCCCCAGGAACCATACTAAGTAAACCCAACAAGGCGTCATACCAAGGAATTCTGTCCTTGGGAGCCTTGGAATGCATGGGGAAAAGGACATAGGTAAGGGGCAAAATAAGCATTAAATGTATACTACGTTGCAAATAGGCCTCAAAAGACCCCATGGTGGCTGTATACATATGAAATATGCCCACCGCCACAATATATACATATAAAACTTGTTGTTGCCATCCAGATAATTTGCGCATAGGCACTCCCTCTCAAATAAGTAGGGGAAAGTTGCCTTTCCCCACAAAATAGTAACAAAGTCCTCTCAAGGAAAAGTTGCCTTCCCGTGAGATTCCATGCTTGGAAACCAAGCTTATTTATTCTTCATTTCATTCCAGAATTTCAAAGCGCCGGGATGCATGGGCGAACCCGCTGGAATGGCAGTGGCAGGAGAAAGTTCATTCATATCTTTCACTGCGCCGGCAAGGCTGGCTTTATTTTCCCACATGCTCTTGGCAAGGTTATATACAAAGTCTTCTGGTAAATCTTTGCGGATAACAATGCTGGTGAAGTCGCCAATGGTGTTCACGGGGCTGGTTACAGACTTATACACGCCTGGCTTGATGGTGTGGGTAATGGTGCCATAGGCTTTGCTCACAGCTTCCAAAGCACTATCTTCCACAGGTAAGATGCGAATGCCCACGCGGCTCTCGATGTTCATGATGATGGAAGCCACTTGACCCACAGAGAAGGCAAACACGTCCAAGTGATCATCGGCCAAAAGGTCGGCACCGCCATCATAAGAAGCGTATTGCACAGACCAATCGTTGTCATCCTTCAAGGTGGCAAAGTCTGTATTAAAGCCTTCTTTCAGCATAACTTTTACCATGAACTCAGAGGAAGTGCCGGGCTTTAATGTGGCAAAACGCACGGGAATTTTTTTGGTAATGAGGTCGCCTACACTGCTTACATTATGCTTTTTGGCAAAATCTTCGCGAATTAAGAAATAGGTAACTTGGGTATATAAGTTACTGAACACGGCAACGTTATCAATTTTTTTATTCTTAAAGTCGGCTTCGCCCTTGATGGCAGCGCCCACAAAAGCCGTTACGGTGAAACCAAGGTCACCCTTTTTGGCATTGGCATTGATAATATTGGACACACCGCCACCGGTGCTATTGGTGGTTTGCACCACATTTTTGGTCCACATTTCAGATAAGGCTGTACCAAGCGCAAACCAGTTACCTCCAGGAGGGCCCGCCATAAAGCGTAAGTGGTCAGGGGCTTTGCTCTCTGCCATGGCAGGAGTTGCAGTCAACATGGCTAAACCTAGCGCACAGAACACCATAGAGACAAAAAAACGTTTCATTACTAAAGCTCCTTTAGATAGGATTATTAAAAAAATACTTTTCTCCAATAATGTAATATAGCAGGATAGTGCGTAAAAAGCAATAAAAGCCCCGAATTTGCCTTTCGGAGCTTTTATTATTTCACTGGTTTTTACAAGAAAGATTCATGCCATCATTGCATATAGCCTTGCAAAAAAATACATTATTCCTAAAAATCCCACCACATTTATGGGAAGTACAGCAAGCTTATTCGATGACGCTGGCCTTCTCTATGGTTACCACTTCACGAGGCACATTTTCATGCATACCACGGGTACCCACGGCTACGTTTTCTATGCGGCGCACCACATCTTGTCCTTTAATCACCTTACCAAAAACCGTATAGCCCCAACCTTGACCCGAGGGAGCTTTGTAGTTGAGAAAATCATTTTTTGCGGTATTGATGAAAAATTGCGCTGTGGCCGAATGAGGGTCGGAAGTACGGGCCATGGCAATGGTGTATACGTCATTATCAAGACCGTTGGCAGCTTCATTTTTAATGGGAGCTTGTGTGGCCTTTGTTTTCATATCAGGAGTCATGCCGCCACCTTGAACCATAAAGCCCTTCATGACACGGTGAAAAATAGTACCGTCATAATGACCGCTTTTCACATAATTCAAAAAATTCTTCACTGTTTCAGGAGCCTTGGCTGCATCAAGACGCACCACAACATCTCCCATGCTGGTTTGTAAAAGCACTGCCGTGCTGGCAGCATGAGCCATGTGTACTGTGCCAAGCATAAGCACTAAAGCCAAAGCCATTTGCATTAACATTTTCATATGCGAATCCTTTTGTTATGATTTCCCCCGACACGCGGAGCAACAATTTTCAGTATTCTTTTACGCGGCAATGGCGCACTTGCCAAGCAAAAAGAACACAGCTTTATTGACGCTGTCTAGAGCTTGTGGTATTTTCTGGATATGAAACCATACTTACAACAATTTCAGAATTACGTTTCACAAAGCGGCCTAAAGAACACGTCTCAACGTGCGCGCATTGTGGAAGTTTTTATGGAGTCTACGGGGCACTTTTCTACGGAAGAGATTTACGACATCGTGCGTAATGTCGACACCTCTGTGGGCCAATCCACCGTATATCGCACCATGAAGCTTTTGTGTGACTCGGGCCTTGCCCATGAGGTACACCTTGGCGATGGCATTACCCGTTATGAGCCATTTTGCGAAGAGCACCATGATCACCTTGTCTGCGAAAAATGTGGCAAAACTGTAGAGATTCTCAATAAAAAACTTGAGAAATTACAGGAAACCATTGCAGAAAAACAAGGTTTCACCCTCACTTCGCATACCATGTGCCTCTACGGCATTTGCGGTGAATGCCGCAAAAAACGCGGCAAAAAAATATAGCTCACTGCAATTTGTTTTTTGTCGGTCTTATATTTCGGCCTTTTTTTGTTCACATACCCAATTCCTAGTATTTACCTCTGATTAATACGCTTGTAACATTACGTTTACACTGTGCTCTTTACTTGCATCTGCATGGTCTTTTGCCATTTGCCACACTCTTTAAACATACTATTTCAATATGAAATAGCTCCATAAAAAAGGGGAGAAAGCCTCAGCTCTCTCCCCTCATTTTCTATTTATCTAAGATACCAACAAAGAGTCAGTGAATTAGAGTACACCTTGTTGTATCATGGCGTCGGCCACCTTACGGAAGCCAGCAATGTTACCACCAAGCACATAGTCGCCGGGCTTACCAAATTCATTGGCGGCAGACTGAGCAGAGGTAAAGATATTTTTCATGATGCCTTGTAACTTGGTGTCAACTTCATTGAAGGTCCAAGCTTGCATGCTGGAGTTTTGAGCCATTTCCAACTGGCTGGTGGCCACGCCGCCGGCGTTGGCACACTTGGCAGGACCATAAGCAATCTTAGCGTCAAGGAAAGTGGCAATGGCTTCTGGAGTGGAAGGCATGTTGGCGCCTTCGCTTACACAGTAGCAACCATTTTTGATGAGTGCTTTTGCGTCTTCTGCGGTCACTTCATTTTGTGTGGCCGATGGGAAAGCAAGGTCGCAAGGCACATGCCATACAGCATGTTGATCTTTACCATAATCTTTCACAGGCACATATTGAGCGTCTTTGCAAAGCTCCACATAGCGAGTTAAAGAAGCACGTTCCACTTCTTTCACTTGCTTAAGAACTTCCACATTGATACCATCTTTGTGGATAACACAACCGCGAGAATCGGATACGGTGACAGCTTTTGCGCCCATTTGATTCAGCTTTTCAATGGTGTAAATGGCCACGTTACCGGATCCGGATACAGTGGCAGTGGCGCCCTTGATGTCTTTGCCAATGGCATTAAGCATGTTTTCAGCAAAATACACACAGCCATAACCGGTAGCTTCAGTACGAGCTAAAGATCCACCCCAGAGCAAACCTTTGCCTGTGAGTACGCCTTCAAACTGACCTGTCATGCGCTTGTATTGACCAAACAAGTAGCCAATTTCACGACCACCAACGCCAATATCGCCGGCAGGAACGTCTTCATGTGCGCCAATGATCTTACTTAACTCTGTCATGAAAGCTTGGCAAAAACGCATAATTTCAGCATCGCTCTTACCCTTAGGGTCAAAGTCACTACCACCTTTACCGCCACCAAGCATGAGGCCAGTAAGGCTGTTCTTGAAAATTTGCTCAAATCCTAAAAACTTAAGAATGCTTAAGTTCACACTGGGGTGAAAGCGAAGACCGCCCTTATAGGGGCCCAAAGCAGAGTTAAACTGCACACGATAACCGCGGTTAACTTGTATGCGGCCTTTGTCATCTGTCCACGCCACACGGAACAATAACTGACGCTCAGGCTCAGCTATACGTTCTAAGATATTATGCTTTTGATACGAAGCATCGCTTGCGAAAAGCGGATCAAGGGTATCAAAAACTTCAGCAACTGCTTGTAAAAATTCCGGTTGACTACGATGGGCTTTTTTCAAGCTTTTCAAGACTTTTTGGGGATAGCTAACTGCCACGCTAGACTCCTTTCGAGTAACTTTATGGTTAGGGTACTTAAAGCACCAAGAACGGAAAAGCGCTCCGACAAAGAGCACTTTATAAAGACTGATCCTCGGCTATCGTTAAAAAAAGCCGAAAACATATTGTATACTGTATAGAAAAAAATGAGCACTGAAAAGCATTTTTTACACACCATGGGTATTTTTTACATACCTTGACGCTTTTCCTTATGAAATTTCTCGGCTATACTACAGGCTGAAAAGCTCTCCCCATAAGCCTTATGTTACTCTTACAAAAGGATTTTTATGCAAACAAGCATCCTACAAGGCATAGGTAACACGCCTCTACTTCGTTTACACGCTTTAGAAGAAAACCAATGCCAGCTTTATGTGAAACTAGAAAACAAAAACCCAGGTGGCTCCATAAAAGACCGTATGGCTTTGCACATGGTGGAAATGGCCTTGATGGAAGGAAAAATTGCCACAGCAGGCACCATCATTGAACCCACCAGTGGAAATACAGGCATTGCCCTTGCCATGATTTGCGCAGTAAAAGGCTTGCATTGCTGTATAGTTATGCCGGAGAGCATGAGCATTGAAAGGCAAAAGCTCATTGAAGCCCATGGGGCCGAACTCGTTCTCACGCCAGCAAGATTGGGCATGGTCGGCGCCGCACAAAAGGCTGAAGAAATGCTGCAAAAGCATGAAAACGCCTTCATGCTCAACCAATTTGGCAATGCCCACGGAGTTCAAGCCCATTACCTCAACACCGGCCCTGAAATCGTGCATGAGTTTCAAAAAAATGACCTCACAGTGGATGCTTTGGTGGCCGGCGTTGGCACCGGTGCCACGCTCACTGGTACGGGCTTGTACCTACGCGAACATATGCCGCAAGTACGCATCCACGCCGTGGAGCCGGCAGAATCTCCCCTACTCAGCCAAGGCAAAAGTGGCCCCCACGCCATTCAAGGCATTGGTGCCAATTTCATTCCCTCCATTTTGCGGCGTGATATTATAGATGCTGTGCATACTGTCAGCGGCGAGCAAGCTTTCACCATGGCACGCACCCTCATGCGACGCATGGGCATAAGTTGCGGCATATCTTCCGGAGCCAATGTACACGCGGCCGTAGAACTTTCCCGCCAAGAACATATGAAAGGAAAAAACATAGTTACCTTCATTTGTGACACGGGCGAACGCTACCTTTCTACCAAATTGTTTAAAACATAAAGAATTGGCACAACCTAGCTTTTTACAAGGAGAGTTGGTATGTTTATTCCGGTAATCATGCTGGTGGGCGGTATTTTAGGCGGCATTGTGGCACAAAACAAAGGGCGCAATCTCTTTGTATGGACTCTACTTTGTGGAATTATGCCTCTATATTTGCTTATACTTTTCGCTCTACCCAAATTGGCTCAGCAAGGCATCTCTCGCCCTTGCCCTTTTTGCCTGCGTATCATTCCTTGGCATGCGCGCATATGCGCCCACTGCCAGCAACATGTGCCTTTGGCCCGTATGCAAGAATGCGCCTATTGCGGGGAAAAATCATGGCAAGGTGAAGAAAACTGCCCTCATTGTAAGGAGAGGATGTCCCCTCCTTCATAAATTCAACCAAAGGTCGTATCATGAAAAAACTGTCTTACGCTTTTCTAATTTTGCTTTGCACCTTTATACTTACAACACCAAAGCCCACCATGGCAAAAGCCCCCACGGGAGTTTTGCAAGAAGCTGTGGAACGCGGCACCTTGCGCGTGGGTATATCCTCCTTTGTGCCTTGGGCCATGCAGGATAAAAATGGCAAATATATTGGCTTTGAAATCGACGTGGCGCAACGTTTGGCCGATGATTTTGATTTGGAATTGGAGCTTTTTCCCACACGCTGGTCCGGCATTATTCCTGCCCTGCTCACGGGAAAGTTCGACATGATCATTTGCGGTTTAAGCAGCACTCCCGCCAGATCCTTGCGCGTCAACTTCTCTGACCCCTATGATCATACGGTCATTGAAGCCATTGGTCGCAAAGATGCTTTGGGCGACAGCACCAATTTTGAAGACTTTAACAATAAAGAAACCATAGTGGCTGTGCGCACAGGCACCACCGCCGCCACCGCCGCCAAGCTTACTTTGCCCAAGGCCACCATTCGCTACTTCGATGAAGAAGCCCCCGCCTTACAAGAAATGCTGTCCGGACGCGCCAAAATAGTTTTTGCGGCCAGTCCCTTGGGTAGTTTTGAGGTGTTAGAAAGATCCGAAGAATTACGTCACGTTTCCGACAGTGTGCATCCTCAGCCCATCAGCATTGCCGTACGCAAAGGCGATTTTGATACCATCAATGCCTTAAATTCGTGGATTCGCAATCGCGAAGCAGAAGGCTGGCTCAAGGAAAAGCGTAAGTATTGGTTTCAAAGTAGAGAATGGGAAAAATTGCTGAAATAGACTTTGAAAAATATCTTATGAAAGATGCCGTGGTGGAAACATTGCGGCATTTTTTTGCTTGCAAAGAAGACTGGGAGAAAACCTTTTGTGAACAAAAGGTTGTTCCCCCAGACCCCCTTTCCAAAAAACTTCCAGTGCGACAGTGTATTAGCTTTGAGTGGATAATTTCGGCGCAATGAAAATTTTAAAAACCAAAATTAAGCTTTTCCCTTCGTTTTGTCGTCGTTTGTATACTGTGGTGGAAACATTACGGCATTTTTTTGGAAAAATCAGTACGCACTACCCATTGTTATCGTTGACATTGCCCGCAATACACAGTGGTTCTGCCTGCCACGCGCTGGGTGATGAGCTCTTTGCCGCACGCCTTACAAGGCGCGTCGCTACGTCCATACACCATGAAGGTATTTTGGAATGAGCCCGCATCGCCATGGGCATCACGATAGTCACGGATGGAAGAGCCGCATTGCTCTATGGAAAGACGCAACACCGCTTGCACGGCTTGCATAAGTTCGCACAGCTTGGCCATGCTTAGGGTGCCGGCTTTACGTTGCGGTGCAATGCCAGCTTGAAAAAGGGCTTCATCGGCATAAATATTCCCTATGCCCACCACCAAGCTTTGATTTAAGAGTAAGCCCTTAATGCCGGCATTTTTCCCCATATAACATTGTGCCAACGTGGTGGCGTCATGCTCCAAGGGCTCAAGACCCAGCTTTTGCCAAAAGGGCCATGTACTTAGCCCCACAGGATTCACCAAGCGCACATAGCCAAAGGTGCGCGCATCATCGAAGAAAAGCTGTTTCTTGCTGTCTAAATCAAAACTACAACGCGTGTGCTTTTGCGGGGGAAAGCCTTGCTCATACACAAACAGACGCCCTGTCATTTTAAGGTGCACAGCCAGCATGTGAGCTTCGGTGGGGGAAGCATCACAAGGATGCAAATGGATAAGTGCCAATTTTCCGCGTCGCGACACATGAGAGATACGCCGCCCTTGCATGAGGGTAAGGGGCAAAGAGCCGCTTCCGCTCACATCTTGCACCCGAGACAAATACACATGCACCTTCTCAATGGTGGCCCCTTGAATGAGAGGCTCTAGAGTGCGCGCAATGGTTTCAACTTCGGGCAATTCCGGCATGGGCGCCTACTTTGCTTGCGGCTTTTGTTGCCTATGGCTTTGTTGAGAGCGTGGTGTTTTCTTTTTGGGTTTGGGATTTTCCTCAGCCAAATAGAGGTCCACCAAGCCTTCGGGGGGGCTCACATACACAGCACCCTCTTCCATGTCGAAAGAATCAATGAATTCTTCCACGGCGGGAAAGAGAATTTCTTGACCGGAAGGTGCTAAAATGGACCAAATCATTTGCTCTTCGGTGGGAAATTCCACACCTTGCAACACGCCAAGTTCGGCATTGCTAGCACTATCAATGATGGTAAGGCCAATGAGGTCGTGCAAATAGGCTTCATCTTCGGTTAACTCCGGCAATGAATCCCTAAGCACATAGATACGTACACCGCGCATGGTTTCGGCGGCATTACGATCTTGAATATGAGGTAAGGTTAAGAGGGGGCGCTCTTTATGCATGCGCACTTTGGCGCCTGTGACAGCGCGCATGGGTTCCTGCCCTGCCTGCAGAAAAAATTCTGCACGCAAAGCACGGGGGGAGTCTGCGTACCAATCGACGCAAAGCTCCCCTTTTATACCATGGGGACGGGTAATGGTCCCCATATGAATATGCTTTGTAGCCATAGTCCTCGCCACAAGCCTTGACTTCTACTTGTTTTGCTATTCTAGAATTTCTAAAACGGTACGTTTTTTGGCCTTAGTAGCGGCTGCCCCAAGAATGGTACGCATGGCGCGCGCAGTTCTTCCTTGCTTGCCAATGACCTTACCAATGTCTTCTTTAGCCACTTTCAACTCGAGAACAGAAGTTTGTTCTCCTTCTACTTCTCTCACTTGTACGCTGTCTGGCGTATCTACTAATGCTTTTGCTATGTACTCAATAAGATCCTTCATAATGCACCTCCTAGAAGTCAAAAGCAGGGAGGCCGACCATTCTTAGCCCATGTGCTTTTTGATGAGCGAACGAACAGTATCAGTGGGCTCTGCACCAAGGGCAATCCACTTTTTGATATTTTCTGCGTCAAGCTTTACTTCGGCAGGATCGGTCATGGGGTTGTAGTAACCAAGATATTCCAAAGCACGGCCATCACGACGGGTTTCAGCATTTGCTGCTACAACGCGATAGAAAGGTTTTTTCTTGCTGCCCATACGTGTGAGTCTAATTTTCACAGCCATTAAAATTTCTCCCAATTAGGTTTTTTTACATGATATATATCTTGCTTAAAAAGGGCAAGATTTTATTCGCCAAAATATATGCATGTTGCCCAAAGCAACGTTATGCCATTTTATATACAAAAAGAGCTAAAAAGCGGTGTGTACTCGCTATTTTTTCTTTTTCTTAACGCGTTTCACCTTGGGGTCGCGTTTTTTAACTTTTTTGGTGGCACTTTTTCCAGCGCCGCCCATGCCAGGTAAACCACCCATGCCGCCCATTCCTGGTAGGCCACCCATGCCTGGCATGCCACCCAAAGCGCTCATGTCTGGCATACCGCCACCCATACCGCCCATTCCACCTAGACCCGCGGGCAAATTCATTCCCTTGGGTAAGCGAGGCATTTTGCCGCCGCCGGGCATACCGGGCATTTTGCCGCCCATGACACCCTTCATCATTTGGCGCATTTGCTCAAATTGGCGCAACATTTGGTTAACCTGTTGCACGCTCACACCAGAACCCTTGGCAATACGAGCGCGACGCGAACCATTGATAATATCTGGGTTGCGACGCTCTGCCATGGTCATGGAGTTGATGATGGCCTCAGTGCGAGCCAATTCCTTTTCAGGTGCCGCGCCGCCCACTTCAGCCAATTTTTCGCGCAGGCCGCCAAGGCCGGGTATCATCTTTAAAATGGAGTCCAAGGAACCCATTTTTTTGATACTGCGCATTTGAGTGCGAAAATCCTCCAGGTCAAATTTGGCCTTTTGCATTTTCTTAGCCATGGCTTCGGCTTCTTCGGCATTCATGGTTTCTTGCGCTCTTTCAACCAGAGAGAGCACGTCGCCCATGCCAAGAATACGACCGGCTATACGGTCTGGATGGAACACTTCCATTTCAGAAAGCTTTTCCCCAAGACCCACAAATTTCACCGAGGCACCGGTGACGGACTTAATGGATAAAGCCGCGCCACCTCTGGCGTCGCCGTCCATTTTGGTGAGCACAACGCCGGTAATGCCAAGCTTTTCGTTGAAAACTTCTGCCACGGTGACGGCATCTTGGCCTGTCATGGCATCGGCAACGAATAAAATTTCTTGCGGATTGACAGCCTCTTTAATGGCCACCAATTCCTGCATGAGATTTTCATCCACATGCAAACGGCCCGCGGTGTCAATGAGCACCACAGTGGACTGCGCTTCTTTGGCTTCAGCCACGGCCTTTTTGGCTATGTCCACAGGGTTCATATCCACTGTGGAAGCATAACAAGGCATATTGAGCTGTTTTGCCAAGGTCTGCAATTGGTCAATGGCCGCAGGACGATACACGTCGGCGGGCACCAAGTGCGGACGCATTTTTTGCTTGCGCAACATGGCGGCAATTTTACCGGAAGATGTGGTCTTACCGGAACCTTGCAAGCCCACCATCATGATGACAGCCGGCTGAGCACCGCGCAATTCAAGGCCTGTGGTTTCACCGCCAAGCAAGGTCACCAATTCATCGTGTACGATTTTGATAACTTGCTGGGCAGGGCTTACGCCCTTGGTGACTTCTTGTCCGAGGCACTTTTCACGCACCGTATCCACAAAGTTTTTGACAACTTTAAAGTTTACGTCTGCTTCCAATAAAGCTAAGCGAACCTCGCGCAAACCCTCTTGGATGTTTTCATCCGTAAGTTGCCCGCGGCCGCTAAAATTGCGAAATACTGTAGAAAGTCTGTCTGATAGGCTCTCGAACATGCCAACCTCAATGCTTTTGGTTCAATATGCAAAAGTGGTCTGATAGTAAAATTATCTTGTAATGTCAAGCAAAAAAGCGTTTTTCGCGGCGCACTTGCCCTCAAAATAAGGGATGCATGCCCCTGCTCTTTCCACTACTCAACCACAAAAAATGCCGCCATACAAAAGGGCTTGCCCTCTTATTTATGCCCCGTGGGCATTTTGCCAATCCTTGGTCACGGCTTGATAGCCATTGTGCGCCAAAGTGTTGGTCATTTCAGCCACGGTGCGCGTATCGAAAATCTCAAACTGCCCCGTATCACTACCCTGCACGGCGCGACCACCCACGGCGGTGGAAACTCCTGCCGAAACGCGGGTCACTCCCAAAGGAATCACATGATCGCGCATGAAGGCACTTTCGCGACTGGAAACGGTAATACCCACACGAGGAAGAAAACAGCGCACGGCGGTAATATATTGCACAAAGCCTCTATCATCCAAGGCATGGGGCACATCAAAATTACCTTCATGGGGGCAAATGCGCGGCACCGACAGGCTCACTTCTGCGCCTTGAGGCTGTTTTTGCAACCACCACGCATGTAAACCTGTGCAAAATCCGTCATTTTGTAAAGTATCCAGACCCAAGAGCGCGCCCACATTGACGCTGTACATGCCACCTTGCAAAGCCCTTGTGGGAGCTTCGAGGCGATAGGCATAATCACGCTTGGGGCCAGCAGGATGTAGCCAATCGTACAAAGCCGGATCGTAGGTTTCTTGAAAAATGGTCATGCTGTCCACGCCATGATCCACGAGCATGCGGTATTCTTCCGTTTCCATGGAATACACCTCAATGGCCACCGAGGCAAAAAGAGGCTTAATGCGCTGGGCCACCGAAGCTATATACTGCGGCGAAGAAATTTTTCTGGCTTCACCGGTGAGCAACAGCACATGCCCAAGGCCAGAAGCGGCAATCTTTTCGGCTTCGGCTTCGGCTTCCTCAATGGAAAGATGACGACGCGGCTGAGTGTTCTTGGCATTAAAACCACAATAACGACATTGATTGGTGCAATGGTCAGAAAGATATAAGGGCGTGAAAAGATGCACGGCGCGCCCAAAATGACGCTGGGTTTCTGCCTGCGCCCTGCGAGCCATGCTTTCCAAAAATGGTGCGGCGGCGGGAGTGAGCAAGGTTAGAAAATCTTCTAAGGTCAATCTTTCACGCTCAAGGGCGGCCTGCACACGGGCTGGGGTGGCGGCGGCGGCAATGGCAGCGCGGCGTTCCTGTGGCCAAAGGGCCAAAGTATCGGAAAAATTTTGCACCGTCATATTAGCTACCCAAAAAACCTGTGAGCGGCGAAGAAGCTATGGCCTCGGCGGTGTTGCCATTGCTACCGGCCTCGGCTCCAAGGCCAGCACAGTAAGCTTGACGACCGGCGCGCACGGCATCGGCAAAGGCGCGGCCCATGGCTATGGGGTCATTGGCAGAGGCTATGGCGGTGTTCACAAGGCATGCAGCGGCGCCCATTTCCATGGCTTCGCAAGCTTGGCTGGGCGTACCTATGCCGGCATCCACGATGATGGGCAGCGGAATTTCATCTATGAGAATGCCTATCATTTCCTTGGTGCGCAGGCCTCTATTGGTACCAATGGGGGCACCCAAGGGCATGACGGCGGCGGCTCCGGCATCCACCAAGGAGCGAGCCACATATAAGTCAGGGTTCATATAGGGTAACACCACGAAATCTTCTTTGGCTAATATTTCTGTGGCCTTGGCGGTTTCATAACCATCGGGAAGCAAATAGCGCGTATCGCTGATGACTTCAATTTTAATCCAATTACCACAACCGGCGGCGCGGGCAAGGCGTGCCAAACGCACGGCTTCTTGAGCGGTACGCGCTCCGGAGGTATTGGGAAGCAGTGTCATATGCATGGGAATGTGATGCAAAATGCCTTTATCTTGCGGCGCATCGGTTTGCACGCGGCGCAAAGCCACGGTGATGACATTGGCCTGCGACGATTCAGCCACATGGGGGATGAGGGCGTCTGCTCCGTACTTACCTGTACCAATGAAAAGACGGCTGGTGAGCTCCTTACCGCCAAGAGTCCATGCGTGTATATCCATTAACCGCCTCCCACAAAATGTAAAACTTCTAAGATATCTTCTGTTTCTAAGATGGTGCTGGCAAAATCTTGGGCCGGCACAATGTTTTCATTACGCTCCACCACCACTTTGTCCGCATTGAGATTTTGCTGTGTTAAAACTTGCAAAACAGTTGTATTTTCAGCTATTTCCAAGCGATTCCCATTGAAAGTAATATGCATATTTCCACCTTTAAAAGCAAAAAGGCCCCACTCTGAGGGCTGTAGTATGAACTGAACAGGTTGTTCAAAATGTGTAAAAGGCAAGGAAGACTATACTTTTTTACGGAAGGAGCGTATCAAAACATACGTAACTGAAGTAAAAAACACGTCTGGCGCCGCCATGTGCACGTTTTCAACGGTCTGTGCGTGGAAACATAGCCTTAACCTAAGCAAATGGCAAGAATACAGAGAAGGCATTTCCTTGACAAGGTGCGTATTGCCAAGGCTTTTTTTTTACCTTAGTACAAAGGCTACACGCATTGAAGAAATAAGGAAGAATTATGCCCCCCACCCTTTCCACCCCCGGTTTACCCGACGTAAGCACCATGGGAGCCCATGGCCGCCCCACACATGCCATACCCTTGGTCTTGGTGCTGGAAGAAATAAATTTTGGAGGCACACAAAGACAAATGTTGGAATTGGCTCGACATTTGGACAAAAGCCTCTTTAAACCAGAGATTTGGACCCTGCGCCAAGGGGATGCATTTCTACCCATGGCACAAAAATATGACATTCCCGTGCGCCAGTTATGCGACGATGCCTCCTTGGTGCCGTGGCATGGCATACAAGCCTTATATAAAGAGTTTTCCCGCGTGCGTCCGCCCATAGTACATTTGCACACCACCTTTCCCAATATGTGGGGAAGAATTTTGGGCAGGCTGTGCTCTGTGCCTGTCATTGTGGGCTCCATTCGCTCCAAGCGCAATGTGCACAAGCAAAAAGAACGCTACACCTGGCGACTCACCCATACACATATTTGTAATGCCGCATCCTTATACGAAGATTTATTGCAAGAAGGCTTACACGCTGAGCGGCTCTACACCATACCCAATGGCGTGGACGTGGAATTTTTTACGCCCCCCGAGCAAGGGCTCTGCAAAGCTCCACATATCGTCAATGTGGGAAGGCTTGCCAAAGAAAAAGATCAAGCCACGCTATTACGCGCCTTTGCATGGCTCGTGCAACGCATGCCCGAGGCGCATTTGCATATGGTGGGGGAAGGGTATTTACGCGAGCCCCTAGAGACGCAAGCGGCAGAGCTTGGCATACAAGAGCACGTCACCTTCCACGGCGGCAGTACGCAAGTGAAAGATTTTTTGGCAAAAGCTCGTGTTTTTGTGCTTTCTTCCATTGATGAAGGCACACCCAATGCCATTTTAGAAGCCATGGCCATGGGTTTACCCATAGTATCCACGGCGGTGGACGGCGTTCCCGCCATGGTGGAAGAAGGGAAAAATGCCCTGCTCGCTCCTTTGCGTGACGCTGAAGCCTTGGGGCAACATTTACTCACGGTGCTGAGCACTGAGGGGCTGGCAGAAAGCATGGGCGCCGCCGCCAGAGAGCATGTGGTGGAAAATTATTCACTACAACTCATGGCGCGCAGACATGAAGCAGTGTATTTGCATTATTATCAGCAAGCCGGCTTGGCGGGAAGATTGTAATTTCTAACGATAGAGACCTAACATTTACATTGCGCTAAAATTTTCTTTGAAGGACAATTTACCATCGCCAGTAAAGTTTTTTGGAAGGCCGATCCAAAGGGCGCCGAAGGCGTTTACGTTTGCGAAGAATGAGCACTTACGTAAATCGAGAGCAAAGCGGGATCTGGGGGAAAACCTTTTCTTCAGAAAAGGTTTTCCCCCAGCAGATTCTATCAATAATAAAGTAAAGTAATAACCACAAACTACTCTGCTTCCACTATTCTAAATTGAAAATCACCTTGTTCATCTTGGTAGGCGTCGTACAATAAGACTTCTCTGATGCTGTTATCCTTATTAAAGCCCAAAACCACGGGCTTATGCTCACAAATATCCTTGGGCGATAGCACAAAGTCCGAAGCCGCCACAATGATTTCATCGCCCTTTTGACAGCATCGCGCCGCCGCACCATTGAGCACACAGCAATTGGAACCTTCTTCACCGTAAATGACATAGGTGGAAATGCGTTGCCCATTGGTCTTATTCCAAATTTCCACGTATTCTAAAGGATAAATGCCGGCTTTGCGGCAAGTAATAGGATCCAACGTGATGGAGCCCCTGTAGTTCAAATCTGCATCGGTGACAAAAATGCCATGTAATTTGGCGCGCACTATCTTAATCATACTATATTCCTAGACTTTATAAGGCAAAAAAATCCCTCGCGCTGCAAGAAAACACAGCACGAGGGGAAAAATTAGGCTTGTTGGCTTTCTATCCAAGCATTGGCTTCGGGCAAAGAAAGGGTTTCTTCATACAAAGCACGTCCGCTAATGGCGCCTTGCAAGGTGGATTTCACCGTTAAAGGATACAGAGCCTTCACATCATCCAAAGTGGCCACGCCGCCGGCGGCTATGACAGGCACCGTGGCAATGGAACAAAGACGCTCTAAAGCCGGTACATTAACACCGCTTTGCATGCCATCGCGCGCAATGTCGGTATAAATGATGAATGCGGCGCCCACATCTTGCAAGCGAGGCAACACCTCTTCTATGGTTTTGTCATAATCTTCCACCCAGCCCTTAGTCTTTAATACGCCATCATGCGCATCGAGGGAAATCCCCACTTTTCCGGGGAAAAGCTGACAAAGCTGAGCAAAAAGTTTGGGCTCTTCCAAGGCAATGGTGCCGATAATCAATCTTTGCACACCGGCATCGATATAATTTTGTGCTATTTGCGCATCACGAATGCCACCACCGATTTGTACTGGTATCTTTAAAGCTTGGCACATATCTGCCACAATTTTATAGGAAGCGGCACGTCCACCAAAGGCACCGTCCAAATCCACCACGTGCATCCACTTGGCGCCGGCATCTTGCCATCTTAAGGCAGCCTTAATGGGATCATCTTCAAAAACAGTGCTTTCTTCAGCACGACCTTGCTTGAGGCGCACGGCCTTACCATTTTGAATATCAACCGCAGGAAAAATAATCATCTCACAAACCCTAATTCCAGTATGGCTTGGGTGATACTAGGTCAACTAGGCACCACGTTAACGATATGTCGTTGCATGACAAAACAATAGCAAAGTGTATCTTGTGATTTTATCCACTATTTGCAAAATAGCAAGTCTTGGAACTTTGCAAGGAAAAATTAATCCAAATCACCCTTGGTACTGCGCACAACATCCCCTTGCACAGTGACAGCTTGAGCCAAAGCAAGTCCAAGGCCTTTGGCCACAGATTCCACCATATGATGACCGTTTTTTCCATAATGGAAAGACACGTGCAAATTACAGCGCAAGGCTGTGCCTATGGCTTTATAAAACTCGCGCCACACGTCGGACTCTTCTCCGCCAAGCATGGGGGGTAAAATTTCGTCGCCGCGCCACTCCAGCCAAGGACGGCCGGAAATATCTAAAGTCACCTCAGCCAAAGCTTCGTCCATGGGTACACGTCCATGCCCAACACGAGCTATGCCTTTGCGGTCGCCCAAAGCATCGAGCAAAGCTTGACCAAAGCATAGGCCCACATCTTCGGCTGTGTGATGCCCATCTATATGCATGTCGCCGGTGCAGGTGACGGATAGGTCAAAACGCGCCCAAAAGGCTGTTAAGGTGAGCAAGTGATCCAGCATACCAAGGCCCGTTTGCACATACACTTGACCGGTACCATCGAGGCACAGTTCTAATTTTATATCGGTTTCTTTAGTGGTGCGAGCCACTTGCGCTTTACGTAATGTTGTCATTTAAGCTTCCTCTTGTGCTGTTTCGGCTTCTTCTTGCTTTTTTTTACGACCAAACATGGCCGCCACGCCTATACTCATTTCGTACAAAATCATCATGGGAAGGGCCATGAGCAATTGCGAAATCACATCGGGGGGCGTCAATATGGCCGCGATGATGAAAGAACATAGCACTGCATACTTGCGCACTTTACGCATGAGAGCCGCGGTTATGACGCCCATACGCGCCAAAAAGAAGGTAAAGAGCGGCATTTCAAAAATAAGCCCAAAAGCAATGAGCAATTTCATGGCAAAGCTAAGATATTCACTGAGCGAGGGCATGGCCGCAATGTCTTCGCTGGCAAAGCCCACAAAAAAGGTGAAGGCATAGGGAAATACCATGAAGAAACAAAAGGACGCCCCGGCTATGAAAAATCCTGCGGAAATCACCGCCATGGGAATCATGTATTTCTTTTCTTCATCATACAAACCCGGCGAAATGAAAGACCATATCTGGTAGAAGAGAAAGGGCGAAGCCACAAAAACCGCCGCCAAGAGTCCCACTTGTACGTAAACAAAAAAGGCCTCGGGCAAAGCAGTAAAAATGAGTTTGGAACCTTCGGGCAAAGCCGCAATGAGGGGCTTACAAAGCTCGGCAAATAATTGCTCGGCAAAGGTATAACACACGATGAAGGCAAGGCCCACAGCAATGAAAGAACGCACCAAGCGCGTACGTAATTCACTCAAGTGCTCCATGAGGGTCATACCTTTGGGCTCTTCTTCGGTGGGCTCTTCCCCCTTGGGAGGCAGGCCGCGCTCTTCGCGTGTTTTACGCGGTGGCGGGGTGCGTTGCTCTTTTTTCTTCTGATCAAAAGTCTGTGTGTCAGCGAGCTCAGAGGCTTGCATGGCAGATTCCATGGCCGATGGCTCAACATTTTCTTCAGAAGCAGAAATGCCGTCATGGGTTACGGCTTCGGTTGCGGCAGGGTCTGAGGGATGAACATCAGCCGTTTCAGCGTCAGAAGTCACCTTTTCATGGGGTGAACCATCGTGATCCGTCGGGGAATTTGGCTCTTCAGATGACGGAGTACCCTCTTCATGATTGTCCGGAGCCGGTACCACGCCTTCTAAAATTTCTTCTTGGGGGTCTGCAATGGGTGCAGATGTGGCGGCTAATGGCTTTTCGGTGCTCATGCCATTTCCTTTTCTTTTGCTGGGGCAGGAGTTGCAACGGGAGCTACAACGGTGGCTTCAGCTTCGGCTTGTGCTTTTGCCACGGCTGCGGCCAAGGGAGAGTCTTCTGCTACAGTGTTGACAGGCGTTTCAGCGCAAGCTTGGGTAGGCGCAGGCACTGTGGCTTCAGTATCCACCACAGAAGAAGCTTCAGCAGTGGAAGCCGGCTTGGCTGTGCTGGCATCGGCACTTTTAGCGGCGGCCTTATCTTGCCCAAAAAGCTCTTCTTCCGCTTCTTTTTTGCGTTTTTCATGTTCTTCATTGGCCACTTCAGCATTCATGGTGCGCTGAAACTCTGTGGAAACACGGCGAAACTCGCCCATGACCTTACCCACAGTTTTAGCAATCCCCGGGAGGGATTTGGGCCCAAGCACCACCAAGGCCACAATCAAGATAACTAAAAGTTCTGTACTTCCAATGCCGAACATGATTCACCTCGTAAATAAAAAATCCTCATGCCACAAAACAAACGCGTCTTGAAAGGAGAGGGGTGGGGTATGGGG
>CAYJLO010000023.1:0-35227 GCA_964370835.1 uncultured Desulfovibrionaceae bacterium
CAGCCACTGTGCGTCTTGAACCCAATGTTAATTCAAACACCACCCCAAACCCCACCCCTCTCCTTTCAAAACACGTTTTATTTTTATACCGCTTATTTTCTGCCGTGTTTTTTTACTTAAACAATAGCCAGTCTGGCCATTAAAGGCTTTTGGAAGAGGAAAGGGGGCCTGGGGAAGAGGGGAAACCTTTTTCCGCTTGGAAACCGACCCAACGGGCACCGAAGGTGTAGCCGTTGCCGAACAAGCTCGGCTAACGAATATCGTGCGCCTAGGCGTTTTTCCCTTCCCCCCACAGAATAAAAAAAGGAACCCAACTATGCTTCGTAAAAAATGTTTTTGGATTGTGGCCATTGTTATGCTTCTGGCAGCCTATCTTTATGAAAATCTCACCCATCCGCGTTTTGGCGCCGATCCCAGCGGTGAGCGTCTTGCCCGCATAGAAAGTATGCCCAATTATAAAGACGGTGCATTTCATAATGCCATGCCAGACCCTACCAATTTGGAAAAACCCAGTTTTCTCTCGCTCATGTATCAAATCCACTTTGATAAAGAAGAAGGCACTCGCGTACCGGCTCAATCCATTCCTTCGGTGAAGACTGACCTTAAAACCTTAGACCTTCAACAAAATATCTTAATCCCCTTGGGACATTCGTCTTTTTATTTGCAATTGCATGGCCTGCGCATACTCATAGACCCTGTGTTTGCCCCCTACGCAGCACCTTTTTCCTTCTTAAATGAATCCTTCGAAGGCTCCAACGTATACACCGTGGCCGACATGCCAATGCTGGATTATATTCTCATTTCCCACGATCACTACGACCATTTGGACTATGATGCCATGAGGGCTTTACAGCCTTTGCTTAAAAAAAGCATCATTTGCCCCTTGGGTGTGGGGGCGCATTTGGAATTGTGGGGATATACCCCAGAGCAATTATTGGAAGGCTATTGGTACGAGAGCTTTTCCTTGGGAAATGCTGTGGAAGTGCAGATTTTACCGGCGCGCCATTATTCCAGTCGACTTTTTAGCAAAAACAAAACCCTTTGGGCTGCCTTTGCCATATCCAGCCCCAGCGAAAAAATCTTCTTTAGCGGAGATACGGGCTATGGCGACCATATCCTTGAAATTGCCTCCAAAGAAGGCCCCTTTGACACTGCCATCATAGATTGTGGTCAATTTAACGACAAAGGCTGGCCGCATATTCATATGTTACCAGAAGACGTGGCAAAATCCGCCGCTGAACTTGGTGCAAAGCGTCTCATCCCCATGCATAATGGTAAATTTTCCATCGCCTTGCACGATTGGAAAGCTCCCTTGGACATGATTACCGAGGCATCCAAGGACAAAGATTATACCTTGCTCACGCCCATCATTGGCGATAAAGTCAACCTTGACTTGGAAGGGCAAACCTTTGCCCCTTGGTGGAAAAAAATTCAATAACGAGGTCATATAATGTTACAGCCCCCAAATATTCTCACCATTGCCGGCTCAGACAGTGGCGGCGGTGCCGGTATTCAAGCTGATATAAAAACCATCATGGCCCTTGGCGGCTATGGCATGAGCGTCATAACAGCCCTCACAGCGCAAAATGGGGAAGGCGTTCACGGCATTCACGCGCCCGAGCCAGCCTTTGCCGTGGCGCAATTGCACGCCGTTTTGCAGGGTTTCAAAGTGGCCAGTGCCAAGACAGGCATGCTCTTTTCCGCGCCCATCATGGAGGCACTAGCGCCAGAGCTGGAAAAAGTAGATTTCCCCTTGGTCATTGATCCCGTATGCGTTAGCCAGAGTGGACATACCCTTTTGCAAGAAGATGCCGTAAGCACCCTCAAAGAACGTATCATCCCCCTGGCCACCCTGCTCACGCCCAACAGGCCTGAAGCTGAATTTCTCACCGGTATAAAGATTGATAGCGACGCCGCCATTGCCCAAGCCGGACAAAAGCTTCTCAGCATGGGTGCCAAGGCTGTACTCATTAAGGGTGGCCATTTCGATGCTTCCATAGTCCTCACCGATTGGTTATGTTTACCCGACGCTGACCCGCAAGGTTTGCCTCAAGCCCATGTGAACACCGCCAACAATCACGGTACCGGTTGCACTCTATCGGCGGCCATTGCCACCTACCTCGGGCAGCAGTTGCCCCTACGCGTGGCCATCACCAAGGCGCAGGAATATGTGAATTTGGGCTTACGCAAAAGTTATGCGCCCGGCAAAGGGCATGGTCCGCTTAATCACGCCGCTGTGAAATAGATTTTTAGGTTTTATGTAAATACTATCGACAAATGACGAATTTTCGTGTTTTACCAAGGAATATAAGCAAGCTTTGAGGGCGTGTATACAAACATACATGACTGAAAAGGCGAGCGAAATATGACGCAGGTAAAAACGAAAAGGCGTATTTGACGACAGTATCTATGGGGGCGGGAACTTTTTGAACAAAGTTCCCGCCCCCGCTTGCTTTCGCAAGCTCCCCCACCCTCAAAAACTTTTTATGGCGCATGCAGTGAGTTCTTCGAAAGCACTTCTCGGCCGCATACCAGCCAGCAGTGGGTTAGAATTCCTTGCGAAGTGCTTTCTTGCACACAAAGACTCTATGTTTCACCACGTTAAGTACTTATAGTGCACGTACTTAAACACGGAGCATGATCATGATTAAAAAAATCTTCCCCCTCATCGTCGCCCTTTTGATACCTCTGAGCATAGGTTTTGTGGCCAGTAAATTAGCTCCCCAAAGCCCTGCTCTGTATGCCTCTTTCACTCTACCTCCCTTTTCTCCTCCTGCGTTTATCTTTGGCCCCGTTTGGATGGTGCTTTATATCCTCATGGGTTTTGCCTCATATCTTATTTATCTGAACAAAGATGACGTAAACGTAAAGCATTGTGCTTTAAACTTCTACTTCATTCAGCTCATTTTTAACTTTGGCTGGACATATATTTTCTTCACGCTCGGTTGGCAGCTCATGGCCTTTTTTTGGCTTGTTGTTCTTTTGAGTTTGCTTTTACTATGTCTTTATTACTTTTACCTAATATCCCGTGCGGCTGCATTGTTGTTATTTCCCACCTTTCTTTGGTGTCTCTTTGCAGCCTATCTTAACCTTGGAATATACTTACTCAATACATAAAAAGCGCAGTAGGAAAAACCCACTGCGCTCGTATATTGTTATAATTCTATATTTCTAGAATTATAATTACCAATCCAAAGTAGCCTTAAATGCTGTCACAAGTTCACGCACAGGCTCTGCACAAAGCACGGCATCACCGCGTTTCATGGTCAGTGTCAAATCTTCTGTAACCGTACCAATGCGGGCGCAAATATTGCCCTTCATGGTGGCTTCAAAGGCAGCTGCCTTATCAGGTGCCACAGATACCAACAATCGGCTGGCAGATTCGCTGTATAAAAGCTCTGCCAAGGTCATGGATTCAAGCACAGGCACATTTTGCACGTCCACCTCAGCGCCTAAACGTCCACCGATACACATTTCAGCCAATGCCACAGCCAAACCACCATCGGAAAGGTCGTGACAAGCGGAAACTTCGCGCTCATAAATGGCGCGGTGCAAAGCACGGTAAGAAGCAAGAGCGGCCCCTGCATCCACATGCGGTACAGTATTACAAGATACATTTAACTCTTGAGCCACTTCAGAGCCAGCCATTTCGCGGCGTGTGGCACCAACAATATAAATATAATCACCAGCTTTTTTGAAGTCAGATGTTTGCGTGCGCAATACATTTTCAATGACGCCCATGACCGTGAAGAGCAAGGTGGGCGGAATGGAAATCTTCTCACCACCACCGGTGTAATCGTTCTTCATGGAGTCTTTACCAGACACACAAGGCACGCCATAGGCCAAAGCAAATTGCGAAAGGGCCTTACAAGCGCGTACCAATTGCGCCAACTTATATTCACCATCGGGGGTCTTTTCGGACTGGACGGGATCGCACCAGCAGAAGTTATCAAGACCGGCCATGAAGTCTGGGTTAGCACCCACAGCCACAGCATTACGAATGGCTTCGTCCATGGCGTTGGCAGTCATCCAATAGGTGTCATAATCACTGAATTTGGGGCAAATACCATGGGCAATGACAAGACCGGCATCGGATTCAAGCACAGGACGAATAACACCGGCATCGGAAGGCCCATCACGCTTTACACCCACCAAAGGCTTAATGGCAGAGCCACCGCGCACTTCATGGTCATATTGACGAATGATGTACTCTTTGGAGCAGATATTCAAACGGCCAAGCATGGTCTTTAAGAAGCTACCAGTGTCAGTGTCTGGCATATCAATGCGTGTATCGTCATGCTCAGGAGCCACCCAGCGTGCATTGAGTTGCAATTGCGGTACACCGTCATGCATGAAGTCCATGCTAAGGTGAGCCACAATTTTATCACCATACACAATGTGGAAATAACCAGAATCGGTATAGGTACCTAAAGCGGTGGCTTCCACATCCATTTCTTTGGCAAGCTCAAGGAAAGCATCTAATTTTTCAGGTGGAATGGATAAAGTCATACGCTCTTGCGCTTCAGAAATGAGGATTTCCCAAGGACGCAAACCGTCATACTTCAAAGGAGCTTTAGATAAATCTAAAATACAACCGCCTGTATCTTCAGCCATTTCACCCACAGAAGAAGATAAACCGCCGGCGCCATTGTCGGTGATGGCATTGTACAAGCCAAGATCACGAGCGCGCATGATGCAGTCATACATCTTACGCTGAGTGATGGGGTCACCAATTTGCACCGCAGTGGCAGGGGAGCCTTCATGCAATTCTTCGGAGGAGAATGTGGCGCCGTGAATGCCATCTTTACCGATGCGACCACCGGCCATGACGATAATATCACCCACTTGCGCTTTTTTCTCATAGCCTGGTTTTCCGGCCACTTCAGTGGGGATAATACCCACAGTGCCGCAATATACCAGTGGTTTACCCAAGAAACGTTCATCAAATACTAAAGAACCGTTCACTGTGGGCACGCCGGATTTATTACCGCCATGCTCCACACCCTCGCGAACACCTTCCAGCACACGGCGGGGATGTAAAAGGCGAGGAGGAAGTTCTTCCTTGTGGAAAGGCGAAGCAAAGCAAAATACGTCAGTGTTACAGACAAGCTCAGCACCCATACCAGTGCCCATGGGGTCACGGTTTACACCAACGATACCGGTGAGCGCACCGCCGTAAGGGTCAAGCGCAGAGGGACTGTTGTGTGTTTCCACTTTAATACAAGCATCATAAGCACCAATAAAGGAAATAACGCCGGCATTATCTTTGAATACAGAGCGGCAAAAATCATTTTCGCCAAGGCGCTCACGAATGGCGGCCGTGGTGTCACGAATGCACGTTTTATATAAATTGTTCACATCTTCAGTCACACCGGTTTCGGTGTTGGTGTACTGAATGCGTGAAGCCAAAATTTTATGCTTACAATGCTCAGACCAAGTTTGTGCCAAAACTTCAAGCTCAGCATCGGTGGGATCAGCAGGTAAGCCCAAGGCACTACGATCTGCTTTCACGGCCGGATCTTGGAAGTAATTGCGAATGGTTTGCATTTCTTCAAGGTTAAGAGCCAGCGTGTTCTCACGGCTCACCTGCATAAGCGCATCATCGCTCATGGAAGATAAAGTAAATGAACCCACTTCATCGCTGGCAGAACCAGTTACTTCGGCAGCTTGCGGTTCAAAACCAGGTTGTGCGGCCCACTCTGCTTTACTCTTCACGCGATAACGCTGAATAAGTTCGTTACAAAGTAAATCTTTGGCTATGTTTTCCACAATTTCCAAAGTAAGGGGCGCAGCATCGGTGCTTAAAAAGCGGTACTGAATGGCAGTGAACACGCTAAGGCTTTCACGTTCTTGACGTAAAACCATGGCCGCCGTATCTCTGGCGGTGCGTGCTTCGTTATCGGTCACGCCGGGGCGAAAGCCCACTTCTAAAATGAAGTCAGCGTCAAAAGGTTGCATGGCCAAAGGTTCAGCGCTGGCACCTTGCATAACACGGTCATGCCACACGCCCTCATCTATAAGGCTTTGCACCTGCGCAGGGGAAAGCCCATCCACAGTAAAAACCTTTAATTGGCGTACAGCCGCCAAGGGAATGTCCAATGCCTTGGCAATGTGATGTGCTGTTTTTTTGCCAATGGTGTCCTCAATATGTGGGTGTAAACCTACTTCGATGCGATGTAGCATGAAATACTCCGTCAATGCTATTTTTGTCTTTTTTGTACGTAATCTGCCATTTCTAAAAGCAAATTACGCTCGACCTTACCAAAAGTATATCCAGGTAAGGAGTCCAAAGCCCGTTTAGCTCTTTGCAAAGCTTCGCCGGCCTTTTGGCGTGTTTGTGTATCAAATCCGCGGCGACAGATATCTGCGCCAATGCGAGCGGCCTCACTAGCAGAAATTTTTCCTGCCGTAAAGGCTGCGTCAAATACTTCTCTGGCCCCGTCTTGTAAGCTCTCTCTATACAGTCGAATGGGCGGTGTCAACTTCCCTTCACAAAGATCTCCCCCTGTGGGCTTACCTGTAAGCTCTTCGGGCGCAAAATCAAGGGCATCGTCCACCATTTGGAAAGCCATACCAAGCTCTTGTCCGTAGGTAGCCATGGCGGCCACCTCTTTTTCATGCGCGCCGGCGCGCAAGGCCCCCATGACGCAAGAAGCACGCAAAAGCCACGCTGTTTTACCAAGTACTATGGCCTCATAGACTTGATCGTCTTGATCAAGACGACGCAAGTGCTCAATTTCTAAAATCTCTCCACTGGCCGTTTGCATGGTGGCTTCTGAAAAACATCGACACAAACGAATATCATTATAGTCTGCCACCAATAAGTTGGCCGCAGACAATAAAGCATCACCGGCTAAAATGGTGCTGGTGGTATCAAAGAGCGTATGTGCCGCCGGCATGCCACGCCTAGAAGTGGCATTATCCAGCACATCGTCGTGCAATAAAGTGGCGGCGTGAAGCATTTCCATACTCACAGCAAGATCGTAAATATCCGTATGTGTATAGCCAAAAAGACGTGCAGTAAGCACCGTCAAAAAGGGGCGAAGACGCTTACCCCCAGCGGCAAAAATATGTTTAGCTATGGGTCTTGCTGGTGCAGGCAAAAGATTTGTGGCCCTTTGTAGCGCTTCCTCCATGTGAGGAAATTCTTCCACTAAACGTTCTTTTAAGTGTTGCATTTCATTTTCCATCTTACGACAACAGATGTTCCACCACAGGCCGCATGGCAGCGAGGGCTCTTTCAAAAGCACGATATTCCGGGTCTCTGGTACCCACAAGATTGGAAACAGTGCGAATTTCTAAAAAAGGCACACCATAGCGTGCGCAAGCCAAGGCCAAAGAGAAACCTTCCATATTTTCAAGCAAAGGCTCCTGATAAGGAGAAGCCAAGCGCGCGGCACGTTGCGGACAGCAGGTAACCCCTGCCACCGTCATGGCTGTGGCATTTCCTTCCAAGGGACAATGGCGTAATATGGCATTTAAATTCAAAAGTTCTGGCAACTTAATGGAGTCCCAGACCACATTATCAGGCGTGCGCCACTGGGGAAAGCCCAAAGCTTGCGCATCCACTCTTTCATCGGTGGCAAGACCATACTCAGGATAAATTTCCTTGGTAACACGCCAATGAGAACACAAAGGAGCTTTTGTCAAATCAAAGGATCCCGCCAAGCCCACATTCACCACAACAGTATTCTTTTTCAATGACGACAAAGCCTTACCAAAAGAAAGAGCTGCATTTAACGGCCCCACACCAGTGATGAGAACACCATTACTCCGTTCATGCAAATCGGTAAAATAATGTATTTCTTGTTCCGCCAAATTCTGGGGTAAGGCACCTATATAGCTAGGTTTTGCCCACTCCCATTCTTCACGAGTTGCTAACGCAAACAGAATATGCATAGGGGCCCCACATTTTTAAGATTTTATAAGACATACAATTTTTACCGTGCAACATGCAAAGGCAGTGTATTATGCGAAGAAATGCCCATAATTGCAAGCAGAACTCTTTCAAAATACAGACTTTTTTTCATACGAGCTTTTTATCTTCTAAAGAACAGCTAACTCCCATAAAAACCTAGAAAAAAACTAAGAAACATCTTCAAAGCAAATGAAGCCTTTACAATGACAAAAAAATATTTCACTGTACGCCATGCTTTTTAACACAGAACTTTTCTTCGCCGCCCTTGGGCTGGCTTTTGTTTTTGAGTCCTTGCCTTGGATACTTGCCCCAAATTCCATGCGTGCATTTCTTCTGTCTTTGGCCACGGCCCCCACAGGGCAGTTGCGCATCATGGGCCTAACCGCCATGGGCATGGGCCTTGGCATTGTGTGGCTTGCCACAAGCTAGAAAGTAGCTTCTTCGCGTTTTTTTTCTGCCATATGCATGCATACTATGCCCGATGTGAGCGGAATATGCCATGCACAGGTAAAACCAGCGGCACGTAATTCTTCTTCCAGCTCCACTGCGGTGGGAAAAGCGGTGATGGTGTCCGCTAGGTATTCATAGGCTTTGGCATCACCAGAAAATAACTTCCCTATGCGCGGTAAGAGTTTACGTAGATAAAAATTGTAAAAACCGCCCCAAATCTTATTCTTCCCCGAACCAAACTCCAAAATACATACACGCCCACCCGGCATGAGCACTCTATGCATTTCCGTAAAAGCTTCGTGACGTGGCAACACATTACGTATGCCAAAGCCTATGGTGATACAATCCACACTATTATCAGGTAAGGGTAAGCGTTTGGCATCGGCGGCCACGGGCCATACCATGCGTGCATGGGGGCCTTTAAGTTTTTTACGACCTTGTAAAAGCATGGGAGGGCAAAAATCCATGGCAGGCACCACTGCTTGAGGATAACGCCTACGAATGGCTAAAGATAAATCCATGGTGCCGGCGGCCAAATCGAGCACACGCCCTGTGGAGCCAAGGCGCACTTCTCGCACCAAGCGACGGCGCCAATATCTATCTAAACCACAAGATAATACCGTATTCAAAAGGTCATACCAAGAAACAATGCGTCCAAACATGGTGGATACGGCTTGTTCGTGCGCTTTTTTGGCGCAAAGAGGTTCTACATTATTGGTCATGAGTATTTTTTTCTTTTGAGGTATTTTGCATGATGGTTTCTAACACAACTTTATATACAGAGGGAAATGTCTCTGCAAAGTTAGAAGGAGAAATGGTGCGTGTTTCAATAAATTTAGCCACAAGCTCTTTAGCCACTTGCAAGGCTTCTTTTTGCAATTTGTCCATAAACCACCTTAGCCCTTCATGGGCCCGTTAAAAAAACCCGCTCTTAGGGGAATGGCCTTGGCCCCCAGTGGGCTGTACCGAGCGGGAGAGAAGACGAAAGCTATCCCCCGCCCCCTCCTTTGAATACACACAAAAGGCCTTTGCCCAAAGCAAAAGCCTTTGTAAATATAAATTCCTCGTAAATGAAACCTATTCTGCCAACAGCGCCGCAATTTCTTCACGCAAAATTTTTGCGGCGGCGGCGGCGGCCATTTTTTCTACATTCTCTTGCATGGTTTTTTCTTGATGCGCCAAACGCTCTTCCAATGCTGTTAAGCGTTGCGCATAGGTCATGGAAAGCTGCTCTTGAGCTTGCAGAGCTTGCTCCAATTGTTCCATGGTGCCATGCACATGCTGTTGCGCTTCAGATTCTCTTTCCACAGCCTCTTTGGCCACGCTTTCCAGCTTCTCTATGTAAGAGGATAAAGCCTCACGCGCTGCCACATCGCGCGCCAGAGCATCGCGCACTATGGATTGGCTGTTTTCTTCCGCAGCAGTCACACGGCCTGCAAGTTCAGCCAGTTGAGCACTCAAAGTAGTAATTTGTTCTTTGTGCGCTTCCATTTCTGCGGCATTTTGAGCTGATTCCACCGATTCAAGCTGTTCTACTTGCTCCGCTTGTTCTGCCTGCATGGCTTCCTGCATGGCACTCATGCTTGCCTCTGAGGCTTGCATTTGCTCTTCCAAGGTGGCTAAACGCTGAGCTTGATTGTTTTCTTCTGCCAATGCGACACGACTTGCAAGCTCGCCCAATTGCGCACTCAATGCTGTGAGCTGTTCTTTTTGCGCTTCCATTTCTGCGGCATTTTGAGCTGACTCCACCGATTCAAGCTGCTCTACTTGCTCCGCTTGTTCTGCCTGCATGGCTTCCTGCATGGCACTCATGCTTGCCTCTGAGGCTTGCATTTGCTCTTCCAAGGTGGCTAAACGCTGAGCTTGGCCTGCATGTTGCTCTCGCAAAGCTTGTAGCTCTTCCTGCACAAAGTTCATTTGCCCCTGAGAATCTTGTAAAGACGCCGTAAAATTCGCTTCGCTCGCGCCCATACTTTCTGCCACATGCTCTTCTAAAAGCGTCAAACGCTCTTCTAAGCTTTGCACACGTTGAACCGTGGCGGTATCCACAACGGGCGCTCCCACGGGCTCTGCGGCTTGTGGTTTTACCACTTCATCAACCACGGCCGAAGCCGTCACAGCAGAAGCCACAGCGGCGGTGGATGTCCATACATCATCTTCTTCTGCCATGGCAGGCGCGGCAGGGGCCGGCTCTTGCATAAAGGACAAGGCTTCATCCACCATATGCGATACTTCTTGGGACAATTGGTCACCAGAAGGCATGTCCGCAGGAGGAGCTGGAGGCGTTTCGGCGCTATTTTCTCCAAAAAGTGTATCAAGAAGCTCCATGTCTGGCTCTTGTGCAAGGGGTTCGTCCTTTTCTTGCACATCTACCACAGCCTTGGCAACATCGGCGGCAGACAAAGAAGTCTCTCCCAACACATCTTGAAATAAAGCATCCAAATCATCTTTGGAAGCTGAAGAAGGTGTTTTTTCTTCGCCAAAATGCATGGTGGAAACATCCACCGGCGATGGTTTTTCAGCCGCCATGGGAGCAGGTGCAACTGGCTCTTCAAAAGCAGGGGCAGGCTCCGGAGCTGGTTCCCCATTGAGAACACTGTCAAACAAAGCGTCCAAATCAGCAGAGGCATCTTCCTCTTGCGCAGGTTTTGCCTTGGGGGCACCTTCTTCAAAAATATTTTCCAGCAATTCGTCCATTTGAGCCGCACTTTGCTCTGAAGGAGAAGCTGGCTCAAGGGGGGCGTCATCAGCAGGCTGCTCTGGCATGTCCATTTCAGCCAAAAGAGCGTCAATGTCTGCCATATCTGGCAATGCGTCATCTTGACTTGAGGAGGCTGCGCCACCAGAGGAAGCAGCAGGTGCAGTAGGCGTCACAAAGTCCTCTGCCTGCGCAATCATGGCGTCCAAATCAAAATCGTCGCCCCCTGCGCTTTCTGACGCAGCTTGGCTTGCTGCTTCGGCCTCAGCGGCCTTGGCTCTTTCCATTTCTTCCAGATGCGAAAAACCGCCATCGCTATCCATTTGCGCCAATAAAGCATCTAAATCCACATCCATTTCTGGAGGTAAGTCGGGTACTTTAGCGTTACCAAGATCGCTCATGGCAGGGCCAAAAATATCTTCCTGACTGGAGGAAGGTGCGGATGCTACAGGAGTACCTTTTTCTATAACTTCAGTAAGTTCAATGATGTCGTCATCATTGTCTGTCTTATCATCTAAATCATATCCCATGGTGGCCCCTACTGTTGACGGTAATCATAAAGGAGAAATATCTACAAACTTGCACTCATGTATCAAAAATTCGTGACATTGGCAAATACTTGCCCTCGAAGAGGATATATTACTTGAAAAGAGGAAGAGAAAAAAACGCCGCACTTTCGTACGGCGTTTTTAAGCAACCTTGCCATTAAGCTATATAATCACCGCGATTAAACTTTATCTTTTCGGTGACACTCATAACTTCTAATTCGTTCACAAGGCTAGCTAGTTCAGGGTTTTGCTCAAGAGTCTCTTTAGAAGAGTTCTTCAGCGATGAAACCTGCGATTCGATACCCTCTAGTAAAGAGTATGCTTGGCGCAAATTACCTTCACCCCCCGGTGTTTGCAGTGTGTTGGCATACGACTCCCACATGTCCAAAGCACCTGATGCTTGATCTATGACACTTTGCGTGGATGTAGTCGTACCCGTTGCGGCAATATTTTCCGCATTCTGCACGAGCAATTGCTGTACAATATTGGTTTGAACCCCAATAGTAGTAACGCTTTGCGCGGCGTTGTCCACTGTACCACCAAGGGTGGCCTGCTCTGCAAAAGCTTGCGCAAAACCAGCACCAGCACCGTTTTGCACGGAAGCGGTCTTTTTGGCTTGCAACTCTTGTTGAGAGAGTAAGGCCTCAATGTTTTGTGTGCGTATATTCATAGCACCTCCAAACCTTGGCGTTTGTAATTTAAATGCAAAAATCCTGCCATAGACATTAGATTTTGTAACCATGCAAAATAACTAAACTTCGAAAAACTTTAGAGGAAAATATTTCCCTTTGCTCTTTTTGTCACATAAACCGTAGACAGACTACGATATTTCATCTACTCTACAACAAAGCGGTATACCGCAAGAGCATTGAATTATACTAAAATTATGCAAAACATGAGGAATCATCATGAAAGAAATTAAAAAGATTTTATGCGCTGTGGATTTATCTAATCATAGTAGAGTTATTGCTGAATACGCCATTACTTTTGCTAAACAAATGAACGCTGAAATCGTAGTGGTTTATACAGCTCCTTCGTTGAGCCAATATGTAGGTTTTCATGTGCCGCCCAATACCATTGAAAATTTTGTGGGTGAGATTGTTACCGGCGCTGAAAAATCCATGGATTCTTTCGTATCTGAAAACTTCCCCGGCGTAGTGGCCAAAGGCCATGTGCTTGTGGGTTACGCGGCAGAGGAAATTGTGGAAAAAGCCGAAGAAGAAAAAGTGGACCTTATCATCATGGGAACCCATGGACGTAAAGGCCTTGATCGCATGCTTTTCGGCTCTGTGGCTGAGAGCGTGGTTAAAAACGCCAAACAACCAGTACTCACAATTCGTCCCGAATAATGAGTAACTGCATGGTAAAATCTTTACCATAAAGATTTTCCATGGCTGACTTTTTTGAAAAGAGCATTGGACGGGAAAAGTTCTTATGGACAAAAATTTTCCCTCAAGGCATAGTGTTAACACTTAGGGCTGTTGCCTAGCAACGGCCCTTTTTATTTTAGTCCACTTGTAAGGTTTAGCCCATGTCAAAAAAATCTGCATCTGTATCTGTACGTCCGGAAATTGAAGCCCTCACAGCCTATGTTCCCGGCTTAAGCATTGAAGATATACGCGCCCGCTATGGTTGCGAGCGCATTGTAAAAATGGCCAGCAATGAAAATGCCCTTGGCGCCTCACCGCTGGTGCAAGAACGCCTTAGCCGCGCCGCCGGCACAGTATTTCGCTACCCTCAAGGGGGTAATCCGCGATTGGTACAAGCCTTAGCTCAAAAGCATGGAGTGAAAGCTGAGTGCATAGTGGTGAGTAATGGTTCCGATGAAATCATAGACCTTCTCATGCGCGTGCGTGCAATTCCCGGTCATGATAATATTGTCTGCTTTAAGCCTTGCTTTGGCATGTACAGCGTGCAAGCGCAAATTTGCGGTTTAGAGTTGCGTCAAACACCTTTGCTTGATGACTACACCATGCCCTTTGACGCTTTGCTTTCCCTTGTGGATGCCCAAACCAAGTTGGTTTTTGTCACCACTCCGGACAATCCATCCGGCTTTTGCCCTGACGCCAATGACATTATAAATCTAGCCAAATCCTTACCAGAAACTTGCCTTTTGGTCATAGACGAAGCCTATATGGACTTCACCGACGAAGCTAAATATTCCCTTTTGGCCCAAGGACAGCATGCGGATAATATTGTTTTCTTGCGCACTTTCTCTAAAAGCTATGGGCTTGCTGGTATTCGCCTTGGTTATGCCGTCATGCCAGAGGCCTTGGCGCAATATCTTTGGCGCGCCCGCATGCCTTTTTCCGTGAATATTTTGGCTGAAGAAGCCGGCCTTGCCGCCCTTGATGATACAGTTTTTTATCAGCAAAGCATTGAGATGGCCCGTACAGGACGCGAGCAGTTGCATGCCGGTTTAGAAAAACTGGGATGCACCGTGTGGCCAAGCCATGCAAACTTTCTCATGTTTGCCCCTCCCAAAGGTAAAGAGGTTCCACAGATTTTTGAAGACCTCTTGCGCAAAGGATTTATTATCCGTGCGCTCAAAAGCTATAGTTTACCACATTTGTGCCGCATCACCGTGGGCACAGAGCAAGAAAATAGAGATTTCTTGCAAGCCTTTGCCGAGGTACTTTAGCCATGAACCAACAGCTCCCACTCCCTATTGTTACCATAGACGGCCCAGCAGGTGTGGGAAAGTCCACCTTGGCCCAGTCTTTGGCATCGCACTTGAACATTGCCTACATGGACACAGGTGCCATGTTCCGCTCTTTGGCTTTACGCCTTGGCGAAGGGGCAGAAAAACGCGCCCCCGAAACCCTCGAAGAACAATGCCAGCAGTGGAGCTTTAGCCTTAGCGGCAGCGGTGCCACCACCACATTGCTCTGCAATAACGAACCGGTTCGCAGCGAAATTCGTACCGAAAAGGTGGGCATGTTGGCATCTCGCTTAGCCACTGTGCCTGTGGTACGAGAAATTTTAAAACGAGCACAAATAGATTTAGGACATGCATCTCCCTTGGTGGCTGAAGGCAGAGACATGGGATCGGTGGTTTTTCCCACAGCTCGTTTTAAATTTTTTTTGGATGCCACGGCTCAAATTCGCGCCGTACGTCGCCAACGTCAATTGGAGGCCCACGGAGAACAAGTGGACCTTATGCAATTGACAGAGCAAATTCGTCAACGCGATGCCATGGATCGTAATCGTGCGGTGGCTCCACTAAAACCCGCCAATGGAGCCATAATCATCGATACCTCCACGCTAGATATTGCAGGCGTTCTTGGGAAAATGTTGCACCATATCACCGTGGCTGGCGGCCTATAAGGCTGTTGCAGCGGCTACAATGATACTCTCAAGCAAAATACAAAAGTCCTCTGTATATTATATGCAGAGGACTTTTTCATTTTATATGGTTAAAAATACGAATGTATTTGTATACAAAGCTCATGGTAGTTTTTGCCGCCCTATAGAGAAGTTTTACCTTTTCTAAAGTGTGTCTAGACACCATAAGGCTAGGAAAAAACTACCTTCCCAAAGTAAAATTCAAAACAATATTCAAAAATAATTGACTATTTTATTTTTGGCACAAGCTGTGCATCATGTTTTGCAAAGTATCACAGCAACGTGCTGTCTACATCATTAACCATATCCTTTTGGGAGGGATACCATGAGTCAACTCGATTATGAAATCAACAAAGAATTAGGTGAATGCTACTTATTTATGGGCGATCTTGATAAAGCTGAAGAGTATTATCGTAAGGCTGTAACCCATGGCGGTACTTTGGCTGCTCCCTATCTTGGACTTGCAACCATTGCTGTACAACGTGCTAACCTTGAAGAAGCCATGGTGCTCTACACCAAAGCGCATTCTTTAGAAGCCACCGACAAAACTTTCACCGGCATTGGTCTCGTTCACATGGAGCTTGGCGACCATGAGCAAGCATATGCACATTTTTCCAGCGCACATGAGCTGAACCCTGAAAATATTATCGCTCTCAACTGCCTCGTGCGCGAAGGCTATCAATTGGGACGCTTGGTTGATGTGGTGCCTGCTTTGGAAACAAGCATGCAAGTATCTTCTGAAGCACATGCCATTCAAGTAAGTCTTGCTGGCATACTCATATCTTTGGGACGTAACGACGAAGCTAAAGGACATTTGGAAGCAGTGCTTGGCCTTGATCCTTCCAACACCAATGCTCAAGAACTTATTGCCACCATGGCCGCTTAAGCGCCACGCAATATAAGTTCTTTGTATTCCCTCCCCACGTTTTCCCGGCCTTACGCAAGCTTGTGCTAAGGCCGGAGGAAAACAACGCTGGTGGAGTCATTACCCAAAGCAGGACGCATAAGGGGTTTGTCATGGAAGACAAAGTATAAACGCAGGTTCTACCTGCGTTTACTTTTTATGTGCCAAAACGAGCATTTACCCCCTTGACACTTGCTCTTTTTATGGAAAGAATAGACATTCATTTTCAAAAAGGAGAATTCATGTCCAGCACCTCTGAAAATTCACATGATACCTATCTAGCACATGACCATGAGCACCATGACAGTCATGACCACAATACAAATCACGAGCCTCATGATGATCACGACCACGATGCTCATTCTCATGCAGAGCATGAAAACCATACAGAACACGAACACCTTCATAGCGATCATCAGCATGCGGGACATGACGCAGCACACGACCATGGTTTAGAGCATAGCCACGATTTTAGCTTTGATGCAGCATCCATGAATTTAGAGAACTTTTTCGATGCTTTTTTGCACCTCGCCCTAGAATTTTCCGCCATATTTTTAGGTATGAGCATTCTCATGGGCTTAGTGCTTGCCTATGTGCCTTTGAAAAAAATTCAGAGCTTTTTTGCAGCATCACACGGTCGTGGACATATGGTGGCATTTGCTTTTGGCGCTCTCACCCCCCTATGCACCTTTTCCACCATTCCCATGCTTCAAGGCCTGTTACGCGCCAAAGTAAGCTTTGGACCAGCCATGACCTTTCTCCTCTGCTCTCCACTGGTATCACCCATAATTATGGCCCTTATGTTCACCACCTTTGGCTTCTATTTTACATTTTGCTACACTCTTTCTGTGGCTCTATTTGCCGTGGGAGTGAGCTTTTGCCTACAAAAATGCCATTTTGAACGCCATCTTATCCAAAACGCCGTAGAAAATCCTCACGCAGAATCTTGTTGTGGCCATGCTCACCCTCAGGGCATATACTCCACGCCGAACTGCCCTCCTAAGCCCTCTTTTTGGCATCATCTACGCCATGCAGTCATAAACGGTTTTGTGAACTTCAAACAAGCTTTCCCCTACTTACTCATGGGTATTGTCTTGGGCGCCTTGGTGTACAGTTTTGCACCGCAAAGCTTTTTGGTGCACTACACGCACGATGATTCACTCGCATCTTTAGGCTTAGCCGCCCTCATGGGCCTCCCACTACATGTCCACCTTGAAACCATTATTCCTGCCAGCAAGATTCTCTTGGAAAAAGGTATGGGACTGGGAAGCATCATGGCATTTTTTGTGGGAAGCGGCGGCGTAAGCATCACAAGCATCATCTTATTAAAATCTTTTTTTAAAACACCGCTGATAGTGGCCATTTGCTTAAGCGTTTTTCTTTTCGCAATAGCTATGGGGCTCTTTTTTCCCCTCTTGGTGAGCGCATAAAAAAAGGGGCTCTTGGGAAAACCAAAAGCCCCTAAAGAAACAACTTTTAAAAATTCATCCTTGAACTACAAAACATTTAACGCTGATTAAAATGCCCCTTATGCACCTTGTTCATGGGGGCGTCAGCTTCAGTATACGCCGCCTTTTCTTCAGCCTTATGCCCTAAAGCTAAAATGCAAAGCACGCCATATTTTTCGGGTATGCCTAAAAGCTCACGAATAGCTTGCTCTGAATTAACCCCCTCTTTACTCTGGCGTAGACGCATTTGAATCCACGTGGAACCAAGCCCCAAATGCTCGGCTTCCAATTGCATGGCAATGGCGGCTATGGAAGCATCCTCCACCCACACATCGGTGAGTTCAGCATCAGCCACAACCACAATGCCCACTGCGGCCTGAGCCAAAAAAGAAGCACTATGTGCCTTGCACTCAGATAAAGCATGAAGCATGTCTTTATCTTCCACCACCACATATTCCACAGGCTTTTTATTCATGGAGGTGGGGGCCAACAATGCTGCATGTAAAATCTTTTGCAACTGCTCTTGGGACACAGCCTCCGATGTGAAGCGGCGGATACTACGTCTCTTTTTCATGAGTTCTAGCATGACTTCTCCTTATATTATTGTGCATAACTTACTGTTCCTTTTGTTCCTAACTCACATAACCCACTATAATAATAATTCATTGTCAAGACAATAAAAAAGTACGCCCTCACATGTGGCGTACTTTTCATTGTTCCTCTTGTTCCTAACTCAATTAACCGTTTGAATTTAAAAACTATTGAGTTAAAGGATAAATATTTCTGTAAACAGGTTCGCCAGTATGATCTTTCACTTCCACAATAACCTGCGCATTGGTGAGGTCATATTCTTGATTCAGAGGAATAAAAAGAACAGCACTTTTAAAGTTGCTTACTTTATACTTGGCTGCCTCGGGAGGATTTGACGGCAAGGTAATTGTCTTTCCATCGGCAAGACTTAATATACAAAAAACCTCGCCGGAAATGCTTTCGGTGCCGCTATTACGTAAGTTGAAAGCCACCCGAAGACGATCAGAACCCAATAAAGAAGCAGATACATTTTCCATTTTCAACACGCCGGCATTGAGCTCAGGAAAGGGATCGTGCCCTGGGCCATCTTGCTGCAAATCGTTCTGCACCTCTGGTGCCGACAAATCCACAGTCTCCTCCGCAGGCTTTTCCGCCGCCACGTGAGTCATGATGGCATTTTCTACTTTTTTATGCTTTTCAAGCAATACTTGCACGTGTTGCAAGCGCGTAAGATGCACGGTGGCATCTTGACTTTGCTTTTCCAACACACTGTGTTTTTGCTCAAGCTGAGCATATTCTTGCCATAAAAAATAACAAGCCGTGAGAGCCAAAGCGGCCACACAAGGACTTAGTATGCAAAAGCTCATGAGCCAACGAAAGCGACTTCTCCGCACACGAAAACGCGTACTCTCACCACTGTCATACATGAGAATAACGTTCATTTTTTCACGGGATAAATGCATCAGCTCTCCTTTATGAAGAGGTTGCTGTCCAATCTTCCTTACTTATTTTCCATCCATTTTTAGATGGTACCAGTAAGAGAGTTTTTGTTCCTTTATCTCCACGGCCATGTTTGTCTGTGTACACTTGTGTCATATCCACCTGCACTCCGTGCGTATCAATGAGTACACGCATACCGCTAAGCTCAATGCGCGCAGGAGGATCTTTTTTCCATAAGCGTTTTTTATGTGTGCCTATGCCATTTTTATTTCTGCCGCCTTGGCGCGCTTGTGGCGCATAGTGGCGTAAATAAGCATCCACATCGGCAGAAAGCCAATCTTGACGCCACGCTTCCAACATGGTGCCAATTTCTGCACTGATTTTTTCTAAATAGGCCACTTGCGTAGAACCTGGAGCTTCGTTCCACTCAGAAGCCACAATGCGCCACTGTCCGGAGGCATTTTGCTTCCAATACAGAATATGACTGCCTTGACGAGGATCTTGTCCAGGTATGAAAATCCATTGATTGGTGGTCACAACCACCATATCTTGCTTGGCATGCATACTGGAGCTTACGCTGAGCAACTCCACCCAAGGGGCTTTAAAGTACGGTGCCATAATTTTTTGCAAATCACCATAGGCATCGCTATAACTTTGTCCGGCTTCTTTACCAAAACGCTCTTTATCGTACAAAGCATAAAAAGCACTGGATTCACGCTGCTCCCACGCATCATGCCAAGCTTGAAAAGCTTGTGTCACCTCAGCTTGCACCTTGGCACTTAAATTCACAGCTTGTATGGGAGCAGATATTTCCGGCTTTTGCTCCGCATCTTTTCCTGCATTCTGCGCAACGTCTTGGTCATCGCCTTGACCTTCTTGCTCTGGCATGGACAAAGGCGGCACCAAGGGTTTTTCGCCTTTGGCCAAAGAAGAAGCATCGCTGGTCTGCTGTGCACTGGCCACAAGCTCACCCTTTTCATAGGCAGCTTGCAAACCTAAATCACTGGGAATCCATTCCATGCCCACCACGCGAAACACATTGTCGGCATCGCGTTGCCAGTATAAACGGCGTATGCCCTCTGTGGATAAATTGGGCGCGCGATAAAATTGCTCGCTCCAGGTGACCCAATATCCGGGGCCTTCCAACACATGCACTTCGCGATTAAAAATATTTATCCAAGGCAAACGCTTAAACAATCTTTCTTTATTATCGCGAAAAGCCTTAAAGGTTTCGGGCATGGCTTTGGTATAAGATTCGCCATCATAAAATTCAAAAAAATCTGTGGAACGGCTGGCCCATGCTCTGGTCCATTGTTCCATGCGGCGGCGCAAATGCTCGGCGGTGCCATCGTCGGCCATGGGTACGGCTTGGGTATTGAGCTTTTCCCCCACCACCACGGCGGTGCCAGAAGTTAGTAAAGAGCCCACTTCGTCAATTTCTTCCAAACCAATGGCAATGCAGCCTCGAGTAATGCGCGGCTTGATGCCATCGCCCTTACTATGAATCCAAATACCATAGCCCGTCTTACCACGTAATTTATCCACAGGATTGGGATAATTGAGCGTATAGGCTATGCCACCGTATTCTTTAAAATCTAAACCCTTGGCAATTTTATACACCACAAAATACACGCCCTCTGGGGTGCGTAAGTCATTGACCACTTCTTTATCGCCGTCTTTTTGACCTGTGGTGCAAGGGTAATTATAAGCTAATTCCAGCAAATTGCTTTGCTTTTCATTGTATAAATAGAATTGCTGCTGTGATTTATCCACAGCCACAATGCGAGGAGGTAGTGCCGCATTGGGAATACGAGGTTGCCAATTGGCGGCATACAAAGGAGAAATAAAAGGGACAGAAAGTAAAGCCCAAACACCGGTAAGAAACACTGTCTTTTTCATATATTTCCCAAACACCATTGTATACCACTTTTCCTGCGCACACTGTTATTTCATGGTGTATGGAGCATGAACACGCCCCATACACCTTTTAGCTTCTAATATTTTTTAAGAGCGACCCAAAGCCACCAATTCTTCACGAGTGAAGAGAGAAAGCAATTCAAAACCATGCTCTTTCAAAATTTCCCTACCGCCTTCTTGGCGATCCAATATGGTGCATACGGCCACAATTTCCAAACCGGCATCTTGCACGCGTGTGCAAGCTTTGAGCAAGGAACCACCTGTGGTCACCACATCTTCCACCATGGCCACTTTATCACCTTTGGCAAAGTTGCCAAGGCCTTCCACGTATTGACCGGTACCATGACCTTTGGCTTCTTTACGTACCAAAAGACCAGCCAAGGGACGGTTGTTTTCATGGGAAATCACCGTGGTGGCAGAAACAAGTGGGTCTGCACCAAGGGTCATGCCACCCACGCCCTTAATGTCCACCTCGGCCAACATCTTATTAAAAAGCGTACCGATGAGCCAAGAGCCTTCCGGATGCAAAGCAGTTACTCTGCAATCAAAGTAATAATCGCTTTTACGACCAGAAGCTAGGGTAAAATCCCCTTCTTTGTAAGATTTTTCTATAAGAATGCGTGCAAGGCGTTTTTTTAGTTCTAACATAGGCTTTTTCCTCTACGGCTTAGGCGTTAAAAATACGTGCAAAAATGGTGTCTTCATGCTGCAAATAGTAGCCAGAATTGAACAAATCTGCAAGAGTATCACCATCAATCAGTGCCGTAATATCGGCATTGGCACGTACAATATCAGCAAAGGGCTTTTGGCTTTCCCAGCTTTGCATGGCGCAAGCTTGTACCATCTCATAAGCTTTTTGACGTGGCAAGCCTTTATCAATAAGATTGGTGAGCACACGTTGGGAATAGTATAAGCCCAAGGAGTGATCCATATTCTTTTGCATACGCTCAGGCTTCACCACCAAACCGCTCAACAAGTTATTTAAGCGATTCAAAATATAGTCAGCCAAAATGGTGGAATCCGGCATGATAACACGTTCCACAGAGGAGTGACTGATGTCACGCTCATGCCAAAGGGCTTGGTTTTCCATGGCTGCCACAGCATTGGAGCGCAACAAACGGGAAAGACCTGTCATATTTTCTGCAGAAATGGGATTCTTTTTATGCGGCATGGCCGAAGAACCCTTTTGGCCCTTTCTAAAACCTTCTTCCACTTCCAGCACTTCGGTGCGCTGTAAATGACGCAACTCAACGCAAAGACGCTCAATGCCACCGCCCATGATGGCAAGGGCCGTGAAGAATTGAGCATAACGGTCACGTTGGATGATTTGGGTGGAATGCGGATCCACTTCAAGGCCAAGATGCTTCATGGTAAGGGCTTCCACATCGGGACCAAGGAAGGCATACGTGCCCACGGCACCGGAAAGTTTGCCCACGCGCATGTTTTCCAAAGCGGCTTCCACGCGATCCAAGTGACGGCTAAATTCAGCATAATAGCCGGCCATCTTTAAGCCAAAGCTGGTGGGCTCGGCGTGAATACCATGGGTGCGGCCCATGCAAATGGTGCCTTTCCAATCATGGGCAAGCTTTTTGATGGTTTCCAACAATTTTTTAATATCTTCCACAATGAGCACACCGGCATCTTGCAACATAACAGCATTGGCTGTGTCCACAATGTCAGAAGAAGTACAACCAAGGTGAATGAAGCGAGCTTCTGGGCCCACAAATTCTTCCACGGAAGTTAAAAAAGCAATAACGTCGTGGCGTGTGGTTTCTTCAATTTCCAAAACTCTATCCACATTAAAAGCAGCTTTGGCGCGGATAACTTCCATGGCTTCGGTGGGAATGCGACCCAATTCATGCCAAGCTTCACAAACGGCAAGTTCCACTTTAAGCCAAGCGTCATAACGCTTTTCCAGGGTCCAAAGGGAGCTCATGGCCTCGCGGCTATATCTCTCAATCATGCTATTCTCCTTGCCTTAGGCACTGGCGCTTTGGGTGGCACCAGAGGTGCTTTGCGCGCTGCTAGATGTTGCTGAAGGCGCCGGCGCAGCACTTTCGGCCGCGGCAGGCTGCGTGCTTGTGGCACTACTATTGTTGTTGCTCGTTTTACGATTGCCATATTCTGTCACATACCAACCGCCCCCTTTAAGCACAAATGCCGTATTAGATATAATACGGCTAGCTTCGGTTTTACACTGAGGGCAAGGGGCTTTGTCTGTGGATTCGCTTATACTGAGCCACTCTTCAAAAATAGCTTGGCACTGCGGGCACTGATATTCATAGATAGGCATGGTCTGTCCTAAATTTTTGGAAATATGAAGAAAAAACCTTATTCAAAATATATTGATAGGGTCCTTAAAGATGTAAAGCAAGGGCCTGTCCCAAGTGCTTTAAAGGGCATTCCCCATAAAGTGCTTAGAACAGGCCCAAAAGGTTAAAAAACCTTATTTCGCCTTGGCTTCAGCTTTGGCAACACGAATACGTTGCTTTAAGCGTTCTGCACGACGCTTACGGCGACGATCTAATTCTTTTTTGCGTTCGATTTTCTTTTGCGCCATGGGTGGCTCTCCTTATAAAATCAAGATAACACTTGCATAGTTTAATTTTAGGCAAATGTCCATATTTTTCATGGAAGAAAAGCTATGGTACAAGCCAGCGTATGAAAAACACAGCACCCTTTTTCTCCGTTATGGCCTGCATGGCTCTCCTTCTTGTGGCCTTGAATTTCGGCATTGAAACCAGCTTTGCGTTGGCCGAAAGCACTTCCAAAAAAATGGAAGACCTTTCTTCCGAGGCAAAACTCTTGGTTCCCCTCAGCACAAATAGTGCACTAAAGCGCGCCCTTGCCTTACAAAAAGAACGCATGGGCCTTAGCTCTTGGAAAGAGCTTGGCAAAGGCCTTGAGCAATCCCTCGCTTACACTCGCGCCCAACCACAAAAGGATTTTGCCCTCATCCATAAGGATAGACGCATCACCTGGGCTCAGCTCACCGACTCTCTTTTGCTCTTGCAAAAACTTTTGCCACGCCTAGACAAAGACCCCACCCTCTTGGCAAAAAATTTTACATGGTTGCACCTAAGCCCCAAAACGCATTTCACCTCGTATTTTTCTCCGGTGAAGGCCGCCAGCCGCACCAAGAAAGAAGGCTATACCCATCCCTTATATCGCGTTCCCGAAGAAATTGCGCCGCATTTAGCATATTGCCTAGCCACACACAGTTGCCCAGAACAAGCCTTTAGCAAGGTCATTCGTCCTGATCCTCCTTATTTTAGTCGCGCGCAAATTGACTTGGACGGCGCATTGCAAAATCGTAACCTGGAAATAGCGTGGATGCCACACATTGTGGATACCTATGAGCTCATGCTGCAAGGTTCCGGCTTACTAGCCTTTGACGATGGCACTACGCAAGCCATCTTATTTGGCGGCCTCAACGGGTGGAAAGGCAAAAGTATGCTGGGCTACCTCATGTCTGCCAAGGAATTACCGCGAAAAAAAGCCACCATGCAAGGCTTGCGTGAGTGGTGGGATAAGGCCTCCGACAAAAAGAAGCGTGCTTTCTTGGAAGCTTCTTCGGGCTATGCTTTTTTCCGCTACGGCGCACCTAAGCCACAAGGAACCGTGGGCGGAGCTTTAACCCCTTGGGTGAGTATGGCTTCTGACCCGAGAGTATTGCCATTGGGCGGTATTTTAGCCTATACTCTGCCAACTACGGGAAAAACCAAAGCTGGAGAGCTCAAAGGAAATACTAAAGTTCTCAATGGGCTTGGTTTTGCGCACGATACAGGCGGCGCCATACAAATGCGACGTATTGATTTGTATGCCGGAGAAGGGCAAAAAGGCCATGATAAAGCCATGTCTGTCTATACGAAAGGCGACGTTTGGCTTTTACTCAAAAAATAACACCTGTACACACGCAAGGAGTCTCGCATGCAAAAGCGACTTTTTGGCACCGACGGCATTCGCGGTAAAGCCAACATACACCCCATGACGGCAGAAATGGCCCTACGCCTTGGCCTTGCGGCCGGTACCTATTTTCGCCGTGGAGAACATCCCCATAAAGTGCTCATAGGTAAGGATACACGCCTTTCTGGCTATGTATTTGAATCAGCCCTTGCGGCAGGTTTTTGTGCCATGGGCATGCATGTCATCATGGTGGGGCCCTTACCCACACCGGCCATTGCCTTTTTAACTCGCAGCATGCGCGCCGACCTTGGCGTGGTTATTTCTGCTTCGCACAATCCCTATCATGATAATGGTATTAAATTTTTCGACGCAGAAGGCTATAAGCTGGCCGACGAAACCGAAGACACCATTGCCAATCTTGTACAAAGCACCCAAAAATGGGAATATCCTTCTTCTGAGAAAATTGGACGGGCCAAAAGAATTGAAGATGCCAGCGGTCGCTACATCGTCTATACCAAGTCTTGTTTTCCTGCCCACATGTCTTTGACGGGCCTGCGCATTGTTATTGACTGCGCTCACGGCGCCGCATATAAGGTTGCCCCCATGGCCTTGGCAGAACTGGGTGCAGAAGTGTTCACCTTGGGCACCGAGCCCAATGGCATGAATATCAACGATGGTTATGGATCTTTGCATCCCCAAAGAGTGGCCGACAAAGTGCGTGAAGTGCGCGCAGATATCGGCTTAGCTTTAGATGGCGATGCAGATCGTCTCATTGTGGTGGATGAACATGGAACCATTTTAGATGGTGACCAAATCATGGCCCTGTGTGCATCTGCCATGTTGGAACGCGGTGAACTTTTACAAAAAACGCTGGTTTCCACTGTCATGAGCAATATGGCGCTGGAAGTTTTCATGCAAGAACGCGGTGGCACCTTAGTGCGTACCCAAGTGGGTGACCGTTATGTGATGGAAGCCATGCGCAAAAATAATTATTTGCTGGGCGGTGAGCAATCGGGACATCTTATTTTCCGCCAGTACAGCACCACAGGCGACGGACTACTTGCCGCGTTACAAATTTTACGCTATATGTGCGAGAAGGAGCGTCCTCTGTCTGAGTTGGCAGGTTTGCTGACGCCCTTCCCACAAGTACTTATCAATGTAAAAGTGGAGAAAAAGCCTCCCATTGAAACGGTGCCTGCCGTTCAAAAAGCCATACAAAAGGCTGAAAAAGATTTGGCAGGAAGAGGACGCGTGCTTTTACGCTATTCAGGAACAGAAAACCTTTGCCGTGTCATGGTGGAAGGTGAAAACAATCAAAAAGTGCGCGAACACGCTGAATATTTAGCAGAAGTTGTGCAAAAAGCCTTGGTGTAGCCAAATCAGATTTTGCTTTTTAGCCCTAGAAAAACTCATGAAGGTATACATTATATCACGTTGCGGCGAAACTTTACTCTCAAAGAGAAGGCTCTGTCGCAAATAAAGTTTTTTGGAAAGGCCTACCCGAAGGGCACGCAGCGTTCCCGTTGGCGAGCTTGCGAGCTTTACGGGAATAGAGCGTAAAACGGGTCTGGGTGAAAACCTTTTCTTCAGAAAAGGTTTTCACCCAGTATATTTTATCAACAATCTGCTTTATTATAACCAAGCTTTCCATAAAAGCATTCACATCAACATGTTACAGTTTTAAGAATTTACGTCCAAAGTAGGAAGGTTATGGAAAAGATTCGTAAAGTTATTATTCCTGTGGCTGGTTGGGGCACACGCTCTCTACCCGCCAGCAAGAATATCCCCAAGGAAATGCTACCCATTTATAACAAGCCCGTTATACAATGCGTGGTGGAAGAAGCCATTCAATCAAAAATTAAAGATGTTATCTTTGTGACCAACAGAGATAAAAACGTCATTGAAGACCACTTCGACTACAATTTACAATTGGAGCATGTGCTGGAACGCGCAGGCAAATTGGATAAATTGGAAATCGTTCGCAATGTGGCTGAAATGGTGAACATCATGTCTGTGCGCCAAAAGAAACAGCTGGGTCTTGGGCATGCTGTACTTTGCGCCAAAGAATTGGTGCGCGATAAACCCTTTGCCATCATGGTGGGCGATGATCTCATGTTTGGTGGCACCCCAGGCGTGCAACAGCTCATCGATGTGGCCATGGCTGAAAACATGCCCGTCATTGGTGTTATGGAAGTACCTCAGGAGAAGGTTGACCGTTATGGCATCATTGACGGTACAGAAATTTCCCCCGGCGTATACCGCATCAACGACATGGTGGAAAAGCCCCCCCGCGATGAAGCACCTTCACGCCTTGCCATTGTGGGACGTTATGTGCTCACACCGGATATTTTTGATTATCTGAAAAAGGTACAGCCGGGCCACGGCGGCGAAATTCAACTCACCGACGCCTTGCAAGCCTTAGCGAAGGATAAAGGCATGTTGGCCGTAAAGATGACCGGACGCCGTTTTGATGCAGGCGACTGGGCCGAATATCTCACAGCCAACGTATACTTTGCCATGCAAGATGAAAAATTGCGTCAAGAACTCAAAGGCATGTTGAAAAATATCATCGACACCATGTAGCTTTTTTGCTTTTAGCTAGATAGTGTCGTCACACGGCCCTTGCTAAAAACAAAGAAGCCCCTTATACTTTAATGTATCAAATCCTTGTTCCCATGTGGTAAGCACTCCGCATGGGAACAATTGTATCTTTAACCCCACCCTACTTCATGTTCTATTCCGTCGCCCTACTTACTCCTCCCTACGCCACCTACACCTACGCCCTACCTGCGTGGTGGCCCAAGGAACATGCCTCTTTTTTTTGCCCCGGTTTACGTGTGGCCATTCCCCTTGGCAAAGGCTTGCGAGTGGGCGTCATCATACGTCCCAGTCAAAGTGAAAGCGGCCTCGGGCAAGATATAGACATTAAACCCTTGGCGGCACCGCTGGAAACAAGCCCTCTGCTGAGCAAAGAATATTTAGCCTTAATCCAACAATTGGCTTTACGCCAATGCCGCTCCGAAGGGGACATTTTACGCCACATTCTTCCCACAGGTTTACGATCTGCCCAAGGCAAAATACGTACTTTTTACCATGGTAAAGCGCAGTTGCTCAACCTTAAAAGCCTTGAAGAATTACCCGCAGACCAAAGTCATGCGCTGGCCCATGCGCTCATGCAAGGCCAAGCCCATATTTTAGCCCCCAAGGTGGACAGTGCCGTCTCAGAACTGTGCGTTTTACAAATAGATCCACCATGGCCCGTGCGCCCCATGGCCGTGAAGCAAGTGGCCATTTTAGAGTATTTACAAGATCACGGCAGCGTCAATAGACGCCTACTCTTACGAACCTTGGGCTCAGGAGCTGCGCCGGCTCTCGCTGCTTTGCTAAAGCAAGGCCATGTGCGCTTGCAAGCCAGCGAAGTGGAAGAAGAGTCCGAGGCTCTTTTGCCACCGGTGGAGCCAAGTTTTACGCTCTCTGAACCGCAAAGCGAAGCTTTACAGGCTTTTACACAAGCACTGGACACAGCCCAAAGCACAGGAAAAGCCCAAAGCACAGGAAAAGCCCAAAGCCATCTGCTCTATGGCATCACAGGCAGCGGAAAAACCGCCGTATACATCGAGTTGGCTAGGCTATGCCTTGAACGCGGCCTTTCCATGGTCTTACTGGCCCCAGAGGTGGCTTTAGCGCTTAAATTACATCGCGATGTGTCCAATGCTTTGCCGGATAAACCGCTCTTCCTTTATCATGGCTATCAAAGCTCCATGAGCCGCGAAAAACTGTTTCGACACATGGCTGAACGCCAAGAGCCTTGCATCATCGTAGGCACGCGCTCGGCCCTTTTTTTGCCGTGGCATGACGTGGGCGCCATTGTGTTGGATGAAGAGCACGACGGTTCTTTTAAACAAGATGAAAAATTGCACTATCAAGCCAAGGAAGTGGCGTGGTTTCGCATTGCCCAGCAAAAAGGCCTCTTGGTATTGGGTTCTGCCACGCCGGATTTGAAAACCTTTTACGCCGCCAAGCAGGGTAAATTGCAAATGCAAAGCCTGCCTGCTCGCGTGGGCGGAGGCACTCTTCCCGAAATCAACTTGGTAAATATCAGCGGACAAAAAGGAAGCCAAGCCACCTTGGCGCCGGAAAGTGAATTTGCCCTTAAAGAGACCATCAGCCGCGGCGAGCAAGCTGTCATTTTGCTCAATAGGCGCGGCTATGCCCCCCTCATGTATTGCCTTGATTGCAATAAAGTGGCGCGCTGCCCCCATTGCGAAATTGGCCTCACTTACCATAAAGGACGAGAACGCCTCATTTGCCATTATTGCGGTTATGCCGTGCCTTTTCCGGCCTTATGCAGTCATTGTAAAGGTATGCACTTTCTCCCCATGGGTGAAGGAACAGAAAAACTCAGCGAATATTTACAGACCCTTGCCCCAGGACAAGTGTTGCGCCTAGATAAAGACAGTACGCGGCGTGAAGGGCGCATGGAAGAAATTCTTGAAGCCTTTGGACGCCAAGAGGCGCAAATTCTTGTGGGCACGCAAATGCTTTCCAAAGGGCATCACTTCCCCCATGTGACACTGGCCTTGGTGGCCGACGGGGACCTTGGGCTCAATACCCCCGACTACCGCGCCGCAGAGCGTACTTTTCAGCTATTGGTGCAATCTGCCGGCCGAGCAGGACGCGGACAAAAACCCGGAAAGGTGCTTATTCAAACCCGCGATGTGAACCATTATTGTTGGAAATATATTCAACATGCCGACTTTGAAGGTTTTTACACCGAAGAAATGTCCCGCAGGGAAAAAAGACGTTATCCTCCCTTTGTGCATTTGGCCCTTATTCGCATAAGCTTTGCCTTTGATTTCACAGAAGGCCCAAAACTTCTGTTGCAGTTGGGAAAAGAATTGCGGCAACTAAGCCAAGAGTGTGGCGTCTGCGTGCTTGGGCCTGCGCCGGCGCCTTTAGCCATTTTACGCGGACAAAAACGCTTCCACTGCTTGCTCAAAGGTCACGATTGGCAAGCCATGCGTCACCTTTATTCTAAAGCTCTAGAATTGTCGGACAAAAAACATATGAAGCTTTCCCTTGACCTAGACCCGTTAAATATGTATTAGGGAGCACCTTAAGTGTCACCACAAAATTTAACAGCGGCACTATATTTGCGCCTTGGAGGCATTATGTTAAAACTTCGCTCGCTTGCACTCGCAGCTCTACTTACCCTTTCCATGACAGGTTCTGCCTTGGCAGAAGGCTTTGCCATGACCGAATGGTCTGCTCGCGGCCTTAGCCTTGCCGGCGGTATGGTGGGCCGTGCTGACGACGTTTCCACCCTCGCTTATAACGCAGCCGGTATTACACAACTTCCCGGCATTCACATCATGGGCGGCATGTCCTTTGTTTCCCCTTATGGTAGCATCAATTTTGATCAAAGCGGCCATACATCCAAAACCAAAGCTGCCACATGGGTGCCCAGCCACGGCTATGCCAGCTATCAGCTCAACGATAAAGTATGGCTTGGCCTTGGTGTTTTCACCCGCTTTGGCCTTGGCAATAATTACACCGATGAATGGCAAGGCAATTTCAACGTGCATGGCGTAGGTATCACCACCGTATCCGCCGTGCCCACCATTGCTTATAAGTTCAACGACATGTTTTCCGCTTCCCTTGGTGTGGAAATCATGTATCTGAGCATGTATCAAAATAAGAATGTATCCCCTTATCCTGCGCAATCTCTATATTCTAACAACGTCAATCTTGAAGGTAGCAGTGCCGGCATAGGCTTGCACCTTGGTTTACATGCCAAATTCAACGAGCAATGGTCTGCAGGTTTAAGCTATAAGAGCCAAATGACCCACAGAGTTACTGGTGAAGCAGAGTTTGATCATTCTATCCCTGGTTCCGACGTGCACGGCACCATCCAATTGCCCGACTCTTTTGCCCTTGGTATTGCTTACAAGCCTTTAGATAACCTCAGTTTTGAAGTGGGTGCCGTATACACTCGTTGGTCCACCTTCAACCATTTAAATATTTATTTTGACGACCCCACACTCCCCGACTCTCTCAACCAAAAAAATTGGCGCGACGGTTGGAACTTCAACGCCAGCGTGGAGTATGCTCCTCTGGATTGGTTAACTTTACGTGCCGGTTACTGGCATGAAACCGACGTCACCGATAATAACTACGCTGACTACATGATGCCCACCAATGGACGCGATGCCATCAGCTTGGGTGTAGGTTTCAAATATGAAAACTGGACTGTGGACTTGGCCTATGCGCATTTGTGGATCTACAATACAGAGTATAAAGATTCTACATCAGGCACCTATAAAGGTCACTCCTCCAACGTGGGCGCGGACATTTACTCCTTCTCCATCGGGTATACCTTCTAGAAAAAGTAAAATTCATCTGTTAAAAGAGTGCTGCAAGGCACTCTTTTTTTTTCACATATAAAGTTTTGCAACAATTTACCGATGATGTTAATACTAAGCTATATACCAAAAGAGTCCTGTACAATGATAAGGCATAGACAAGACAATCTATGCTCTCGCAATATCAAGATATTTCAGTGACTACTCACCATTATCCATATTGCTCATTACTCATTGTACTCGTCTCCTAAAAGGGAGTTTGTATGAAGTTGCTACAAAGAGTTTTGTTACCCATTACCGTGGTGTTGGTGCTTTCCATGAGCATCCTCAGTTATTTAACCTACAAAGAAACCGCCTCATCGCTTACTGAATCATCTCTCAATACCATGCAAGTGACCTCAGAATCCATGCAACGCATGCTGGATTATACACTTGCATCCACCAAAACATTTATCAAAATCACCACGGTGAACAGCCACGTCATTTCCTTCTTGGAAGAAAGTTTCCATGACAACGCCCAGGTCAATGACATGAATTCTTGGTTGCAAGTTCGCACCCAAGAGCTTGCCATGTTGCATGGTTTTAACCTCATGGATACCACCGGTAAGATAGTGGCTTCTTCCACCCCTTCTTCCGTGGGTACCGACCTTTCGTTCCGTGATTACTTTAAAGAAGCAGTGCGAGGCGCCACGGCCAAAACTGAACCACGCATGTCCACCATTAGCAATGAAGTATTGTTGGCAGTGGTCTACCCTGTGAGGAGCAGCAATGGCGACATCGTAGGCGTACTCAGCGGCGACATCTCTTTTGCCAAGGTATATGATACGGTCTTTAAGGGTATTACTGTGGGTAAGCATGGATTTGCCTTTGCCATTGATGGTCAAGGGCGTGTAGTGCTTGATTCCAACAAAGACTCTCTTATGAAAGATAATATTTCCATCACGCCAGATATGAAAAAAATTGCCCAAAACGGCAATGGTATAAGTACATATACTAACTTGGCTGGCTATCCTGTAACTGCTTATCACACAAAGCTAAAAAGTGCAGATATTATTATCATCGCCAGAGCTGAAGAGCGCGATATTTTCTCAGACCTTATCGATTTACGTAATCTTTCCATCATGGCCACCATCATGGCCGTGCTTTTAAGCGCTAGCGTGGCCTTTGGTATTTTACGTCCCGTGGTAAAAGCTGTGGCCAAAGGCTCACAATTTGCCACAGACATTGCCCAAGGTAATCTTGACGGTACGCTTGACGTAAAACGCACTGACGAAATTGGCGCTCTAGCTGATGCTTTGCGCTCCATCCCAGCATCACTCAAGATGGTTATTCAAGAATACGCCCGCGTTAAAGAGACCATCAGCGCAGGTAGCATTGAAGTTCAAGGCGACAGCTCCAAAGTTCAAGGGGCCTTTGCCAATCTCATTGAAGGCACCAACCATTCCCTTAAGCAATATCAAGATATTCTCAATGCACTCACAGCACCTGTGGTGGTTTTGAATCAAGATTTACGTGTGGTATATATTAACAAAACAGCCCAATCTGTGGTGGGCAATGATTATTTGAACAAAACCTGTAAAGAAATCATGAATCGCGACGATTCTGGAACCCCAGGTGATGCATTAAATATTGCCGTGTCTACGCTACGTCCCGCCACGGGAGAAACTGTGGCAAGGCCTCTTGGTAAGGCTTTGGATATTAGCTATACCGCCATTCCTTTTGTGGATGGAAAAGGCAAATTAGCCTGTGTATTACAGCTTGTCACCGATTTAACATCCATCAAGAGCACACAGCGTACCATTGTTCAAGTGGCCACTGAGGCTCAAGATATTTCCGAACGCATGGCCACCGCATCAAGGCAGCTTTCTGCACAGGCAGAAGAAGTGGCTGAAGGTGCTTCCATACAGCGCGACCGCATCACATCCACCGCCGCCGCCATGGAAGAGATGAACACTGCCGTACTGGAAGTGGCCAATAATGCCGGTGAAGCCAATACGCAATCTGACAACGTACGCAGTAAGGCCACCGAAGGCTCAGAATTGGTACATCAAGTGGTCATGGCCATTAAGAGCGTCAATGACGTGGCCAAGGAGTTGGAAATCAATATGCAGCAGCTTGGCAAGCAAGCCGAAAGCATTGGCAGCGTTATGGATGTTATTTCTGACATTGCAGATCAAACCAACTTACTTGCACTCAATGCCGCCATTGAAGCTGCACGCGCCGGTGAAGCTGGACGTGGATTTGCCGTGGTAGCTGACGAAGTGCGTAAACTGGCAGAAAAAACCATGACTGCCACCACAGAAGTGGGCAATAGCATTCGCGGCATTCAAACCACCACATCCATGAACATTGAACGTGTGAGCGAAAGTGCCAACTTTGCCGCCAAGGCCACAGAGCTGGCCGCTGTGTCTGGGGCATCCTTAGAGGAAATTCTCACCTTGGCCAATGCCAATACAGGGCTTATTTCTGGCATTGCCACCGCCGCAGAAGAGCAATCGGCCACTTCGGAAGAAATTAATCGCTCCATTGATGAAATCAATCATATTGCCAACGCCAACGCCACAGGCATGGTGGACGCTTCGCAAGCAATACATGAAATCACCGCCATGGCAGCAGACTTGCAAACCCTTTTAAAGAAGTTGCAAAGTTAATACATAATGAAATAACTAAAAAAAAGCCATGGTTTTCATACAAAACCATGGCTTTTTGCATTGCGTGCTTTGCATTCTTTTGCTAGCCTTTTTAAGCGTAAACACTTTTTCTAGTAAGAGCTTTACTGCATTTCAAATAGGTTTAACTCATTCCAAAGCATTGTGCATTTCGCAAAAATTCTAGCAAATGTACTCTATATTCCAATGTTTGGCTTGCCCATATTAGGAGTACCCATGACACAAACTTCTTATTTCAAAGAACATCATAAAATAATGAACCTTTCCATGTTTTTGTTGGTTCTTTTCTTTCTTAACATGGATATAGTGCTTAGTCAGAGCTGGGATCCTTTGCGCCACGCCAAGGCACGCGCTGCACCCTTTTCGCTAAGCCCCTACCACCAAGCCTATATCTACGGCACAAGTTGCCTTTTTTTTCTACTGCCAAGCCTTTACTGCACCATTAAAAAGTGCCTACAAAACATATTGCAAGAAAAACTTACAGCCCGCAAAGGATTTGACCACTATAAAGGTCAATTATTACACTACTTCCTAAACGCGCTCACTGTGGGCAGTTTAGTTTTTTTGACAGTCTTTTTTTATGACACAGCCCTCTTTACGCATTCCATTCATGAATGGACGCAATTACTTGTAAAACTCTTTCGATTCTTCTCATTTTTACTGATAAGTTATATGGTTTGCATACTCATTTCCACTTTTATCTTACAAAGAAGCTGGGCCCTAATGCAAAAAAAAGCTCTAAGATCTACAACCTCAGAACTTCCATCGCAAACCAAAACAGCACATGAAGAAAAAACATCACAAAGCTTGGATGCCTTTTCATGCAAAAATAATTCTCAAGATAGGCAAAAAACTTCACGCCCTGTTTTTCTGGAAATGTTAGCTATTTTTGCCACCATCCTCATTGCCGCACACCTTATTCTACAATTTGTACAAAAATATTATTAAAGGCTTTAAAATTTACCAATATGCCCCACCAATTTATGCCAAACACCACGAGAACCAGAATGATTTAAACAAATAAATTCACAACCATCGTGAATTCCTTCTTCGTGCACATGGTAGTGCCCATGAATCCATTTTTGTGGTGTGTATTTTTGACGAATTTCCTCCAAGAACACTTGCGAGTGTTCCTTTCCATGGTGACTTTGCGCTGTGAGCGGTACGCCCAAGGGACGCGCATGACTCACCACCCACTGAATCTGTGTCAGCGGCAATCGTTGCATATCCTTGGTATCAATGCCTTCTTGTTGCCACCAAGCCCTATGCCCTGTATGTCTTTCATGGGTAATTCTACGCTCTTTATCGCGTTTTTCACTTTCGCCGCCACCACAAAAAAGCACTTTTGTTCCATCTAAGAGCTCCAATACAGAACCAAAAGTGGCAAAGTGTACCTGCGGCGCCACTTCAATGAAGGGGCTTCCGGCGTATTTTTCTTGCAACATGTCCAACACATCATGATTTTCATGATTGCCCGCGCACCAATAAATTTTTACATAACCATCTTTAAGAAAATTCACCTTGTTTTTAATGGCATGACTATAGTCGCAACGTGGCCAAAAAAAACTAAAATCACCGCATTGCAATAAAAT
>CAYJLO010000024.1:0-34740 GCA_964370835.1 uncultured Desulfovibrionaceae bacterium
AGCTTGCGAAATCTGACGCTGATAAAAGCGAAAAGGCGCATTTGACGACACTATCCAAGTAAGCTTAGTTACTACGACGACGCTTCACATAACCTAAGCCGGCAAGCCCTGCGCCCATGAGGAGCATGGTGGCAGGCTCTGGGGTAGGTGCTGGATCTTCAGAGCCCTTGTATATGTTGAAAATGGAAATTGAGCTGGTAATAAGAGTATCGGCATCATCAAAGCTCCACCCCATATTCAGTGCATTGTCAGAACCAGGAACTTGAACCCAGTCTAAGGGCGTGCCATCAACAAACTGCACAACTCCAGTAATTCCATATTTATAACCATCATAATCCAATAATGTTGTACCCTTAAGGCTCACTTCAAGTGCATCATAATAAATGTAAGCAGTCTCAGTTGCCATATCATAGTATGTATACAACGGAATAGTATACGTTATGTCTAATTTTTGAAGAGGATTGGCATCAGAAGTCATAGTATATGTAAAAGCAAGATCTGCCAGTTTTGTTGCCCCTGTATTAATCAAAGGTGAATCTGTAACTGTTGTGGTTTGATTTAGTAAAGTATCTGTACTTCCTTCGTTATCTGCAGAAGAATCCTTCCCTGTAAATGAAAGGGAACCATTTACATCACTTCCAATGGTAAGTGTTGTGTTGTAGTTACCAACGGTAACGTTTACTTGGCCCTTAGTATTTACAGTTGCATAATCTGTATTAACGTTCGAGAGCTTAATATCACTAAGATCATAATTCCAATCCGTTAAAAGTGCGGCTTGAGCTTGCACAGAAACTGTGGCAAAAATCACTGCACAAACAAGTGCTCCTAAAATCTTTTTCATAACCTTCTCCATGATGAAATAATACGCTGTATGGGCCGCTAAAAAAAATTTACAGCAATCCATAAAGCATTTCCATGAGCAAAACCTTGCCCATGCATTTTCTTTGACCACATGTCAAAATGTAAACAATGGTAAAAACTCTACCTCACCATTGTTTTCCTAGACCCATCCTTAATTGGTGCCTCCCTCATTTGAAGTTTGGGCACCCTACGGTGAATGCCGAACACATATGAAAAAATATACAACGGCCACGGTATGAACATTTTTCATACGCATCGCGCACATTCACTGGTAAGTAGTGCAACTCAGGACTAGTCCTCAGCGCACACTCTTTTTGCAATCGTATTTCTTATGATACACAGCAAAAAAGTGAGTAATCCCTATTTTTATAACACAGCACACTACAAAAAACTCAGCAATTCTCTAGATACATCTGTGCGCCGTGCTGCATATTTTTCGTCCACTTCAAGACAAAAAACATTAGTATCATATAAGGAGCGAGGAAATTAACGTATTCACAAAATAAAAGCAACCAATTTACTTTATGCATAAAACTTTAGATAACTATTTGTAGATATTAATAAACACCATTTCCATTTCTCCCTTTCTACCATACACTCTATCTAACTTAGCCGTGATTTTTATTGCTGACTCTAGGTAACAAAGAACACACCTAAAAAATAGAAAAGTATCTTCTTCTTTTGCTATTTTAAGCTTAACGCCTCCAACACTAGCATGTAAGCCTTTAATATATATATGTATTTTCATTTGATTTTCTCTCCAATACATGAGATACTGTCTTTCGTTAAAAAACACCGAATACATGGCAGTATGTATTTTACGGAGGTCATAATGCAGTATTTTTCTAAGTTGCCCATGTGTTTGTTGGCAACATTTTGTCTTTTGTTGCCCACATGGGCTTTTGCACAAAGCGTGGCTACGGTCATTGGCTTAAAAGGCGGCGTACAAGTGGAACGTGCCGGACAAGTTCGCTCCCTTGCTCTTAAAGATAACATTGAGGTCAAGGACACCATACGCACTGATGCCAATGGCAAAGTACAGCTTTTTTTCCAAGATAACAGCACCGTCACCGTGGGAGTAAACAGCGTTTTCTCCATAGATGACTATGACAATGCAGACATAAAATCTTTCAAAGGAAATCTGGCTGTGGGCTTTGCTCGTTTTGTCACAGGCGCCATCGTGGAAAATAGCCCCGAAGCTTTTTCTGTAAAAACACCAGAGGCCACCGTGGGAATTCGCGGTACCACCTTTGCTGTGCTCACACAAAATCAGCTCACCACTGTATCCACAGAAAACACTCTGAAGGAACAAAGCGTTGTTGTAAGCGGCACGACCATCGCTCCCGGCTACACAGCAGTTTTTGGTCCTAACGGTGTATTAGTAAGAGAACCGCGCCTCATGACCCCACAAGAGCGTGGCGCCATTGTTCTTGATGCACGCATCAGAACGCCTTTAGGTTCTGTGGAATTGGCTGACACCTATATTCCCTCACAAAATAAAACGGATTTTGACGACCTGAACGGTTCTGTGAACCAAGGCGGCCCGTCATTGAATGAAGCCCTTCTTGGTAGCGGCGAAGCCACGGCCTCTGGAAGTATTTCACTTACCGACACAGCAGGTAATACTGGTAATGGATCTTTTTCCTTTGAGGTGGATTTGGATTCCGGCGCAATCGATGACGGTGAAATATCCAGCAGCGGTGGGTTCACTTATGATGGCGATGACGGCGAAGGTATTGCCAACTCTCAAGGCTTTACCCTAAGCGGCGACGGCCAAACACCAAGCGGTGGCAATAGCGATTGGACCATGAGCGGTAGCCCCTTAGGCGTAAATAAGCCCGTCAACGGCAATATCAGCATTGACAGTCCTGCCGCAGGAAATATTGCCACAGGCACAGCCAGCGGTACATTAACCCTAGATGACGATGATTAAGATATAATACCATTAAAAAACAAAGGCCCGTCGAAACTATTCGATGGGCTTTTTTTGTACCATTGTATAGCAAAGCACCACAAGATTACGTTCCCACATGTACTCCCAATCTAACAAACCTCACTCCTTTCCCATATGACAAAAGAATAAAGCAATGCAAACAAGCAAATCATTTCACGCTTTTTATACATGACAGCACATAAAAAAAGCCGAAACTGTATACACAATTTCGGCTTTAAAGTTAGCAAGGAAGGTATTTAGAAAGACCAAGAAAGGCCGGAACTCACAATATGCTGGCTGTAGGTATACAGCTCGCTATTGGAATCATTGTGTTGATATTGATAGCTAAGCTCCACGGTCCAAGCATCATTGAGAGGCACGGCAAGGCCAACACCGGTACGGAAACGATAATCCACGCGGTTATCGGCTTCCAAAGCCGTGGCAGGACCATGGAAGTATTCGCCGCCATAAGCCACAAAGGGAGCTAAGCGAATGTCATGGGGAAGCATGAAAGTAAAATCAAGACTGGCTTCAAAACCATCATACGAAAGCACGCTTTCTTTGGCCGAGCCCCCCAAGTAGCGACCACCAAATGTGACGGCATGCCTTGCTTCACCAAAGAAGACACGAACAAATTGTCCCACAGAACCGTACCAACCATTATAGGAGTGATTTTCAGAGTAAGCACGTGTGTCTATATTGGCTTTGGAAATAAGGTGAACTTTGGGATGTACAGCATAAGCAAAACTCACCTGTGGCCCCACAGAAATAACATTTTGCTCAAAGGCATAATCAAAAAGCTGTGCACGGGCGCGAATATCCAACAGCACATCATTATTCAAATAACGCATACCGGCAGAGGCATTGAGATATTCTGAAGAAGACAGGCCCATGTCATACAATTCTGAACTCATATTATAGCGCACAAAGGCATTGGCAGATCCCACCAACCACCAAGAACCTTGAGGCTCAAGGCGATAAGCCGCATCCACTTGTCCGCCCAAATACGCTGCCATGGAAGGTTGAGCTGCACCATCATGTAAGCTAATATCCCAAATACCTATGGAAACATCATTGGAGGCAGGACCGGTATTCACATTGCTATCAAAAATAAGTCCGGCGCTCAGCTTGCCTGTCACTTGCGTGCGACTGTGTTGTTTTTTCCACTGCGCAGTGAGATCAGCATTTTCTTGAGCTGTGGCCTTTGAATTTTTTGCCAACTCCATGGCGGCGCGTTGCTCATCATTTTGCATACTTAGCGCATAGGCCAGCTCTTTGAGCAAGATGGCATCTCGTGGATACACTTCCAAAAGGCGTTCATAGGCCATGACGGCTTGCCCTGGCTTTTTCTGGCGTAAGGCTGCGCGCGCATAGCCCAAATTCACCATATCATCCAAGGGATCCATGGCTAAAAGCTTAGTATATGCATCAAAAGCTTGTGCGTATTGCCCTTGTTCCAACAAGGTGGCGGCAGCACTTTTTGCTTGCTGTAAGGTGTTTTGCTCTTGAACACTTTGAGCATGAGCACCATGGGCCCCGCCCATGAGAGCACCTGCCAAAAGCAGTATTGATAAAATTTTCTTCATACTTTCCTTCCTCAGCTGATACTATTCACACGTTTTTTTCATGCGCACATATATACACAGAAAAGCAATACGGCAACGGGAATACGTCTCGCATGTATAATAAGAAATAATTTCCTACTTTATACTACATCAAGAATATACAAAAGTAAAACGCTGGGGTACTCCTTCAGAACAAAGAAGACCCCAGCGCATTGAGAGGAAAAGGTATCTATGCTTATACAGCTTGAGCTTGTCCGCCCTTGAAGGTGAATCGGGCGTTTCTATCTTTTACACGACTATCACAAGCACAGGATTTGCACGCACCGGCGCATTTGCATGGACTGTCTTTCATAAAGAGCACGCGATTACCTTGCTGTCCAAGACTCACCCCTTGCTCTCCTTTAAAGAATACTTGCTTGGGAGGAATATGGGTTAAGCATTGCTTAAAGGATTGACGCAGAGCATCGTTGTTTATGTTCAAATCGCGCACATCCAAAAAAAGACGCTCACTTTGATCATGTATGGATTGCAACATATGAGAAAATCTTGCAATGTCCATCTGTTCCATGGCTCCACTTAATTTTACGTGCAAGCCAGTAATGCTTTTTTTTATGAAATATTGAAACATTTTTTCAGGAGAGTTCATGATTCACCTCGTCGTGTTAGTGTGTGAGTTCACACTATGTATTTTGAAAACAACTGTCAAGTTCATTTTCATATTTTCTTCATTTTTGTGTATCCGCCCTTACCTTTGTTCCTAGCATTATACATTTTTGCACCTATTGTATATCTTGCATTTTTTATGTAGCAAAAGTACACTGTCGCCTTACATAGCACCCTCAACACACCCATAACTCACTATTATACATTACTAAAACACCATGAAACAACCCAATCCAGATATGGCCAAAGCAAGAATTCAAGAGCTCACACAAAGCCTTGAAAAATATAACTACCAATACCATAGCCTTGATACTCCAAGTATCAGTGATGCAGAGTACGATACTTTATTTAACGAATTACTAGCGTTAGAAGAGCAATATCCTCACTTCCGTTTGCCCCACTCCCCCACAACCCGTGTGGGCGGAGCCGTGCTACCCTGGCTTGAAAAGCAAAAACACAGCCTCACCATGTATAGCCTCGACAATGTTTTTCACGATGAGCAATGGCAAGACTGGCTTTCGCGCATGCATAAAGCTTTGCCGGAAGTACAAGGAAGTGACCTTCACGCACTGGATACTTTTTGGTGTGACCCCAAGTTAGACGGCCTTGCCATGGAGCTTATTTATGAACATGGATTACTCACCATGGCACTCACGCGCGGGGATGGAGAAGTGGGCGAGGTGGTGACAGAGCAAGTGCGCACCATTAAAAATGTGCCCTTACGCTTACAATCTTCAGATGCTTTCACTGTACCCTCACGTGTGGAAGTGCGCGGCGAAGTGGTCATCCACAAAAAAGATTTTGCCACGCTTAACGCCACCCAAGAAGAAGCCGGCGGGAAAATTTTTGCCAATCCGCGTAATGCAGCGGCGGGTTCAGTGCGCCAGTTGGATAGTAAAATCACAGCCAAGCGCCCTCTGCGCTTTTTCGCCTATGGGGTGGGTCTTGTTGTTTGGGAAAATATCTCCCCTTGGGAAACTCATGAAAAGCTTATGCTGGCTCTTAAAACATGGGGCTTTGCCACACCGCCACAAGGAAGACTTTGTCACGGCAGTGCAGAAGTATTACGCATGACGCAAGACATCCATCAGCAGCGTAGCCTCTACCCCATGGACATAGACGGCGCCGTGGTGAAGGTAAATAGCCTCGAGGCACAAGAGGCCTTGGGCTTCACCGCCAGAGCACCACGCTTTGCCGTGGCCTTTAAATTTCCCGCAGAAAAAGTACAAACCAAGCTTTTAGACATAGAAATTCAAGTGGGCCGCACAGGTGTACTCACTCCCGTGGCCGTACTAGAGCCTGCCAATGTGGGCGGAGTCATGGTCAGCCGCGCCACCTTGCACAATGAAGATGAAATAAAAGCTAAAGACGTGCGCATAGGCGATATCGTATTCATTCAGCGCGCCGGCGACGTTATCCCTGAAGTTTTAGGTCCCGTTCTGGAATTGCGCCCCGTGCAAGCCCTGCCTTACGATTTTCCGCATATCTGCCCCATGTGCCAAGAACCTGCCACGCGCGAAGAAGGTCAAGTAGCTTGGCGTTGCAACAATAGTTCTTGCCCTGCCGTACTTTTGCAAAGCATTAAGCATTTTGTAAGTAAAGCGGGATTAGACGTACAAGGCATTGGGCAAAAATGGATTGAACAGCTCGTCAAAAAAGGTCTTGTGAAAAGCCCTGCTGACCTTTTTACTCTACAAGAAGATATTTTGCTCAAATTCGACCGCATGGGCGAAGTGCTGGCGGAGAAATTTGTGGCGGCCTTTGCCGAAGCTAAAGAAAAAGCCACACTGGCAAAATTCATCAATGCCCTTGGCATACGACATGTGGGTGCGCAAACGGCTAAACTTCTGGCAAGAAATTACCCCAACATGGACGCCCTCGCCATGGTAAAGGCAGAAGAATTCATGCAATTGCCAGACATTGGACCAGAAATGGCCGCCTCGCTGGAAGGCTATTTTCAAAGCGAAAGCAATAAGCATCTACTCAGCCGTCTTAAAGAATTGGGGCTTGACCCACAAGTAGTCGCGTCCAACACGCAAGCAAGTACAGAGGCATCCACCGCAATTTCTCCCCTTGCCGGAAAGAAAATACTCTTCACCGGAACGCTTAGCATGGCACGACATGAAGCCGCCGCCAAGGCCGAGGAAGTCGGCGCTGAAATCATGGGAAGCATTAGCAAAAAATTGGATTATTTGGTGGCAGGCGAAAATGCCGGATCCAAGCTGGAAAAAGCGCAAAAGTTGGGTATTACTGTCTTGAGTGAAGAAGAATTCTTGACCCTATGTCAGCAAGAAGAAGTTCCGCCACACGCAGTGGAAGAAAACATGCCCATTGAGGAAAACATACAGCAAAGTTCCCTTGAAAGCTCGCAAGAAAAATCGCCGCGAGAGCCAGAAAGACAAGATAAAGTGGTAGAGGAACACAAAACACCGTCTGCCACCAAAAAAGATGTGCAAAAAGCGCCACCAAAGCAAGGTTCACTTTTCAGCTAAAGGAACGTAGTGTAAGGTGTGCGCTTCCAGACCAAAAGAGCATATTGCCAAGAGAACACAAAACAGCTAGTATTATGCCCCTTTAGGACGCATTTTTACCCATATTTATTAACACCTTAAAAAGTAAGGAATATACCATGACAACTCCCATTATCATCACCGGCGCTTGCGGGCGCATGGGCAAAAGCCTTGTGGAATTGGTTCAAGCAGACCCTCAATGCACCTTGGTGGGCCTTTTAGAGCATAAAGATTTTGCTCATCTCACTCCCAATGCCCCTTGTGCCATTGGCAGCAATGCAGAAGAGCTTTTGGCGCAGCACCCCACGGCGGTTATCATCGATTTCACTGCCCCCGAAGCCACAATGGAGCTTTGCAAAGTGGCCGCCAAATACGGTAATTCTGTGATCATTGGCACCACAGGTTTAAACGAAGAACAAAAAAACACTTTGAATGAACTCGCCAAACAAACACGTTTGTTTTGGGCTCCCAACATGAGCATTGGCGTCAACGTTTTATTAAAAGTATTGCCACAGTTGGTACAAATGCTTGGCGAAGATTACGACATGGAAATGGTAGAATTGCACCACAACCGCAAAAAAGACTCCCCCAGCGGTACGGCCCTCAAACTTGCAGAGTGTTTAGCCGAAGCCAGACAATGGGCTCTCAACGATGTGGCATGTTACCATCGTGAAGGCATCATTGGCGAGCGCCCCAAAAAGGAAATGGGCATTCAAACCATACGCGGCGGCGATGTGGTGGGCGTACACACCATGTATTTCATGGGAGCCGGCGAACGCATTGAAGTGACTCACCAAGCACACTCGCGCGAAACTTTTGCCCAAGGTGCCGTACGCGCCGCCAAGTGGTTACATGCACAGCCCACGGGCAAGCTGTACACCATGCAAGATATTTTCTAGAATTTTTCTTGAAATATCTTTTTCTTTTGTATAAGATATGCAAAGAACAGTGTTTTTTACACCATGATGTTTTTTCTAAACGTCTTGTAAATGGTTTTTAATCCATGCCTTTTTCATGGAATTAATTTTTGTGTATCCGTGTCGTACGACATGCTTTTAAATAATGAGGTAAAATATGCCGCAAGTAGCAGCTCGCATCAGCAACGATCAAGAGCGTTGGCTAAAAGATTATTTCCGTACAAAAAGCGCAGGAGCAGAATTCATTCTGCCTTGGGCTGTGGATACATTCTTTAGAGCTATTTCCAGCATAAAATCCACCTTCACCCCAGCTGAGCTTAAGACCATCATTGAATCTCACAAAGATTTAAAGCTCTTACCAGACCACACTCGCTTGTCATATTTGCACTTGCGCGTTATGGATGCTTGCGATGTGGGCAATGCTCACTTAAAACACGGAGCCGCCAAAGCTCCCCTTGAGGCCAAAATTAAGCGCCTTGACGACACACAAGCCACAGCCCTCATGGTATGGGCTTCAGCTTTTTGGGTGAGCAAAAACTGCTCCGTAGAATCTTTAGACGAATATATAAAAGTATATTAAGAGCAGCTACATAGCTTTATGGAAGGGGTGCTCAGCGCCCCTTTTTTTATATACTTTCCCCTTGCTCCAGATAAAAAAGTATTTATATTTTACAATAAACACACTCACTTTTGCGCCACCATATAAGGCAAAAACTTTGCCGTGTCCTTTGTTGTGCTTTCACTCGCACCAAAGCGAACTGGCGCGCTCCAGCGGGTTCCAGTGAACTCCGGTGCGCCTTATACAATCATATCTTCCATAAAAAACACTCTTACCCTTTAAAGGCCCTTTATGAGCTCTTCACACCAAAGCACCGACATGCTGCATGCTCCCGTAGTGCGCATGTTTTATCGCTACAGTATCCCATGGACCCTTTCCTTCATGCTCATTTCCTCGGCGGGCGTGGTGGATGGTATCTTTGTGGGGCAATATGTGGGAGAGCTTGCCTTGGCCTCACTCAATATCATTTGGCCCGTGTTTTCTGTGGTGGTGGGAGTGACCATTGCTTTGGCATCGGGCGGTGGGGTGCGTTGTGCAGCCTATCTAGGTAAGGGAAATATTCAAGCGGCACGCGGTATTTATACCAAGGTCATGCTGGCAGGTGTTGTTTTTGCCCTAAGTATTTCCCTATGTTGTTATCTCTTTGCTGAGCAAATAAGCCGTGCGCTGGGTGCCAATGACACGCTCATGCACAACAGCGTGCTTTACCTGAAAACCATCAGCTATTTTTTTCCTGCCATGATTATGGCTTACGTGATGTCCTACTTTTTACGCGTGGATGAACGCCCCAATCTGGCATCGGGGGGATTTGTGCTGGCGGCCATTGCCAATGTCATCTTGGATTATCTTTTGGTGGCGCACTTTTCCATGGGAATTCGCGGCGCAGCTTTGGCCACGGGCATAAGTAATACCCTCTGCCTTGTGGTCTACGTTGCTGGCTATATTTTCTCTAATACTCCAAGACAATTATACTTCACCCGCCAAAAAGGTTCTTGGATGGAAATATTCCAAAGCATTTGGAATGGCATTTCAGAAATGATCAATGAAATCTCCACGGGCTTTGTTATCATTCTCATTAATATTAGCGTCATGCGATTACTGGGCCCCATGGGTGTGGTGGCATTCACCATCATATCCTATGTGAACTGGTTTTGCCTCATGCTGGCCTATGGATTTAGCGATTCACTCAGCCCACTTGTGAGTGCCAATCATGCTTGTAAATTGCACAGACGCACACGCTCTCTCCTTATGGCCGGTGCAGGGTCAGTATTTAGCATTTGCCTCATGTGTTTTTTAGCCATGACCTTTTACCCAGAGTATCTCATTGCCGCCTTTGTGACAGAGCAAAGCCAAACCGTGGCCTTTGCCGAAAGCTTCATGCACATAAGCCGATTCATGTTCTTTTTCTGCGGAGTGAATATAATTATCACGTCTTTCTTTACAGGAATTTTAGCCGCCGGCGCTTCTGCCCTCATAGCCATATTGCGCACCCTGCTTTTCCCTGTGCTCTTCATTTGGCTCTTACCACCCTACCTGGGCGCAGATGGCATAGCCCTAGCCTTACCTCTCAGTGAAGGCCTTACTTTTTTGGTGGCTTTATATATTTTATACAAGAAAATGCCCAGATCCGAACGTTAATCTCCTGTTAAAAAAAAGGGAAAACTGCGCCACACACAGTTTTCCCTCATATATTCATTATAAAACGTTTTTAATCCGGTTTAGAAACAAAGACCTCATCGCGCCCATCATGTTCTTTCACAAGCACATTCACTTGTTCAAACATTTCGGTATCCACAATACGTCCCACATAATTGGCCTCAATGGGTAATTCTCTATGGCCCCTGTCCACAAGCACCAAGAGCTCTACCTTTTGCGGACGCCCATAATCAAGCAAAGCTTCCAAAGCCGCGCGAATGGTACGCCCAGTATAAAGCACATCATCCACTAAAATAACACTCATGCCATCCACATGTTGCGGAATGTCAGATTGCCCAATGTGCGGCTTTGCATCAAGGCTTGTCCAGTCATCACGGTATAAATTAATATCCAGCGTGCCAAAGGCCACATCATGTTTTACGCGATCTTGCAAAAAAGCATGCAATCGTTTGGCCAAGTCTGCACCGCGTCTTTGAATACCCACCAACATAAGATTATGACAATGCCCATGTTGTTCTACCATTTGCAAAGCCAAACGTTCTAAGGTGCGTGCCACATCTTCTTCTTGCATGATTATTTTATTTTTCATATGCGTAAACCTCCAAGATATCAAAGCCCATGCCCCTCTTCTTACGTAAAACGTCACCAAAGGGCATGGTTTGAAACATAAGCATACGAAAATTCTTCTCCTTTGTGAAGAGCAGCAAAAGCCTTTTTATCCCCTTAAGAACATCATGCATTACAGTGTATAATCTGTACATACATAAGAAAAGAGCATTTCTCCCATTGACAAATACTCATGCTATGCTTAGCTTTAGCTGTACTTAATTTCAGGAGGCCATTCATGGTTGAATTAACAGAAGGCGCACGCAAAGAGCTTGAAGCTTACTTTGCTGACAAAGAAAAAGGATCCATTCGTGTTTATCTTGCACCCGGTGGCTGAAGCGGCCCACGCTTAGCATTGGCTCTGGATGAGCCAACCGATGAAGATAGCTCTTTCGACGTAGATGGTTTTACATTCTGCATCAATAACGAACTCTTGGGCCAAGTTGAAGGCGTTTCCCTCGACTTTGGTTACATGGGTTTTGCCATCAACCCCACCAAGCCCCTACCCTCTAGCGGTGGTAGCAGCTGCGGCGGTTGCTCTGGTAGTTCTTCTTGCGGTTCTAGCAACTAAGAACACCTATATACAAAATAAAAAGCCAAGGCATTGCCTTGGCTTTTTTTGTGGGAAATACTTCGTAGCTTAACGACTACACATACAGATTACTCAGCTGTATCTTGCCCTTCTTGTAGTAAGGTATGACCATCAAGCACAGCCAAGTCCAACTCCCCCTCCGCCTTAGCTTTATTGGACACATCACGCAAGGCTTGCCATAAAGCCTCAAGGCCCATGCGGCTGGCAGAAGATGTCACTAAGGGCATGGCACCATGCAAATGCTTAGACCACATTTTTTGCTTTTCTGCCCTTTCTTTTTGCTTACATTTGTCAGCCTTGGTCAAAATGGGGAGCAATGGAATGCCATTATCTTGGGCAAAAGCCACCAATTGTAAATCAATCTTTTGCGGCGGCAGGCGACAATCAAGCAAAATCACCAAGGCTTTCAAAGATTGACAGCCCACCAAATAGCGCTGCATGAGTTTTCCCCACGCATTACGTTCTGTTTTGCTACACTTGGCATAGCCATAGCCTGGTAAGTCCACCACGTAAAAGTCATCGGGCTCCACGCGATAAAAATTCACTGAACGTGTTTTACCGGGGGTGGCACTGGTTTTGGCCAGAGATTTACGTCCGGCAAGGGCATTGACCAAGGAAGATTTGCCCACATTGGAACGGCCCGCCAAGGCTATTTGCACACTATCAAGAGTGATAATTTGTTCAAAAGTATAGGCTGTAGTTTCTAAAATAAGTTGGGATTGCATATAATTCTCGCTTGTTTTGTCTGGCAAAGTAAGAAACGAATTTTTTTCAGATAAAGGGCCCATGACAAGACTTTAACTTGACAAGGAAAAACGAATAAGTAAAAATTCTGAGCTTTCGTACTCTGTACTTATAGCCCTGTCTTTTATAAAATGCAAATGGTGAAAATATGCTGAAAATTCTCATAATGAACGGCCCCAATTTACGTGCCCTTGGCCAAAGGCAACCGGACATTTACGGTCATGATGGCCTTGATGCCATTCCAAATGCCGTGCGCAAGCTTATGCCCCATTTGGCAGACAGCATTCAATTGGAATTTTTCCAATCAAATCATGAGGGAGCTCTCATTGACAGATTGGAGCAAGCCAGAGAAGACGGCACCCACGGTGTGGTGCTCAATGCAGGCGCTTTCACGCACACAAGCCTTGCCTTGGCAGATTGCCTTGCTTGGATTGGTGTGCCTTGTGTGGAAGTGCACATTAGCAATGTGCTGGCTCGTGAAGAAGAAATACGCCAAAAAAGCTATATTGGTCGCCATGTTATCGGCGTCATAGCCGGCTTTGGCATTCAAAGTTACGCCCTTGGTGTACAAGCCTTGGCGTCATATATTACTAAATAGGAGTTATTATGTATTCTACCACTGACTTTAAAAGAGGCCTGAAAATCGAAATCGACGGCACTCCCTACGAAATAGTAGAATTTCAACACTTTAAACCAGGCAAGGGCGGCGCCATGGTGCGCACCAAATTGCGCAATATTTTGAATGGTCGCGTGGTGGATAATACCTTCCGCTCCGGTGAAAAGGTTGAGCGTCCCAATTTAGAAACTCGCGATATGCAATTCCTCTATCATGAAGGTGAAGATCTTATTTTCATGGACATGACCACCTACGAGCAATTGCAAATCAAAGCCGCCTCCACCGATGGCAAGTCCGGATTCTTAAAAGATGGTCAAGAATGTAGCGTGCTTCTTTACAATGAAATGCCCATCGACATTGAAATCCCCGTATCTCTTATCTTGGAAGTGGTACAAACAGAACCCGGCGCCAAGGGCGACACCGTGTCCAACGTCACCAAGCCTGCCACTTTGGAAACAGGCCTTGTGATTCAAGTACCTTTGTTTGTGAACGAAGGCAACAGAGTTAAAGTTGATACACGCACCAAGGAATACCTGGGCCGCGAATCTTAGAAAATATATCCACGGTCGGCTTTGGGCTTGAACAGGCCTTTTTCCTTTCAAGCCAGCCGACCGTGGAACAAAAAAACGCCACACATTCATTTCCTCTCTTCTCACACAGCGCACACCTTTACAAAAGCGCCATAAAATCTTAATTTTCACTCATAAAAATTGGCTCTAGTTGTTTCAACCATGGAGATGCACTCTTCATGGAAATAGTATCCCCTTATATCAGCTCCACTTTACCTAAGACGCATTTCAATTTCACTGCAATAAAGCCGTGAAAAGTTTTAGGAAAAGGGAGGGGGTATGGGGGAGGGAAAGAACCTTTTTCCAAAAAGGTTTTTCCCTCCCCCATAAAAAAACACCTTACACAACTAAAGCCTAAAACTTAATAACAACCATAGAGGTGCTCGCAAAAGATTATTCTTCTGAGAGCACAGGAGGATATTTATACGGAACCGCGTAACCTTGCCCGTGATTTCACAGGGTATTTTCTTGTCTTCTTGGGTCTTTACATCTTGCTCAGCTTGGTCACACATTCTCAGGTGGATCCAAGCCTTAATCACGTGCTCAGCGATGATAGCGTGGTGCAAAATTATGCCGGAAAGCTTGGCGCCTATATCTCTGGAAGCTTGAGCGATCTTTTTGGCATTGCCGCCTATGTATGGCCCTTGGTTTTTGGTGCCGTGGGCGTGGCATGCATTGTGCCGGCCTATGAATTGGTATGGTGGCGCTGGCTGGGCTATTTTTTGCTCACCATTTGCCTCTTATTCATTGGCGCGGCCTTTGACATTCAAATAGGCGAAATATATAGCGGCGGCATGGTGGGTGCCACCTTGTATGAGCACGCTTCCGCCATGCTCAGCCATTGGGGTTCTGTGATTTTATGGTTCTTCCTCTTTACCATGGCTACGCAACTCACTTTTGGTATTTCTTGGCTTAATGTTTGCCGAAAAATTAAATTACTATGCCAAACACGCATTTCTGCCGTGCATATGCCTGCTTTGCCAGAGCTGAAAATGCCAGCTTTACCCAGCCCCAAAAGCCTCATGGAGAAAATCACCAATAAGCCTACTCATGCGCCCATGCCCGATGTCTATGATGTGGAGAGCCATGAAGTGGACGATCCCAATATACGCGTTGTTCCCAGAAAAAAGCCCAAAAAAGCACGCTCTGCGGCGACGGCTACTGACACGGAGACTGCAAAAAGAGACTCCCACTCAAAAGAGCACGATACAGAATATGATGACCATGATGAAGATAGAGCTGATGCTTATGACGACGAATATGAGCACAATGGCTCCACAGGCAATCAAAGGTATGATGAAGACGACGATTACGACGACTACGACGACCAAGATTACCATGACAACGAACATGACAGTCAAGAAAATCATCTAACTGATGATGTGCAAGACTATGTGGATGACTATGTGGATGATCTGTACGAAGAAGAATCCACAACTGCACCGCAGCCTGAAAAGAAATCTCGCGGCCTATTTTCCTTTGGAAAAAAAGAAGAGAGTGTAGCACAAGAGCAGCCCGCTCCTCAGCCACAAGCAAAACCTCAACAAGCTTCCATGGCTAAAACAGGTGTAAGAACCAAATACGCCTTCCCATCGCTGGAGCTTTTACAAAGTGCCATGCCTTCTTCCCCCACTGCTCGCGGTGAAATGGAACAAAAAGGGCAAGCTCTGGTTTCTTGCCTGTCGGACTTTGGTATTCAAGGGGAGCTGGTACGCATTACCCCCGGCCCCGTGGTGACCATGTATGAGTTTCGCCCTGCCGCAGGCATTCGCGTGAACCGCATTGCCAACCTCACCGACGATATAGCCTTGGCACTTAAGGCCATGGCCATACGCATTCAAGCGCCCATTCCCGGTTCTGATACGGTGGGCATTGAAATTCCCAATGTGCAGCGCGACATTGTAAACTTTCGCGAAATTTTAGAATCCAAAGCCTTCACTGATGCCGGCGGCCCCTTGAATATGGTGCTGGGTAAAAACATTGCCGGCAAGCCCTTTGTGGCAGAGCTGTCTAAAATGCCACACCTTTTGGTGGCAGGGGCCACGGGCGCTGGTAAGAGTGTGGGGCTCAACGCCATTCTCATGAGCTTGCTTTACACCACACAGCCCGATGATATGCAATTATTGCTCATTGACCCCAAACGCATTGAAATGGCCGTATATGCCGATTTGCCGCATTTGGTGCACCCTGTGGTCACTGAAATGCAATTTGCCAAAACAGCTCTAGAATGGGCCGTGGCTGAAATGGATAAACGCTATGAAGCCATGGCACGCCTTGGCGTGCGTAATATCACAGGCTACAACCAAAAGCTCAAAGACCTAGGAGACAACAGACCTCCCGACCTCTCTGAACTGGAGCCCTTGCCTTACCTTGTTATCATCATTGACGAGCTGGCAGACCTTATGCTCACCGCCGCCCGTGAGGTGGAGACCAGCATTGTACGTTTGGCTCAGCTGGCACGCGCCGCCGGTATACATATGATTTTAGCCACACAGCGTCCTTCAGTGGACGTGGTCACGGGTATTATTAAGGCCAACTTCCCTTGTCGTATTTCCTTCCAAGTGACCAGTAAGCATGACTCGCGCACCATCTTGGACATGGTGGGAGCTGAGCATCTTCTTGGAAAAGGCGATATGCTGTATAAGCCCAGTGGCGGACGCCTCATGCGTTTGCATGGGCCCTTTGTACCTGACGAAGAAGTGCAAGCCGTGGTATCGCATTGGAAAAGACAATCGCCGCCCAAGTATAAAGTGGACTTTGCCGCTTGGGGCACAGAACAAAATGAAGTTTCCGGCTCCGGCCTTGGAGATGCCACCGATGATTCCCTCTATCCACAAGTACGCGCCTTTGTGGAAGAGCAAGGAAAGGCTTCCATATCCTTGGTGCAAAGACGTTTTCGCATTGGCTTTAACCGCGCCGCAGTTCTCATGGAACAATTGGAGCGGGACGGCATCATTGGCCCTGCCGACGGCAGCAAGCCGCGCAGTGTTATCAGCCGATAAGATAGATATGCTTGTGAAGGTAGTTGGGTTCTTACGAGCGCATAAGAGCCTCTTCTTCATATATTAGCCCTTTTACACAGCGCTCATACACGAGAATACTATGAAAAAACATATGACAGGTCTTGCTTGTATACTTTTTGCCTCCCTGACTTCTTTTGCCCATGGGGCTTCGTTGGAAGCGGAAATTCAAAAAAAATATCAAGAGGTCAATACCATTAGCACCAGCTTTGAACAAAGCCTTGCCCATAAAGAAAGCGGTAGTGTGCAAAAGCGCCAAGGAGAACTCTTTTTCAGCAAACCCTTTCTAGTGCGTTGGGAAACAAAAGAACCCCATGCTGAGCTTTTGCTCATTGGCAAAGATATGGTGTGGAATTATTTGCCCGAAGAAGAAGTGGCCTACACCTATGACGCTGAAATTGTGGAAGGCTCACGCCCTTTGGTACAAGTTATCACCGGTCAGGCACAGCTTAGCAAGGACTTTGCCGTGAAAAATGCTGGCAAAGAAGATGGCTACACCAAGCTCATCCTCTACCCCCATGACCCAAGCCCCGACATGGTGGAAGCCGTCATTTGGGTGGATGATGCCAAACTCATTCGTAAAGCCAGCATCATAGATTTTTATGGCAATAGCAATACACTGGCCTTCACGAAAATCACCCTGAACAACACACTCTCACAAGATACTTTCACCTTCACCCCCCCCAAGGGAGTGGACGTGGAAAACGGCATGCGAGAATAACAACTTCCGTTGCGGCCACAACTTAACAGTGAGCATAAACCTTTTTACAATGTAAAGCTGTACTACACCTACCTCACAAAGCTTTTGAAAAAATCATGATATAAAAATAATCCAAGTGGAGAAGGACACGTATCTTCTCCACTTTTTTTACCCTTTTCGCACATAAATACATTTTCTTCCCTTAGAAAAAAAAATACTCTTCTCTACGCTAGACTTTCCTCATAAATTTCTTATACTGTATGCAAAATACAGCGCAGTTTTTCTGAGGAGACACGCATGCAACTTAAAAAAAGCTCTCTCGGCCAAGAAGCCACCCAGCTCTTGCGCAAAATGGTTCTGGATGGGCATTTCAGCGAAGGTGAACGTTTGGTGGAAGATCGTATCGCCACAGAACTTGGCATAAGCCGCACGCCTTTACGCGAAGCCTTACATCGTCTTGCCCAGGAAGGCCTTTTGGAAAAAAGACGCACTGGAGGCTATATCTTACGCTCTTTACAGCGCACAGAAATAGAAGACGCCATTGCCATTCGCTCCATGCTCGAATCTTACGCCACGTCCTTGGCTGCAAAGCGAAGCTCCGAGGAGCAAAAACAAGCGTTGCGACAAAACCTTGAGCAATTTAGTGCCACCTCTTCACAAGATATACCAAGCTTGGTGCAATTGAATGAAGATTTTCATGGCCTGTTACGTGAAGCCGCTCACTCTCCTTTGCTCGCACAGCTTTTAACCGAACTCGACGGTGTTGTGGAACGTCTTTTGCGCCCCACCATTTCCCATATAGAAGCTGAATGGTCCGATGCCGATCATATACGCATAGTGGAAAGCATTGAAAAAGGCGATGCACACGGGGCAAGCCTTGCCATGCAAGAGCATATCAACCACGCCAAAGAAACCATATTTGCTCATCTGGAAAAGGAAACCAAAGAGGGCGAATAGAAAAATCATTACTATACCGCGCAAAATATTTTGAATGTAAGTTTCTCGTGCCCCACAAAAAAAGCCCTGCATCGCTGCAGGGCTTTTTTATATCATTTAACATGCTCTTAGAGCCACTCAAACCATGTTTTCCAAGTGCCTTCACGCTGTTCGCGCTTTTCTTTATTTTCTTCCTTGGTATATTCAAGATAGGCGGCTAGGCTTTTCTTATGGGCATGTTCAGCCACATCGGGTACGTCTTTAAAGTTATCCACCACATAGGTGAAACGACGCCACGCTGGGCCGTATTGCTCCATATTAAAGTACACATCACCTATATACACTTCATGCTCAGCCATAAGCTTACGTAACTCTTGCATATGAGCGGGGGCAGTTTGCGCATACTCTGTACCAGGATAGCTTTGAACCAAGCGGTCAAAATATTCATAGCCCTCTTGCAAGTCATTGGTGGGTCTATCGATGGAGATAAAACCCTTCAAGCGCGCCGCACCAATTTGGTACAACACATAAGGAATGGACTCATGACGTGGATGCAATGATTCAAAATCTTTATACGCCTCCACAGCTGCAGCATATTCTCCATCAAGGAAATACGCATCTCCCAAGGAAAGCTCTGCTTGCAAGGTGTAAGGACTGAAAGGATAATCATCGCGCAATCTATTATAGCGCTCTGCCGCGGCCAAGTAATCTTTTTCTGCCATGAAGTCATTGGCAGTTTCAAACAATTCTTGAGCCGTATCTTCTGGAGGTGGTAAGTAAAAGTGGTCAATTATACCACAACCAGATAGCCACACTGTCGCCATGAAAGCACAAAGTATGTGCAGTGATTTTTTATGCATTGTGTTCTTCCACATAAAGGAAAGCAGCTTGAGCAGCGGTGGCACCATCGCCCACAGCCGTACTTACCTGCCTACAAAGTTTAGAGCGAATATCGCCTGCGGCAAACACCCCAGGAATATTCGTACGCATTTCCGTGTCGGTATGAATAAAACCGCCTGCGTCTTTGTCTACCATATCAGGCACAAAGTCAACGCTTGGTTTAATACCTACAAAGACAAAGAAGCCGTCCACAGCTAACTCTGACTTGCTACCGTCTTTCACGTTTTCAAGGGTAAGACCGGTTAAGGCCGTATCACCATGAATGGCGCTCACCACGGTATTGCGTATGATTTCCACATTATCTGCCGCTTCAAGGCGGTCAACATACACTTTGGCACCACGGAATTCTTCTCTGCGGTGAATAAGATGTACTTTTTTTACAATCTTTGAAAGATACACAGCTTCTTCAAGGGCTGTATTTCCTCCGCCCACCACGGCCACTTCAAGCCCGCGATAAAAATTGCCGTCGCATATGGCACAATAAGACACACCACGGCCATTGAGCTTAAGCTCATTGTCCACGCCTAAATGCCTGTGCATCGCACCGGAGCAAATGACAACAGCACGTCCTTCGAGCCATTTTTCTCCCACTTGTACTTTGTGCATGGCCGAGCCGTCTTGGCTCAACTCCATGGCTGTCACCGCTTCGGTGAAGCGATCTAGCTCCAGCTCATCCAAGTGAGCCGCAAAGGCATCGGCCAATTCATAGCCTTTAATACCTTTGGGAAAGCCCGGATAGTTTTCGATGGACTCGGTTTGTAACACTTGCCCGCCGGGGGTAAGTTTTTCCACCAAGGCCACAGTACAACCGGAACGTATCATATACAAAGCCGCCGTAATACCCGCAGGACCTGAGCCTACAATGATGGCGTCATAGGTACTCATGCAAGAGCCTTTGTATCTAATTTTTCTTTTAAAACATCTTTAGTTACAGCGCCGGTGGCTTGGTCTACCACTTCTCCGCCCTTGAAAATAATCAATGTAGGAATGGCGCGAATGCCAAATTTGCCGGGAGTATTGGGATTTTCATCCACGTTCATCTTTGCCACAAGCACCTTGCCTTCGTATTCGGTGGCAAGCTCATCCACAATGGGACCCACAGCACGGCAAGGACCGCACCAAGGTGCCCAAAAATCTAAAAGTACAGGAATATCGGATTTTAAAACAATATCATTAAAGTTTGCATCGGTAACTTGGGTAGCCATAAGGGTTCTCCTTATTGTTGTAACAGTTATATAGATTTTAAAACACAACCAGCTTAGGCCAATACTGTAATTTTCTAAACCATTGCTGTCAAGCCCTGTTGCGCCGCAAAAGCACAAACTGGGTGCACATAAATACGCATATGAGCATCATGAATATGCCTCACCCATACCCATGGTTAAGACTTTTTTTCTGATATAATCCAATCGTTGGGTATGGTTTGTCCGCGGGCTATGGCTTCAAAATCAAGCTCGTGGGCCAAGCCCTTTTGCGCATACAGCCATCCGGCATAGGCCACCATGGCGGCGTTATCTGTGCAAAGAGTCGCTGAAGGAGCCATGAAGCGTATGCCGTGCTTGTCTGCCAGATCTTGCATCTTAAGGCGCAAATGCGAATTGGCCGCCACGCCACCGGCAAGAATAATACTCTTTATATCCCCATGGACCGCCAAAGCGCGCTGACTTTTAATACACAAAGTATCCACCACTGCGGCGGTGAAAGCAGCACACATATCACACAAGGCTTGCGGCGCTGTGTCTACACTATCATAGCCTTCCAGCACTTCTGGATGCTTGGAAATATACAGTGTTGCCGCCGTTTTTAAACCGCTAAAGGAAAAGTCCAAATTATCATTATCTGTATACGGACGCGGGAAAAGGGCTTTGCCCTTGGTGGCCACAGTGCCACGCTGCGACAAGAGGTCAAACTCTCGCCCTGCCGGATACGCCAAACCTAAGACCTTACCCACTTTATCAAAAGCCTCACCGGCGGCATCGTCCAATGTTTTTCCAAGTACAGTAAAAGCATCGGGACCATCCATACGATACAAATGCGTATGTCCGCCTGACACCAGCACGCCCAAAGCAGGATACAGTAATTCATGCTCAAGCCCTGCGGCCAAAAGGTGTGCATGTAAATGATTCACACCCACCACAGGCTTTTCACTGGCCAGAGCCAAGCCCTTGGCAAAGCTTACGCCCACAAGCAAAGCCCCCAAAAGCCCGGGGCCGCGCGAAACAGCGTATGCATCCACATCTTGCCATGTGAGGCCGGCCTTTTCCAATAAAGCATCATACAAAGGCCCCATATAGCGATAATGCTCTCTGGAAGCCAGTTCCGGCACCACACCACCAAACAAGGCATGCATTTGCACCTGTGTGGATAACACCGAAGCCAAAAGCTTACCATCTTGCACAAGGGCTAGCGCCGTTTCATCGCAAGAGCTTTCTATTCCAAGACAAATCACTGGGGCCCCTATGCCTTAAAGAACCAATGAGCCATAATGCTCACTATAAAAGCCTGACACATCATCCACCTCTGCGGCAGATCCAATGAAAAGCGGCGTGCGTTGATGTAAATATTTGGGTGTAATATCCATGATGCGATCGACACCATTGGTGGCCTTTCCTCCGGCTTGTTCCACCAAGAAGGCCAAGGGCGCCGCTTCATACATCATGCGTAATTTACCCTCGGGATTTCTAGAATCACCGGGATACATATAAATGCCACCCTTCATCAAGGTTCGGTGAAAATCTGCCACCAAGGATCCCACATAACGCGCCGTATAATGCGTACCATGTGCCGCTTCAGGATTTCTAAACCACTCCACACTCTTCTTGGAGGCATCATCCCAATAATGCCAATAGGCTTCGTTGGCAGAGTAAATTTTACCGCGTTTAGGCATGGTAATGTTGGGATGTGACAACAAAAATTCCCCCACGCCGGGATCCAAAGTAAAACCATGCACGCCTTGCCCCGTGGAGAACACAAGCATGGTGGAGGGACCATATAAAATATACCCTGCCGCCACCTGCTCCATGCCGGGCTGCAAAACTTCTTCCATGGTCACAGGGCCGGTATTTCCCTTGGGTCTGCGCAAAATGGAAAAGATGGTGCCCACGTTGATATTTACATCAATATTGGAAGATCCGTCCAAGGGGTCAAACATGAGGATATAATCACCGCTGGGAAATTCCTTGGGCACGCGAATGAGTTCTTCTTCTTCTTCCGAGCCCATGGCACATAAATGCCCACAGCGTTGCATGCGATAGATGAGCACATCATTGGCAATTTCATCCATCTTTTGGGTTTGCTCACCCTGCACATTGACCTGCCCTGTACCACCCAGCACGTCTAGAAGACCTGCTTTGCCCACACGGCGAGAAATAATCTTTCCGGATAAAATTAAATCATATAACAGTGCCGTAAATTGCCCTGTGGCATAGGGACTACGTTTTTGATGTAAAAGCACATGTTCGGTGACGGTAATTTCAGACATTTCGCCCTACCTTATAAAATAAGGGGCAAAGCCTAAGCCTTGCCCTTATGTAATTGTATATACTTATCCTTGAGGGCTAAAAGCGCCCCCAAGGCGTAACAGTCTTATTTAGGCCCAATGGGACTCACGCGCGCTGGGGGCGTGCTTTCCACAGGTGCCGCTTCTGGAGCTGTATTTTCCGCTGGTGCTTCTGCAGGCTTTGGCTCTTGGGTATCTGCTGCATCATCGGCGGCAGGTCTATTGCCAAAGGGCGAAGGCATACGCACAGGTTCCACTGGCTCAGCAGGAGGCGGCGTGAAAGGTTCTGGCATGGGCAGAGGCTTTCTCACAACACGTTTTGGCTTGGGCTTGGCAGCAGGAATGGGCTCAAGCTCAGGCTCAGGTGGCATTTTTAATGCTTTAGGCGTGGGGAAAGGTCCTTGGCTGGTGGGGCCGGTACGCAAGTTGGCTTCTTCACCAAAATTGCCTTCCATGGCCACAGCAAAAATAAGGGGAACATTACCAAGATAACGCACAGACCAGTAGAACGAACCATTTTCATTGGTCACGGTGCCACTGCTCTCTTTAAGAACAATATTATCCCACTCTATGCCGGCCATGGGTGTGCTGGCAAAGTTGTATTTACCTGCCCATAGTAAAGCATTGGGGGCAATAATCACCAAATCATCGGGGCTAGCCGAATAGGTCAAGAGTGCGCGCATATCAAAGTACACGGTCACAATTCCAAGGAAGGATAAAGCATCATACAAAGGTGTTGCTAAAAATACTTCCGGTCCCATGGCAGTGTCTTGCACATAACCGCGCAAAGCACGCAAACTTTGCTTGCTGTCTTCTTCCAAGAGAGGATAAAAATCCAAAGCCTTAATGGGCGGCCCTGGCACTTGACCTAACAAAGTGCCGTCAGACTTAATACCGCTAAAGCCAGAAAGCCAAGGGAAGCGTGAAAAAAGCGATGCTATAAATTCTTGCGTCGGGGGTTTGTCGGCATTGGCCATGATTTTTTCCAAAGCAATCAATTGGCTATCCATGCCCACCATGCTTAAGGAAAGCTTTTCTTCGTATTCATCTAAAGAACCCGTGTCATCATAATCAATGGAAGCAGGCACGTTTACATTGCTATACCAAAAGCTTTTTGTATCTTTCCATACGTTTTTTGTGGTTTGATTATAGCTACAACCCACGGTTCCAAGCATGCACAGACAAAGCATGCTCCCTAGCAATTTTTTCTTTATAGACATGTTTTTGTCCTTTAAGCCTTCTATTTTTGCAAAAAAAGCAAAGTAAAGCGTTATCACAATCCCTATGCGGGCTTACCTTAAAATATTACGAATGAGCGCGAGCATCTAACCTATCGGCCAACGCACCCAAAACAGATATCATACGTTCATTACCGGGTGATGAAATTTTCCCATCAGCGGCCACTTGCTCTTCTACAGTCTCTACAGAACTACCGCCCTCTTGTAGTTGAGCAATCTTATCTTGTAAATCTTGTTTTTCATCAGCATCCACGGCACTTTGTAAAAGCTCTTGATAGATCTCAAGGGCCGCAGCATAATCACCTTGCTCTGCCAAAATTTCAGCCATGGAGCGCGTACGCAAAGAAATGGTATCCTCGCCATTTTCTTCAGTCATGGTGACCGGTGCTGGCATGGATTTTTGTGCCACTTGAACCTTTTCTATGCCTTTAATAACTATTTTAGGCTTAACGGCAGTGACCTTCACAGCAGGCTTGGTGGACACTGCAGGTATATTTACTTGACCTGACACCGTCATAGGCTCGTCTGCTGGTGCCTCTGCGCTTAGCTCTGTTTCAGCGTTTGGCTCCGCACTAACAGAAGCTTGTTCTTGAGCTTTTTCAGCCACAACTTGTGCAGGCTCGCTTTGTGCATTCGCCTGTTGCGCGCCAAGGCTTTGCAAGCCCGCCGCAAAAATATCGGCCAAGGATACATTTTCATTGGCGCACATGGCTCCAAGAAAGGATACAGCCAAAGCTTTTTCTTGTGACTCACCTTCTTGTTCTGCCAAAAGATTTTTACCCCACGCCTGCCAAAATCCTGCATAGCGTGAAAGCATGGGTGACAAAATGCCCAATTGTGTTTTTAGGCGCTCAGCATAATCGGCCGTGGCGCTATTTTCATGTAAAAGCTCCACAAAGTAAAAACGGGCTTCAATGAATTCTGGATGTCGATCTAATCCTCGCTGCAGGGTTTCCACAGCGCGAGGTACATCTTGCTCAGCAAGCATTTTTGCCAAGGGAAAAAACAGCTTTGAGCTCGGCTCCAAATCAACGACTTCTTGGTACCAATCAATTTTTTCCTGCATCATTTTCTCCTTGCTTAGACCTATCTGCATCATGAGTGAACAGATATAATATTTCATTCTTGCGCACATAATGAAGGCGCTGTCTAATCATCTTCTCCACATAGGCATCATCCGTTTTAAGCAAACGAATTTCCTTACTTAACTGTATGTTTTGAGCCTCTACACGGGCAAGTTCTTGCTCCATGGAGGCATGTTCTTGGCGTAAAGCATTAAAAGCTAAAATACCACCATCGCCCCAAATCATACGATAAAAAAGGACCACATTAAGAATACCCAAAAAAACAAGGATACACGTACGCCAAAATACGACCATGGAAGGACCCATTAAGCCTTGCGGCGTAAGCTTTCTGTATAAAAACTATAAATATAATTATATCCAGAATATACAGCTAAAAGTGTTGCCGCATACAAAAGTCCCATGCCAAGAGGCTGCACATTCACTCCAAGCACCGGATAGTGTAAAAGCAAAGGTACGAGGGCAGCTGTTTGCAAAAAAGTTTTAGCCTTACCATAGACATCTGCAGCAAGCACAATACCTTCATCCATGGCGATGGCACGTAAACCAGTTACCACCAATTCACGGCAAACAATAACAATGGCCACCCATATGGGAACCCAACCAAGCCCCACCAGCATGATTAATATGGAGCATATAAGTACTTTATCGGCCAAAGGGTCTAAAAATTTACCCAAGGATGTTACCATATTTTCTCGACGAGCAATATAGCCATCGGCCCAATCGGAAAGTGAAGCAAGAATAAAGGCAAAAGCGGCTAAAAAACACAACAAAGGCCCCTCAAAATATAAAAAAATTACTATGAGTGGCGTCATAAATATGCGAAACAACGTTATTTTCGTAGCTAAATTTAGCTGCATGCCTAAATCCCATACCTTTCGGTAATCATAAATTTATTTACAAAATATGCATTCAATCTGTCATACAATGACACAATGAGCTAGAAAAATCCACCCTTAGCCTAGGCTAAGATTGCATTTTGCTTATAGTAGTAGACCTTTTTCCCTTGCCCACAAACGACGCTTTCATGACCTTTCCCCCAACGCAAAAGGAGCAAAAGCGCCGCTTGCACACAAGGCATATTTTTTAATCGTGGCTACTGGCCAACGCTTCCAAGCTATTGTTGGCTGCATGATTAATGGCATCGGCCAAAGACAAAAATCCGCGCTTGGCAGGAGTTTCTTCTTCTAAAAAGACCACCGGCACGCCGCTGTCAGCCGCCACCACCGTGGCAGGGTCAAGGGGAATGTCTCCCAAAAATTTTAAGCCATAACGTTCTGCCAATTCTTTACCGCCACCTTTCTTGAAAAGATTGATGGCCTCATGACAGTGAGGACAGAAAAGTCCACTCATATTTTCCACAACGCCAAGCACATTGGCCTTGGCATGTTGCAAAAAGTTAAGCGCTTTACGCACGTCAGCCAAGGATATTTCTTGCGGTGTGGTCACCACCACACACAAGGCATCGGGAATGGTTTGCAAAATGGTCATATGTTCATCGCCGGTTCCGGGAGGAGAATCTATGAGCAAAAAGTCCAGTTCACCCCAAGCCACGTCAGCCACAAATTGACGAATGGCAGCGGTTTTTTTGGGGCCGCGCCACAAAATGGCGCTATCTTTTTCTTTCAACAAAGAATCCATGGAAATGACGGATAAGTTTTCATTATACGAGGCAGGAATCATCAAGGAGCCGCTTTCATCCATTTCAATGCCACAGCTAAGGCCCAATAAATTGGGTACACTGGGGCCATGGATATCCACATCTAAAATGCCCACCTTAAAACCACGAGCTGCCAAAGCTGCAGCGATGTTTACCGTCACCGAGCTTTTACCCACGCCGCCCTTACCGCTCATAATGAAAAGCTTATGACGAATTTTACCAAGGGTAGAAGAAATAAGATTATCCTGTAAAGTCATGGCTGCGCTGGCTTTTTTTTCGCCGCCGCCCGAGGAACACGAAGATGAAGAAGAACACGAAGAACACGAAGACATATTACCCTCCCAAAAAAATATTACCAGCCGTGGCTGCCAACTAAATCCACAAACACGGCACTACCCATATCTCTTACCAGCACCGAACCATTTTCACGCCGCACCTGCATAAGTCTTTGCGAACGCTTTTGCTCGCCCACAGGTATCAGCATAAGACCCCCTTCATCCAATTGACGCACAAGGGGTTTAGGAATTTCCGGTCCGCCGGCAGTGACAAGAATGCGATCAAAAGGTGCGGCCTCTTGCATACCCAGAGTGCCGTCATCTTTTTTCATATAAATATTTTTGATTTTCATGTGCTGCATAAGTAAAGTTCTTGTACTCATATACAGCTCTGCAATGCGCTCCACCGTGTACACGCGACACCCCAAATACGCCAAGATGGCCGCTTGATAGCCTGAACCTGTGCCAATTTCCAGCACGCGCATACCTTTTTCCACTCGTAAAAGCTGCGTCATAAGAGCCACCGTTGAAGGCTGAGAGATGGTTTGTCCATAGCCTATGGGCAGGGGGCGATCTTCATACGCTTGCATGCGAAAAGCTTCTTGCACAAAATCATGGCGCGGTACAGCATTCATGGCCGCCAGCACTTGCGTGTCCGTTATGCCGGCATTTTCTTGAAGGTTGCGCACCATGGAGGCGCGTAATATTCTGGGGTCGATTTTTCGTACGGGTGAATGCTGCATAAATCCTTCATGGCCTAATAGGCGAAACTTTTTGAAATTCGTTTCACTGTAAAAACAAATTTCTTCGGGCAAGTCAATATAAAAGCCTCCCTTTGCGCCATGATGCACCAAGGTTCATGGGCACAAAAAGGGCATTTTCCCCATGCCGTACCTTTACTGGTATAGAAAATTTTACAAAGCCCCCTTAAAAGTTAAAATTTTTTCACTGCCTCCGCTCCGTAATGACAAAAGCATCCATAGCATGTATATAAGGTGCGGCATTACATATTTTATCTACCCTTATACCATTAATAGGTTATTTATGCGCATAAAAACACTCTTCTCCCTACTCTTTTTCACTTCCTTTTTGGGCGGCTTAGGTTATGTTGGCTATCTTTTTTTTGAAGATCGCCAAGGCCCCAGCATTCAAATGACCCCCAATACAGGAGCCATTTCTCCTCAAGCACAAATCACTCTTACCCTGCATGACATTTCGAAGGTGCGTTCCGTGGATGTGCTCATACGCAATGGAAAAGAAAGTATTCCTGTTTTCTCCAAGCATTTTGATCCGTACACCCAAGATGCCACAGTTACTTTTTCTCTCAAAAATACTCCTTTGGCCGAAGGGGAATATGAATTGGAGCTAAAAGCCATGGACGCCTCTTTGGCATCCTTTGGCCTTGGCAACAGCAGCAGTCAAATTCTCCCCGTGCATTATGACGCTAAAGCCCCGCAAGTGAAAATCCATTCCTTACCTCCCAACGTGCGCCGCGGCGGTACGGGAGTGGTACGCTATTCAGGCAATGAAGAGTTGCTTAACAGTGGCGTACAAGTGGGCACACAGCTTTTCCCCGGTTACAAACAAGCCGATGGAAGCTATATTGCCTTTTTTGCTTTTCCCCACGGCACCAAAGTGGAAGAATTCAAGCCCACCATTAAAGCACAAGACTTGGCTGGTAACGTGACAGAACAAAACTTGCGTGTGCACGTGCAGGATAGAAAATTTAAGGAAGATACCATTATTATCACTGATGCCTTTTTAGACCGCGTCAGTCAAAAGCTCACCGAACTGGCCCCCGACGCAAGTACCCCACTGGAAAGATTTCTCATCATTAATAGCGATATCCGCTTTGCCAATACGCAATTTCTGCGTCATCTGGGAGCGCAATCTTCCCCCACGGCCTTATGGGAAGGCTCTTTTTCCGGTTTACCGCGTTCTGCCTCTCGCGCCGGTTATGGTGAATATCGCTCTTACGAATACAAGGGCAAGGTCATCGATAATCAATGGCATTTGGGTTATGATTTAGCCTCGGTAAAACAAGCCAAAATACCTGCCGCCAATGCAGGAAAAGTGGTTTTCGTGGGCGATTTAGGCATTTATGGAAATATCGTGGTGATTGACCATGGCCTTGGACTCATGTCGCTCTACTCACACCTCACAGACATTTTGACCCAAAAAGATGCTGTGCTCAAAAAAGGAGATGTGGTGGGCACCACCGGTGTCACCGGCATGGCCTTTGGTGATCATGTGCACTTTGGTATTTTGGTGGGCGGCATTGAGGTAACTCCTCTGGAATGGCTCGACCCCCAATGGATTCAAAACAACATCACCAATCGCATGAAGGGTCAGTAGTCCATGTCACAAGGCGTAAGCACCTCAGCCTATATTTGCCTTGGCTCCAATGAAGGCGATACCAAGGAGCACTTGCAACATGCCCTTGATGTCATGTTGCAAGCCCAAGGTATACGCCTTGGCAGTGCATCACCATTATATTATACCGAACCACAAGGCCTCAAAGAACAAGCATGGTTTTGTAATCAAGTGGTGCGCCTTGAGTGTGACGCCACGTGGACCAGCCACGGGCTCATGCGTTTACTTCTTTCCATAGAGGAAAGCCTTGGTAGACAGCGTAGCCAAGACCCAGCCTTGCGCTTTGGGCCGCGCATCATTGATTTGGACATATTGCTTTTTGGGCAAGAACAAAGCCAAGACAATTTTTGCACCCTGCCGCACCCGCGCATGTTGGAGCGCGCCTTTGTGTTAATTCCCTTGCGTCATGTGCTTTGCCAAGGTACACTGCTGGCGCCTCAGGAACTGGAAAAGGCCCTCGAAAGCCTCACCTATACCCTAGATAGACAAAAAATTTACCAATAAAAGATTGTTGAATACAGGAGCACATCATGTGGAAATGGATTATCTTGGCTTTAGCCTGTTATGTTTTATACCGCCTTTTTGCCAATGACATAAAAAAGAAAATGGCTAAACAAAATGATGCCGAAGAAGTGGAACGCAAAGTGGCTTCCGGAGAAATGGTCAAAGATCCAGAATGCGGTACCTATATCGATAAAGACAGCTCCATCACCGTGAAAAATGGTGATGTTATTCATCGTTTCTGTAGCTATGACTGTCGCGACGCCTTTTTGGAGAAAATTAACAATGGCGGCAGAGTCATCGAAACAGCTTCAGAAAAAAACGCTGAAAAAGAACCACAAGAATAAGCAGTATATGATGCTTTTTTATGAGGGGAAGGGGGAAAACCTTTCCCCTCTTTTTTGTCATGTCCTTCAAAAACTTTTCCCTAAAGTCAACAGCTGTAATTTATCTTGCCCATGCATGACCAAGCAGATAGAATACCCCCATGAGCGCAGCAGAACACACCCCCTTCAATGCCCATTGGTCCCCCCTCATGGAAGAATGGCTCGACAGTCTTTTAGCCGAGCGCGGTCTCTCGCCGCACACTGTGGCAGGCTATGGGCATGACTTAAAAAACTTCCTCATCTTTTTGCAAGAAAGCGGACTTGAGGCAGAAGCGCACAAACGCGAACTTCAAGAGCATGAGCTCTTCCTTTATATGGCATGGCTACGCAATCGCGGACACACAGGGCGCACCCTATCGCGTCATCTTTCAAGCCTACGCGGATTTTTTGCTCATTTATTGGATCAAGGCAGTATACGAAAGAACCCTGCCAAGCTTTTGGAAAGCCCCAAACTTCCTTCTTTGCTTCCAGAATTCCTCACCCGTGAAGAAATGCAGCGCCTCCTTGATACACCGCCCCTGCATGATCGCTTGGGCGTGCGCGATCGTTGCATATTGGAATTGCTCTATGCCTCTGGCCTGCGCGTCAGTGAATTATGTAATCTACAATTATTGGACATAGACAGCCAACGCCGTATTCTACGCATATTTGGTAAAGGCTCCAAAGAGCGTCTCGTGCCCATGCATGAACAAGCCATGGATTTTTTGCAAGGCTATACACAACAATGGCGCAAGCTCTTTTCACCCAAAGAAGATTTTGTCTTCTTAAATCGCTCTGGGCGCGGACTCACAAGACAGTATATCTGGAAGATGGTGAAAAAATATGCCTTGGAAGCGGGCATTCATCACAATATTTCACCCCATACTTTTAGACATTCCTTTGCCACGCATCTTTTGGAAGGGGGTGCAGATTTACGCACTGTGCAAATTTTATTGGGGCATAGCGACATTAGTGCCACAGAAATCTATACGCACATCCAAACACGACGCTTACAAGAAATACACAAACGTTATCATCCTCGTAGCGGCGTGAGCTTGCAAGAGCAAGGTCAAGGAGCAGGCACATGTACTGTGTAAGCACCCCCGCTCATGAACAAAATAAGCTCTTAACCTGCTTAAATACGGCGCACAGTCCGCGTACTCTTATCACTTGCCATGCCAATGCAGATTTTGACGCCTTTGGTGCCATCATAGCCGCACAATGTTTGTACCCCAATGCCATTTTGCTTTTCCCCGGAACGCAAGAAAAATCCCTGCAAAATTTCTATACAGAAACGGCTGTTTTCATGTATAAATTCCAAAAAACAGAAGATATTGTATGGGAAGACATTCAACGCCTGGTGGTGGTGGATACAAGACAAAAGGGCCGCGTGCCCCATGTGCACCCCCTTTTAGAGCGCAGTGATGTGGAAGTGCACCTTTGGGATCATCACCCCACCTCTCCCGACGATATGGATGCGCATTTTTGCGTTTACGATACGGTGGGTTCCACAGTCACTTTGCTTGTGCGAGAACTTAAGGCGCAAAATGTGCCCATATCTTGCCAAACGGCCACCATTTTAGGTCTTGGTATTTATGCCGATACAGGTTCTTTCACGTATACCTCCACCAAGCCCGAAGATTTTGAAGCCGCCGCATGGCTTTTGGAAAAAGGGATGGACGTACACGCCATCGCCGACATTGCCGCCCACGAACTCACCTCGGCCCATGTGCAGGCGCTGCATTCCCTCTTGGAATCCACCATAGTCTATCAAGCCGGCGCCATTCCCGTGGCGGTGGCAGAAGTTTCCATGGAACATTATTTGGGCGACTTTGCCTACCTTGCCCACAAACTCATGGAAATGGAAAAGTTTGAAGTGCTTTTTGCTCTGGGTCGTATGGGAGATCGTGTCACCGTGGTGGCTCGTTCGCGCCGTAAAGATTTTAATGTGGGAAGCATCTGCACATCCTTGGGCGGCGGCGGCCATGCCTATGCGGCTTCGGCTTCGGTGCGCCATAAAACCATGCATGAAGTACGAGAACATATTTTACACGTCATGCATGGGCAAGCCCATCCGGAAAAATGCGCTAAGGACTTCATGTCGGCCCCGGCTCTAGGCATTGAAGATGACAGCAGTATTGAAGATGCCTATAATTTCATGACGCATTTTGGATTAAAAGCTGTACCCATTTTTGCCAAAGGAAGCAGACATTGTGTGGGAATTTTTGACGTGCAAACGGCAGGGCGGGCCCTTAACCATAATGTATCAGAATTTAGCACCTACATGCAGCAAGACGTACGCACTTTACCCCCCGAAGCCAGCCTTTCCGATCTCATCGAAGTCATAGTGGATGGGCGACAATACCTTGTGCCCATTGTACAAAACGATGCTGTCATTGGCGTGGTAACACGAACAGACCTTGTTAATATTTTCATGACAGAGCCCCACCCAAGCACCATGAATAAAAGCAATAAGGTGCGTTCCTTGCATAAATTATTACGCGATCGCCTACCTAAAAGCATGTATGACCTGCTAGAAAAGGCAGGTCACATTGCCGATGAGCTTGGCATGACAGCCTATGTGGTGGGCGGCTTTGTGCGTGATATTCTTCTTGAACGCAAAAATTTTGACATTGATATTGTGGTGGAAGGGCATGGCATCACCTATGCCAAAGCCTTGGCCAAGCGCCTAGGTGGACGTGTACGCGAACACCCAAAATTTTTAACGGCCATTGTCATTTTCACCAACGACGAAGGGGAAAACGTACAAATTGATATAGCCACGGCGCGTTTGGAGTATTACGAATACCCCGCCGCCGTGCCCACAGTGGAGATGTCTTCCATTAAATTGGATTTGTTGCGCCGCGATTTCACCATCAATGCTTTAGCCATACATCTGGGCAAATCTGTTTTCGGGCAATTGGTGGACTTTTTTGGCGGCCAAAGAGACATACATGACAAGCGCATTCGCGTATTACACACCTTAAGCTTTGTGGAAGACCCTTCCCGTTGTTTGCGCGCTGTGCGTTTTGAGCAACGCTATAATTTCAAATTGGGCCCCAAGGTGGAGCATCTCATAAAAAATGCCCTCACCCTCAAGCTCATAGACAAGCTACAAGGTGCTCGTCTTTACCATGAAATGCGCAGCATCTTTCAAGAATTCAATCCCATAAGCTCCCTATGTCGTTTGGAAGAACTGGGAATTTTACCGGCCATTCATCCTCTTTTGCATCTTACACCGCGCAAACATGAACTGCTCTACGCACTCAAAGATATTTTAGACTGGTACCACTTACTCTATTTTGAAACGGCTCCAGAACGCTGGAAAATCTACTTCTTGGGCCTGTGCCACAGACATAATTATAATGAAAGCTCTTCCATCTTAGAACGTCTTGGTATTCCCCCTCCACACAGGGAAGAGCTCTTGTGCCTGCGCGAAACCATACGCATCCTGCGCCCGCAACTTAAGCACTGGCATCATAACAAAGGAAAAGTAAGCGAGCTATGTCAACTTTTACAAAGCGCTCCCTTGGAAGCTTTGCTCTTCATGATGGCGCGCACCCATTCAGAAGATTTACGCATGGTTATTTCTCGCTATATCACCACATGGCGGCAAGAAAAAATAGACATTGGCGGCAAAGATTTACTAAAACTTGGCATTGCTTCAGGTCCCCCCATGGGAGAAGTTTTACGCCTTGTGAAAGCGGCCAAACTTGACGGTGAAGCAAGCAACCGCGACCAGCAATTGGAACTTGCCAAAAAGCTTGCCCACGCTCGCTAAAAGGTGTATAGCTTGGAAAGACCTTGACGTAAAAGGAGCACCTATGAAGGTATTATGGGCACCGTGGCGCCTATCGTATATTTTGGGCCCCAAGCCTGATTCTTGTGTCTTTTGCTTACCTGAGCATACAGACGAAGATGAAGAACGCCTTATCTTGCATAGAGGCAAGCATTGCTTTGTTATCATGAATAAATTCCCCTATAATAATGGACATCTCATGGTAACACCGTACAGACATCTTATGGACTTTACAGCCCTAACACCTGAAGAAAACATCGAGATTATGGACTTTCTTCAACGATGTACAAAGATTTTGCAACAGCGCTTTAATTGTCAGGGCATCAATATCGGACTTAATCTTGGAGAAGCCGCTGGCGCAGGAATTCGAGAGCATTTGCACTTTCACCTGGTACCGCGTTGGAATGGCGACTCTTCATTTATGGCTGTTATGGACGAAGTGCGCATGGTACCGGAACATCTTCAGGCCAGTTATAAAGCGCTTAAACCACTTTTTGAACAATCTTTTCCCACCTGTCAGGAGGCCTCGAAATGCGTTATGTAAAGGTTTTACTCTTTGTACTCATCTTCTTTGTAAGTATGGTTTTCTTCTTCCAAAACC
>CAYJLO010000025.1:0-33269 GCA_964370835.1 uncultured Desulfovibrionaceae bacterium
GCTGAAGAAAGAAGAGTGTTTGGCTCTTAAAAATGTGTTTTTAATGTTCGACTAAATATTTTATCCAACAATACCAGTTTGTTAAATAGCATTTTCGGTAGACGCACGACCACCATTAAAATCAACCCCTTACGGTGAAAGCTGTGAGGGGATTTTTTTCTTCCCCACACCGAACTTGAAAAACTATGCTAACGAATGCAAAAGAAAATAGACGCCCCTTCTTTGAGGCGCCTATCTCTTTTTTCGATTTTTCATGATTTTTTATATTGTCAATTTTGCTGGGTCGTCACCAAAGAAAAAAGTCATAGATGTTTTTACACCAGAGCAGCTTTTAGCTCTTTCACAAAGTGCATAAGCGGTTCTTTGGCTACAGTTCCATGGGCAGCAATAATTTTAACAAAAGCGCTGCCCACTATGGCACCGTCGGCGTAGTCAGTTATTTCCTTTACTTGTTCTGCACTGGATATACCAAAGCCCACGCAAACGGGGAGTGAGCTGTGCTGTTTAATGAGTTTAGTCATGGAGCGTAAATCCGTGGTGATTTTACTGCGCGTGCCTGTAACCCCCATGGAAGAAACTAGGTAAATAAAGCCTTCTGCTTGTTTTGCGATAGTTTCCATGCGAGCGGCAGAGGTGGGCGCAATAAGGGAAATAATATCTACGTTGTGTTTTTGTGCAAGGGGTGAGATTGCGGATTTTTCCATTACTTCATCGAAGGGAAGGTCGGGGATAATAATACCGTTAATGCCGCAGTCTTGGCATTTTTGAAAAAAAGCCGCATAGCCATAGTTAAATATGGGGTTCATATAGCTTAAAAAAACTAAGGGGATAGAAATTTTTTGGCGCACCCTTTGTACCATGGAAAAGATACCGTCAAGGGTAGTACCCGCTTGCAATGCTCTGCCATTGGCCGCTTCTATGACTTCGCCTTCCGCTATGGGGTCAGAAAAGGGAATGCCAATTTCTATGAGATCTGCGCCTGCTTCGGCCATGGCTATAATATATTCTTCACTATGTTCAAGGCTGGGATCGCCGGCAGTTAAAAATGTAATAAGAGATTTTTTGCCTTGCAAGGCAGTAGCTATATTATTCATGAATGATTACTCCTTTATGGCGAGCCATGGCTGCCACATCTTTATCTCCGCGTCCCGAAAGGCACACAATAATATTTTCATCTTTGGCGAAATATGCAGCAATTTTTTTCACATGGGCTATGGCGTGGGCTGATTCAATGGCAGGGATAATACCTTCTGTTTTGGATAAATACTCAAAAGCTTCCACAGCTTCCGCATCGGTTACCGGAACATAGGATGCCCTTTGCGTATCTTTTAAGTGGGCGTGTTCTGGGCCAATGCCGGGATAATCTAGCCCAGCAGATATGGAATATACTTCGGCAATCTGTCCATAAGAATCTTGGCAGAAATAAGATTTCATACCGTGGAATACACCTAAAGAGCCCTTGGCCATGCTGGCGGCGTGCTTTTCTGTATCAATACCTTCTCCTGCCGCTTCACACCCTATGAGCTGTACGCTTTTTTCCTCAACAAAATGATGAAACATACCCATGGCATTACTACCGCCGCCCACACAGGCAACCACCGCAGACGGAAGCCTATTTTCAACAGCCAGTATTTGTTGTTTGGCTTCAAAGGAAATGACACTTTGGAAATCACGCACCATGAGTGGGAAAGGATGCGGCCCCACCACGGATCCCAGTACATAATGGGTATCATGTACGCGCATGGTCCAAGCACGCATGGTGGCATTGACGGCATCTTTGAGTGTTTGTGTGCCGCTGGTGACGGCATGTACTTTTGCTCCCAAAAGTTCCATGCGATATACATTGAGCGCTTGGCGGTTGACGTCTTCTTGCCCCATAAAAACTTCGCACTCAAGGTCCAGTAGCGCTGCCGCCGTAGCTGTGGCCACGCCATGCTGTCCTGCACCTGTTTCGGCAATGATGCGCTTTTTGCCCATTTTTTTGGCCAGCAGTACTTGTCCCAAGACATTGTTGATTTTATGCGAACCTGTATGGTTTAAGTCTTCTCTTTTTAAATATATTTTTGCACCGCCAAGGTCTTCGCTCATTTTTTTCGCATAATACAAGCGTGAGGGACGTCCCGCATAGTCGTTGAGTAAAGCGCTGAGCTCTGCGTTGAATTTTGCATCCTCTTTATAGTGTGTATAGGCTGTTTCCAATTCCAAAATGGCATTCATGAGGGTTTCGGGGATGTATTGCCCCCCGTGTATGCCGTATCTTCCTTTATATGCTTGCATGACGAACCTTCCTTACGAGTTGTTCTATGAGATGTTTATCTTTGAAGCCTCGCACCTCAGCACCGCTGGAAATATCCACTGCATAGGGTCTGTGCTGCATGGCTTGCTCTATATTATGTAGACCAATACCCCCTGCGAGGAAAAAGGCCTTCTCCGTTTTTGGGATGTGTGACCAGTCAAAAACCTCTCCGCTACCGGCTTTGGGCGCGTCAAAAAGGATATAATCCGCAAGGCCCGGCATGATTTCGTGCACTTGCAGTGCCTTAATGATTTTTGTGTATGGCAAACGTTTTTTACATGCTTCTACAACACTGTTGTCTTCCTGCCCGTGCAATTGCAATATATCCACAATATTTTCTGCTACGGCTTTTTCCATAATATCCAGAGGGGCATTGACAAAAACGCCCACGGTAGCGATTTTTGCATCAAGCTGTCGTTTGAGTAATCTTGCTTGCTCAAAACTTACTTGGCGGCGGCTTTTGGCAAAAACAAAACCCACATAATCGGGTAGGGCGGTATTGACAAAATCCACATCACAAGGTCTGCTCAAGCCACAAATTTTTATTTTCATGCCAATCCTCGCAAGCTTTGTAGCATTTTGCATTTATCATCACTGCGCATGAGGCTTTCTCCTATGAGCACGGCGTTCATGTCATGTTCTTCGAGAAGTTGTATATCCTCGCGCGTGCGTATGCCGCTTTCTGCCACGTACAAAACAGAAGGTGGCACATGTTTGCGAAGCTTTATACATGTTTGTATGTCAACTTCAAAAGTTTTTAAATTTCTGTTGTTTACTCCTACAATACGCGCTCCGCAGTCCAAAGATTTTTGCAACATGTCATAGCTATGGCTCTCTACTAAGGCTGACATGCCAAGGCCCTCAATGAGGGCAATATAATCTTGTAAGGGTTTAGCTTCCAAGAGTTCTGCTATGAGCAGGACGGCCGAAGCCCCCCATATTTTGGCCTCGTAAATTTGATAGGGATGCAGGATAAAGTCTTTGCGCAAGGTGGGTAAAGCGACCTCGGCACTGATATTTTGCAAATACTCCCCGCTGCCCAGAAAAAATTGCGGTTCTGTGAGTACGGAAATGGCCGCGGCACCCGCCTTTTCGTACTCTTTGGCAATGTCTACGGGGGCGAAATTTGGTGCTATGAGTCCCTTGGAGGGAGAGGCTTTTTTCACTTCACAAATATAGGATAAGCCTTCACTTGCCAAAGCCGTGTGAAAAGGAAAGGTGAAGCTTTCCTGCACAGTTTCTAAGCGCTGTTTTGTGGCTTGCACAATGGTGTCTAAAAAATGTTCTTTTTGCATATTATACCTCATTGGATAGGCGGACAAAATTTTGCAACTGCTCTAAGGCTTTGCCGCTGGCGATGATGTTTCGAATATGTTCAATGGCTTCAGTTAAGGGGAGAGATTTTGCCACATACAAAGCCGCCGCCGCGTTTAATATGACAGCATCGGTTTTAGGGCCTTGAGCACCGCTTAAAATATCTCGGATAATATGTGCGTTGTGGGTGGCATTGCCGCCTTGTAAATCCTGTGGTTGTGCGCGCGCAAAACCAAGGCTTTCAGGTGTGATGACAGAAGACTTCACCCAGCCATTTTTTACTTCGCATACAAAGGTTTCTGCACAAATGGAAATTTCATCCAATTTGTCGCGACCATATACCACCATGGCATTTTTTACACCTAAATTACATAAAACTTTGGCTATGGGTTCCACCAGTTCTTCTTCGTACACGCCAAGTAATTGCATGGTAGCGCCGGCAGGATTGGTCAAAGGGCCAAGAATATTGAACACCGTGCGTATATTGAGTTCACGCCTTATGGGTGCCACGTATTTCATGGCAAGGTGATAATTTTGTGCAAACATAAAGCACATGCCGATTTTATCTAAGAGTTCAGCACTTTTTTCAGGAGATATTTGAATATTCACCCCAAGGGCCTCCAGCACATCGGCAGAACCGCATTTACTGGTGGCAGAGCGATTGCCATGCTTTGCCACGGGCACACCGACAGCAGATACCACCAAGGCCGCTGCGGTGGATATGTTAAAGGAGTTGGAGCCGTCCCCTCCTGTTCCCACGATTTCTAATGCTTCTTGGTCATTTAAAAGTTTTACACAATGTTTGCGCATGGCAGCGGCAGAAGCTGTAATCTCGTCAATGGTTTCGCCTTTTATGGAAAGCGCCGTAAGGTATGAGGCTATTTGAATATCACTGGCTTTACCGCGCATGATTTGATCCATGACGGCAAGGGCTTGCTCAGAGTGTAAATCCTCTTTGCGTGCAAGTATTTTTATGGCTTCATGAATCATCGTTACATCTCCAGAAAATTTTTGAGTAGGGTGTTGCCTTGTGGCGTCATGATGGATTCAGGATGAAATTGTAATCCAAAGATGGGATAGTTTTTGTGTTCCACGGCCATAATTTCTCCATCAACGTCATGCGCTGTCACTTGAAGTGGCTGTGGCAAGGTGTTTTTTATGCCCACCAAGGAGTGATAACGCGCCACAAGAAAATCCTGCGGCATATTTTGGAATAAGGGGGAGGGGATGTCTGTATGCACCAAAGATTGTTTGCCGTGCATGAGTTCTTTGGCATAGCTTACTGTGCCGCCAAAGGCCTCAAAAATGGCTTGGTGCCCTAGGCACACTCCCAACAAAGGAAGATGTTTTGGCAGTTTCTGTATAAGATCTATGCAAATGCCGGCTTCGCTGGGTTTACCGGGCCCAGGGGAAAGCACTATATGCGAAGGCTGCAAAGCTAAAATTTCTTCCGCCGTGCGAACATCATTACGTATGACAGTGATATTTGGCGAAAGGGCACCTAGCATTTGATATAGGTTGTAGGCAAAGCTATCATAATTATCTATCAAGATTAACATGGGGCAAACTCCTCCGCAGTATTTTGCACCGCTTCCACAACGGCGCGCGCTTTCATAATACACTCTTCATATTCTTTTTCCGGCACACTATCAGCCACAATACCAGCTCCAGAACGTATATATATTTTATTGTTTTTCTTAAAACATAGGCGAATGGCTATGCAGGTATCCATATTTCCAGTAAAATCTATATAGCCAATGGCGCCGCCGTAAAGTCCTCTTTTGTTTTGTTCCAGTGTATGGATGATTTCACAAGCTTTGATTTTGGGGGCACCTGAAAGGGTGCCGGCAGGTAGTACCGCTTCTATGGCGTCTAAGGCATCGTGGCGTTCATGCAGGGTTCCGTGTACGGTGGAACCAAGGTGCATCACGTGCGAGTAATGGTGTACCTGCATAAAATCTTTTACTTTTACTGTGCCAAATTGGCATATTTTGCCTAGATCATTGCGCCCTAAATCCACGAGCATGGTGTGTTCTGCCATCTCCTTGGTATCAGCAAGAAGTTCTGCTTCCAGCGCACTGTCTTCTTTTGCATTTTTTCCGCGTTTTCGCGTTCCGGCCAGAGGGAAAGTGTATACCGTATCATCTTGAAGTTTTACTAAGGTTTCCGGCGAGGCTCCCACAATTTCGTTGCTTTCGCTGCTTAGGTAAAACATATAGGGTGAAGGATTGGTCATACGTAGTTTTCTGTAGGTGTTAAGTAAGCTTCCTTCGAAATCTGCTTCTAAGCGATTGGAAAGTACCACTTGGAAAATGTCTCCCTCATAGATATGCTTCTTGGCCTTTTCCACCATGGTTGTGTAGGCTTCTTTATCAAAAAGAGCTGTGAATTCAGAAGTGAGTCGCCCAGCAAAGGACGCCTGACTTGAAGAGCTCATGATAAGATTTTTTATTGTATGAATTTCTTGCACTGCCTGTGAATATTTTTGTGCCATATGACCTTGTTCTATATTATGAACAAGGTAAAGTTTTTGCTTGTAATTATCGAAAATGATAAGCTTTTTAAAGAGCATAAGGTCTAAATCATTGAAGTCTTCAGTTCCAGCTTCCATATCTAATTGCAGTGTAGGTTCGCTGTACTTAATGAAATCATAGGCAAAATACCCCACCAGTCCCCCTGTGAAGGAAGGGAGGTGTTCAAATTGAGGACTGGAGTACTTTTGTAATAGTTTTTTTAGATACTCTTTAGGGTGTATGTTTTCCTTTTTTTCCCCATGATTGTCCTTGGTGGTGATCACCCCTTGCAAACAGGTTATTTCTGCGCTGGGGTCATAACCTAAAAAAGAATAACGCCCAAAAGCGTGAGTAGTATCCACACTTTCAAATAAAAAGCATTGCGCAAAGTGCGATTTTAAGGTTTTTAATACATTGATGGGCGTGGTAAAGTCCGACGGCATTTCAAAAATAATGGGTATAAGGCTGTATTCTTGTGCTAGCTTTTCAGCTTCTTCTAAACTTGGTATAAACATGAAGATTCTCCTTATAAAATAAAAAATTCCCCCTCTGTTCACTTTTGCAAACAGAGGGGGAATTATATCGTTATTAACGTACTTTTCCCAAAATCTGCACAAGACTAAGTGAACTCTTCTACTTTTGTAGTGAGCCACCAACGCCATGAAAAGGTATGTGAGAGAATGGTATTCATACTATTTTTGTCCTTGAAAAAGAAATACAGAATACTGTATACAAAGTCAAGAGTTTTCATGAGCAATACACAAGAAAGAATATAATAATTTGATTTTATAATGTTTTATATTTTTGACTGAAGAGATGGTCTGTAAGCGAGGTTTTTATTTGGAGTCTGAGCTGTCGAGATTTGCTTACATTTCCATTGAAGATAGAGCAAGAAGATTCTTTTAGTAATCTGTTAGTTAAAGACTTTTGCCCAGGTAATTCTTAATACAATATAACATGTTAAGAAGACAAAGACATACCCCATGCTAAGTTCACTGAAGGGTAATGTGTAGAGGGATAAGCCTTCAAAACGCAGGGAAAGCCATGCCAGCGCAAAGGGGACAGGAACCAGTGAGGCCATGCTTATGCTGGCTCTGGCGAAGAAATGTTTTCCAAATTTTTCATGGGCCATTTTATTGGCGGCGAAATAGGCCTCCTTGTTGCCAAGGTGTAAGGCTTTCATGCTTATGCTATGGTAGTGTTGCATATCATCTTGCATGGCAGTGTAATATTTCTCATGTAATTTTTGTAAACTTGTATGGATGATTTTTCCAATACCAATGCAGTAAAGGGCAAGGACAGCACAACCCAACCAAAAACCTACTTCAGCTGCGCTTGGCCAGCGAAAAGGAGCAATGAGAAAGGCATCAAGCCATGTGGGAATTGTAAGTATTGTTTGCATAAATTTGATTACGTTAAAAAAGCTCTTACCCAGAAAAATACGAGTAAGAGCTTTTCTATGGGCTATGTGTTACTACCAAAGGCGCATGTCAAAGAAACCGCGCAAAACGTAATTAATCCCCACCACAAAGGCGAGAACGATGAAGAGACGTTTGAGCCATACGTCTGGTAAGTATTTAGCAGTAATGGGGCCCACCCAAGAACCTACCACAATGCCTGCCAATTCCACACCGATGAGAGGCCAATACACGGGCGTGCCGCCAAACATAAAGGTGGAGATGGATACAATCATACCCACGAGAACGGCAAAAGCAGAGGTGCCTGCGGCTAAATACATGGGTAATTGAGAAATACTGGTAAGGAAAGGTACCAATAAAAATCCACCACCCACACCGAGGAAAGAAGCCACGGCGGCGATGATAAATCCACCCACCACAGGAGTAAAAGTGCTGAAAGAAAATTCCACACCGCAAAATGTGAAAACCACGCGCGAGGCACTAATGCTTACCACTTTAACGCGGGTTTGCTCTCCGCTGGTGTCATGTGTTTTGGAGGCTTCCTCAAAGGCTTTTGCGGCGGCGGCGGCTTTTTGTTTTTTGGCTTTGGCAGCTGGAGTTGTTTCGTAGAAGAGATAACAACCAAGCCCCAACACAAAAAGACCGAAGAAGCCTATATAGCTGGAGAAGTCTACTTTTCCGCGAGTTAGTATGGGAATGAGTGTGGCTCCAGCCAAGGAACCCACACCAAGAGCAATGCCCAAAGGTAGCACAACGCGCCCTATGGACCAATATTTAAAGGAAGAAATTAAGGCAGAACAGCCCACAAGCCACTGGTTCGATACACGGATGGAGTCGGTGATGCCTTTATTGAGAGATAAGTCTTTGCTGAACGAGCCGGCATAGTCGCCCAAGCCGAAGACGTTAATATGCCCCACTGAGGCCATAACACCACCAAAGGCGCCCACGGTGGAAAAAATCCATCCCACCCAAATGGCCCAAACAAAACCCAGTATGGGACTAATACTGGGGGCACCGGGAATGCCTAAAAAGCCCACTGGGGCTGCAGGGTCCACTTGTTTTGCTTCCACCGCTTGAGCAATGGCGGAGGCTAAAGGATCTGCTGCTTGTGCAGCGTGCGCCCACGGTGCTTGGAAACATATAAGCGCGAGTAATAGTGTAGGTAAGAGTATATATATTTTTTTCATAATATGTCCTTTGAGGCTAAAGGATGGCTGTTATTTATTTTCACAATTTTTACAGATATCTGTATCGCCTTTTTTAAAGACGATGAGCGGACAGTTTTTGCAAATATCACCGCCGGGGAAGTAGTCGCCAGGACGAGTGATGGAGGCAGAGCCTTTGTTTTCAGCCATGCGTTGCATCATACGGTCCACGGTGGGCCCCATATGCGGACCGGGAATAAATACGTTTACCTCTCCGCGTTCTGTTTTGCCAGCATTATAGCTTCCGGAGCAAGCAGGACAGCAATTGAACGTGGTATTAAGGTAAGAATACACTGAGCCACCGCAAGCAGAGGAACTCATGGTAATCATGGTGGGGAGAGGATGAATATTGGTGGCGGCAGAGTAGTCCACTGCAAAGTGATAGGATTGAATGTTGTCACAATAAAAATGCACCACATGTGGATCCATGACGGCTTTTCCTAAAGGGCCAACGGCAATGGCTTTAAGGGAATCCATGGGCATTTTGGGTTTAGAGCGCATAAAGCGTTCAGCTTGCTCTAGGTCCACGCAGTATTTTTTTTGGCTTTTAATTTCTGCTTCGTCAATTTCCTTCCAACCAAAGCTCACACGAGAGTTGGAACAAGCAAGAGTTTCCTTGGTGCCAAGCACGGTAAGGCCTTGCATGCGTGCGGCAACTTCCCATTGACAGTAGGTAAGGGGTTTGACAGGAAGAACGTGAGCTGTACAGTTTTTGAATTTTTCCACTTCTTCATCGGTGAACAAAAAAGTTACAGCGATGGGGTGATGGTACAAACGCATGGAGTCCATTAAGACTTTTTCCATTTCAGCATACGATAAAGACATACTACCTCCTAATACTTTCTTATGCCGTGAAAAGCATAAGCGTGAACAAAATGCAAAATGCTAAGCCACATCAGGAAAAGTAAGGCCGAAGGTGCTTACGTGAACACCTTAATTGTGAAAAAAAGAAAAAACTATTTTTCACAATTGGCCATAGGGTAGTCTATTAAGAAGATTTCGTCAATACATGGCGCGAAATGTGTGGATAGGTAAACATGTGAAGTGGAAAAAAAGACAATTTTAGATGTGAAATGTTGTGAAAGAGCAAAAGATAGAACGGAAGATGGGAGGCACAGAAGAGCTTTTAAAAAATGCTATGATACTAAAAGAGCCAAAGCTTTTATATAAAATGCTTTGGCTCCAGAATAGAGTTGTTATTGGCAATCCCTTTATGGGGCCTGCATATGACAATAACCTTTTACAGAATATTTCTTTTTGCCCCAAGCCATTGATAGAGTGTGGCATAGAGCAGGTCGGGATTAATGGGCTTGGTAAGATGGTCGTCCATACCGGAGGCTATGCTTTTTTCCTTATCGCCACTCATGGCGTGGGCAGACATGGCAATGACGGGGAGCTTTGCAAATTCATCTTGTTCACGAATCTTGCGAGTGGTGGTAAGGCCATCCATGATGGGCATTTGAATGTCCATAAGCACCAAGTCGTAGACATTACTTTTAAGCATGTCAAGAGCTTCTTGACCATGGTTAGCAATGTCCACCGTATAGCCACCCTTTTGCAAAAGTTCTGTGGCAATGAATTGATTGATTTCGTTATCTTCCACCAGTAAAATATGCCCAACTCCTTGGGGAATTTCTCCACTGGCTATCTGCTTTTCAAAGCCATCTATGAGTTCTTGTTTGGGGCTTATGGGGAATATGGCCGAGCAGAAGAAAGTGGAACCCTTGCCAAGGGTACTTTCTACCCAAATATCACCACCCATCATGAGGGCAATGCTACGAGAAATGGCAAGACCAAGGCCTGTACCACCAAATTTACGCGTAACAGAGCTGTCGGCCTGTGAGAAGGCTGAAAACAGCTTTCCCATTTGCTCGTGACTAAGCCCTATGCCTGTGTCGCGCACGGCAAAGAGGCAATGTAATTCTTGCCCCACCTTTTGCGTTTGTTCTACACTTAAGGTGACCATGCCTTCTGAGGTGAATTTAATGGCATTACTTACTAAATTATACAGAATTTGCTTTAACCGCAAGGCATCACCAAGGAGCACTATCATGGGATGTGAGCCTTTTTCCACAAAGAACTTTAGCCCTTTTTTAGAGCTTAAAGGTTCGTAAAGTTCATAAATTTCGGTGCAAAGCTCACGCAAAGTGAAAGGAGCCATTTCCATTTCTAGTTTTCTGGCTTCAATCTTTGAAAAATCAAGAATATCGTTGATGATACGCATGAGATTGTTGGCAGAAAGCAAAGACTTTTGCACATAGTAAAGCTGATTATTTTTTAAATCAGTATGTTCCAAGAGGTGCAAAAGACCTAATATGCCATTCATGGGTGTGCGGATTTCATGGCTCATATTGGCCAAAAATTCGCTTTTGGCCTGTGCATTTTTTTCCGCTTGTTCTTTGGCATGCTGGAGACGTTCTTCCTTTTCCTGCACTTGTCCTAGCATGGCCTTAAATTCGCGTAAGTCTCGAAGGAATGCAATGACTCCTTGTTTTCCTTGGTAGGAGGTATTGCGAACGTTCACTTCCACAGGTATCTGCTCGCCGGTTTTGGGGTGAACGCATATAAATTCCCTGCATTCATAGCCAGTGACAAAGCCATCTTCCAAGGACTGAGCAATGATGGTGGCAGAATGTTCGCCATCAGGTTGGAATTCCGGCACTGTTTCCATGAACTTTTCTAAATATTCTTCTTTGCTTTCATAGTCAAAAAGTGTGGCGCAAACTTGGTTGCAATAGATTAATTGACGAGCTTCATTCCAAAAATGCACTCCAATGGGCATGGCATCCAAAATAGCTTGATTGCGCTCTTCTGCTTCTTGTACTTTCTGTTGGCTTTCTCGCAATTGTCGTAAATCATAGATATACTCTGCAATGAACTCTGCACCATCATAGGTGAATTTTCGTAAAATAGTTTGCGTGGGAAAGGGGTTTCCTTCACTGTCAAACCACGTCCATTCAAGCGTCCTTTGCCCTTCTTCAAAAGCTTTTTCCAATTCTTCTGCGGCATAGACTATGGACTCTTTTCCATTGGCTTGCAGCTCAGGATAGTATTTGGTGGGGGTTTCGCGATAATCTTCAGCTTCTGGAATATTAAAAAGCTGTAAAAAGCTGGTATTACAATCCACCAATTCAGAATCTTTATTCCACAAGCACATGGCTGTGGGCGAAGCGTCCAAGATGGTTTTTATATTAATATCTGTGGCGTACTTGGCTTCACTGTGGGCAGTATTATGCATGAATCCTACAATGTACGTTTCATTTTCAAACCGGAGAGTGGTGAGTGTGTATTCCACAAGCTTTTCACCTACTCCTGGCGGAATGTGTAGCCAAAAAAAGCGTGTGTAGCTATTTTCAAGAGCTCTGGCGATGAAGTTTTTCTTTCCTTCGACAGAGGTTTTCCCATTGGGTTGAATGGTGGGGTTAAATGAGGAAAAGTTTTGGCGAATCTCTTCTATACTTTGAACGCTAAAGAAAGCTAAAAAAGAGTCGGAACAATAGAGCACGATACCTTCTTTGTTCCAACAACAAAGGGGACTTTTATGATGTTCAAAAGTTTTTTGGAGATAAAGCTGGATGTTTGGCATCTCAGAGGAGGGGAGGTCTTGCATAAAAAATCCTTTGTAACCGTGAAAAGAACACTTCATGAAAACTCTGCAATATAAAAGATGACAATAAAAGACGCTTTGCAGATACGAGTGAGTGAAATGCTTATTGTTACTATTATATAATGCCTAAAAGAAGAATTGCAAACTTTTATGGCAAAATATAAAAAAATAGAATACTTTTTTGTTATTTATAGTAAAAAACTATGAAATAAGAAAAGTATAAAAAAGCCCCAGCGTTTTTACTGTGCTAGGGCTTTGGAGTTTAGAGCACGCGAACCTTAGTTTTTCTTTAAGTTGTCAACTATATTAGTAAGCTCTTGAGCTTGGGCAGAAAGGGCCGTTACTGCGTGGGAGGCTTCTTCCATGGCGCTGCGTGTTTCGTTGGCTGTATTATTAATAATTTCAATGGCGCTGGTCATTTCTTCCATGGTGGCAGACTGCTCTTCGCTGGCGGTGGCAATATTGCGCACGCCACCGGCACTCATCTCTGCCATTTCAAGAATATCTTGCAAAGCAAGGCCGCTTTCATTGGCCAAGGTTGTGGCTTCTTCAATGCCGGCCACAGCCACGTCCACTTGCTTTACATTTTCTTCAGTGCTGTGTTGAATGGCTGCAATGGCTTTAGCCACATCTGAGGTTGAGGTGATGGTTTTTTCGGCCAATTTACGTACTTCATCGGCCACCACGGCAAATCCTCGCCCAGCTTCCCCAGCTCTAGCCGCTTCGATGGCAGCATTTAAGGCAAGTAAGTTGGTTTGATCTGCAATGTCAGAAATGACACCCATGACAGTATTAATGGACTGAGCGTGTTCTGCTAATGCATTCATATTGGTACGTAATGTGAGCGAATCCTCGCGTACATTGTTGATGGCAGTCATGCACTTTTGTGTGATTTCAGCACCAGTGCGTGCTTTTTCTTGGGTAGTGTTGGCGATGTCAGCACTGGTGACAGCATTTCTTGTTACGTCAATGATGGTGCTGTTCATTTGCTCCATGCCGGTGGCTGTCTCGGCAATACGACCGGCTTGGTCATTGACGCTCATGGTGGAACTTTCAATTTGTGACGATAGCTCTTCAGAAGCAGAGGCCACAATATGTACAACGCCTTCCAATTGCTTTGCAGCATCAAGTAGGCCTTCACGACGCGCTTGCGTGGCTTGTTCTGCTGCTTCTTGGGCTGCTTTTTGAGCTACTTCAGCGTCGGCAAGGGCTTTTTGAGCATTTGCTGTGGCTTCATCGGCTTTTTGCACGATGTCTGCTAAATTATGAATCATGGTCTGCAAACCTTGAGACAAGGTACCAATTTCATCACCACGGCTTTTATAGCTATCCAATTGTTGCTCTTGCTCTTTGGTGAGAATAAGGTTTCCATCTCCCACATAGGAGGCAATTTGAGAGCCGCATTGCAAAGGAGTGGCTATGCCGCGGGCTACCATGACGATGACCACAGTGGTGATAAGGGTGATTATGGTGGCAATAATACTAATATCTATGAGAAGTTCTGTGCTAACAGCTGTTATTTCTTCGTAAGGGGTGTCAATGACCACATACCAGTCAAAATCTGGAACGTGGGCAAAGTGGCCCGAAGAGATTACACCTTCAAATTCAAAGCGCACATTGCCATTTTTCATGCGGCTAATATCGCTGGTGTGGGGAAGGCTTGCGTCGTTAGTACTTATGAAACGCTTTTCGTTATCCATAAGGATGGTAAAATTTTTGTCGTATACATAGGAACGCATGGAGGGGGTTAAGGATAATGCGCCCGTGGTGGTGCTATGTAACTTTACAAGATCTATCAAAAAGACAATGGCACCTTCCACATCGCCATCAACCCGAATGGGGCTAGAAAGAAAAGCTGTGTAGTTTTTTGTGGTTTCAGATATCACAAAACCTATGGTATCCTTGCCCGTTTGTAGGGCTTCCATGATGGAAGGACGCACGTTGGCCTCAAAACCGATGAGAGAAGTATTAGGGTGTGCTGTGACTGTGCCCTTAGTATTGGTAATGAGGACGCCAGAAACGTCTTTATAGTCAGCGGTGAAGGTTTTAAGGTAGGCTACCATGTCCTTTTGGGCGGCAAGGTAAGCAGAAGAGTCGGGCATGCTTGATTGTAATTTAGCAAAGTCCACAACGGAAGGTACTTCGCTGGTGGATGAGGCAAGATTGGTCATGAATCCCATAATGTTGTTTAATTCACTTGCTTGGACTTCAGCTAAGGCTTCCAATTGGATGTCTGTGGTTTTGGTTATTTCGCTTTTGGCAATATATCCAGCCACAAAGGCAAGAATGGCTAAACCTAAGACGGACGGACCTAGGATGTAGAGCAACATTTTTTTTAATAAGTTAAGTTGCATGAGAGCTCCTCTTTAAGTGTTTAATTCTTGTTTACTTCAATCGGCAGAGTATGAGAAAAAATTAGGGTAAGTTTTTTAAATTTTAGTGAGTAAAAAACTTCTTTAAGAAATAATCATTTTGTAAAAAAATGCAAATTGATTCATGATGATAGGTCTAAGTAAAAATTGAAAAAAATGCAAAAATAAGATGTTTCGCGTTAGATGGTGTGGGGTATGGTATGAAAATACGTTATATTTTCATAAGAATTTTTTTGCAATGAAAATCTGAAGAAACTCTTTCCATGGTAAAAGTGGTAAAATCAGCCAGTGGATAAACCAAAAGAATTTTGCTATAGACAATATATCTTAGATGTATTTGAGGGAAGTATGAAAAAATATACATGGGCCTTGGGGCTGTGCTTTGCTTTGACAGGGTGTTTATCTTCAGGGCCTGAAAAACCCTTGGAAGAAATGGCGCAAGCTTTAGATGCGCGAGATGCCGATGCTTTTTTGGTGCATATGGATATGAAGCGCTTTGCCGAGGCGGAAGTGCAAGGCATGACGCAAGGTAATAGTGCCCTTGAAGCCATTGATAATGTGGGAAAATTCTTAGGCTTAGGTGGTGTGGGTGACTTTTTAGGCACAGTGTTAAATACCCAAGATGCTGCCACAAAATCTTTTAGTCGTGGTGTAAGTACAGGGGAACTCATTAATCAATGTACGCGTTCGCAAAAACCCAATTGTCCTTGGGTGCCAGAATCATTACGCACAGCTACAATAAAAGAGCTTTCCGATGTGGCCGCCGTGGCGCAAGTTACTACTCCCGCGGGTATGACTTCTTGGTTAGCTTTGGCTAAAGAAGGCGATGTGTGGAAAGTGGTGGGACAAGCTGTGCTTGAAAAAGAAGCAATGCAAGCTGCTAAGGGAATATTAGCTCCGCAAAGCCCAGCTCAACCTTCTGCCACGCCTTCCAAGCAACCTTCCAATGGTTCTTCTGATCCTTATGCTCCTGCTCCGCCGCCTCCTGCTACTCCTTCTACCCCCAAGGAATCCACAAATCCTAAAGAGGAAGACCCTTATGCTCCTGCGCCACCGCCACCTGCCACAAGGTTATAATCATGCAAAGTTTGTTTTATAACAAAAATACTTTGATATTGGCCTCTGCTTCGCCTCGTAGGCAACTTTTTCTTGAAGAACTTGGTGTAGCTTTTTCTGTGGTGCAACCGCACGGCATTGAGCCTTTACCGGAGCAAGGGGAAGCGCCATGTCAGTATGCACAACGTGCCGCTTCAGTTAAAGCACAATTTGTGGCGCAAAGAAATGCCGGTTCTACCATTATTGCTGCAGATACGGTGGTGGCTTTGTATGATGAATATGGCCGTGGTGAAATTTTTGGAAAACCACGCGATGAAAATCATGCTCTAACCATGCTTAAGGCTTTATCTGGGCGTTCTCATCAAGTTATAAGTGCTGTGAGCCTTATTCTACCTTGGGGAGAGGAAGTGCTCTTTCACGAAAGCACTCATGTGCATTTCCATGATTGGCCTGAGGAAATACTTACCAAATATGCTCAATGTGGTGAACCACTTGATAAAGCCGGAGCTTACGCCATACAAGGGCAGGGGGCGTTTTTAGTGGAACGCATTGAAGGCTCGTGGAGTAATGTGGTGGGTTTACCTGTGACAGCTTTGGTGCATAACCTTTTGGAACATAAGATTATTGTACCCATGGCATAATCTTTTTACTGCACCCGCTATAATAAAGAATGTATGGCCTTTCTCCATATGGAGAAGGGCTATTTTTATGGAAAATACCTTCCCCAGAAAAATAACAGCTTACCCAAAAAAATCTGTGAGTAATTGCGCGCACTCTTGACTGCGCACGCCTCCCATATGCCAGACTCTGTGATTAAGGAAAGGGAATTCAAGCCCTTCACAACAAGAAGATATGGCACCGGACTTTCTGTCGGCGGCACCGTAGACGAGCCCCCCTATGCGACTATGCACAAGGGCTCCGGTACACATGAGGCAGGGTTCTAAGGTCACCACGAGAACAGTGTCGCCCAAGCGATAGTTTTGTAATGCTTGACCTGCGGCGCGAAGGGCGAGAATTTCTGCATGGGCCGTGGGGTCATGGAGGTGTATGGGCATATTGTGTGTTAGAGCTAGTATGCGCCCCTCTTTGTGTACCAAGACGGCACCCACAGGTACTTCGTTGAGCAGAGCAGCTTGGCGGGCTTGGTTTAGGGCTAAACCCATGAGGTCGTGCCAAGTATGTCCAAAGGGAGGAGAGGGAATAACACCTGCCAGAGGCATGTTTTCGATGCCACTGGCAGATTTTTTACTGTGTGTCATTAGAGAATAACAAGCCTTTTGATGAGCTTTACCACCTCTTCTGGGGTATCGCAGACAATGATGTGCTCGTCAATTTCTTCGGCGCTGATGTAACCGTGTTCCACCATGGAAGTTTTAAGCCAGTCAAGGAGTCCGTTCCAATAGCTGGAATCATAGAGAATGATGGGGAAGGACTTGATACGGTCGGTTTGAGCCAGAACAAAGGCTTCGGAAAGTTCGTCTATGGTTCCCATACCACCGGGCATGACCACATAACTCATGGCGTATTTAACAAACATGAGTTTGCGAATGAAGAAATAACGAAACTCACACTTTATATCCACATAGGGGTTAAAGCCTTGCTCGTGTGGCAATTCAATGCCAAGACCGATGGAAGGGCCGCCGCCTTGCTTTGCGCCTTTGTTGGCTGCTTCCATGATGCCGGGGCCACCACCGCTGATGACGCCATAGCCGCTTTCCACAAGGAGCTGAGCTATTTTTTCTGCGGCTTGGTAATGAGGATGACTGGGAGCTGTGCGGGCAGAGCCAAATATGGAAATGCAGTGTTTATCGATGGTATTCAATTTATCAAAAGCCGTGGCAATTTCAGCAAGAATACGGATTACACGCCAAGATTCTGTACTACTGGTGAGTTCGTCGATGCTGGTCTGATGTTGCGGCATGCTATTTCCTTAAAAAGGGCTAAAGGGTTTATCAGCCTGTTGTAAACGTCGATTTTAGGCAGGCTGTTTAAAAGTAGTGAGGTGCGAGACGTAAAAAAGTCAAGATGCGCAGTGTATTAGACATGTCTATGCTTTTTGGCTTTTTTACGCTGACTTCACCATTGCTGTTTTTCGACAGCAATTATGAAACATTACACACTTTCTTTAAACATAATAAAGAGCTAAAGTAAACAAAGAAAGAATGGAAGAGTGTTTTTCTTTGTGAAGTTTTCTCATAACCTTTTTAAGTGCTTGCTCTTTTGTGTAAGGCACGGCATACTGAGGCAATTGTTTGGGAATTGTTATTTCTTATTTTGGGGGAAGTATGAAAGTTCAATTTTTAGGAGCCGCGCAAACGGTTACAGGTTCTTGCTATATGATAGAAGCTTGTGGTGTGCGCTTTGCTGTGGATTGTGGCATGCATCAAGGGAATAAAGCCATAGAAGAGCGTAATAGAGAAACGGCCATGTACCGTGCCAGTGACATAGCTTTTATTCTCATGACACATGCTCATATTGATCACTCCGGCCTTTTGCCGCGCATGGTAAAAGAGGGTTTTAAAAATTCTGTGTATTGTACGGAGCCCACCAAGGACTTATTGGAAATAATGTTGCTTGATAGCGCGCATATTCAAGAAACAGAGGCCAGGCAAAGGGCGGAAAAATATAAAAGACGCGGTAAGGGTAGAGCTCCGGAACCTTTGTATGTGACCAAAGATGTGGCGAAAACATTGCCGCTGTTTTCCACTGTGGAATATGGTGAAAGCTTTGAGCCGCACCCCGGTATTAAAGTCACTTTTTATGATGCTGGCCACATTATTGGCTCTTCTTTTCTCTACGTGGAAGTGACAGAAAATGATGAAACCACCACGGCCATTTTTTCGGGAGACCTTGGGCGTGCACATGCGCTTATTGTGCGAGATCCCGAAACGCCCCCCAAGGCAGATTATATCTTTTTAGAATCCACCTATGGGGATAGAGAACATAATATGTCCATAAACGCCACCGATGAGCTGGCCGCGGCCATTGCGTATAGCTATGAGAAGGGGGAAAAGGTTATTATTCCAGCCTTTGCGGTGGAACGTACGCAAGAGCTGTTATATTGCTTGCATCAATTGGCCTCCGATGGCAGATTACCTGCGGACATGCCCATTTATGTGGATAGCCCCATGGCCATTAGAGCCACAGAAGTTTTTCAAAAACATGCGGACCTTTTTGATGAAGAGGCAAAAGCTTTGTTGGCTGAAGGGGAAGATCCCTTTGCCTTACCGCAGTTAGAGTATAGCATGGATGTGGAGCACTCGCGCATGTTAAATGAAATGTCAGGGTCGGCAATTATTATTTCTGCCAGTGGCATGTGCAATGCGGGGCGTATTCGTCATCATCTGCGTCATAACTTATGGAAAGAAGGCGCAAGTATAGTGTTCGTTGGTTATCAAGGAGTGGGTACTCCTGGGCGAAAAATTGTGGAAAAAGCCACAACCATTTCCCTATTTGGCGATGATGTGCCCATAAGTGCCAATATTGTCACCATTGGTGGCTTTTCTGCCCATGCCGGGCAGGGGCAATTGGTGGAATGGGTGGGAGATGCTTTAAAAGAAGGTAGCCAAATTATTCTTGTGCATGGCGAAGAAAATGCTCAGCATACTTTAGCCATGATTTTGCATAAAGAGTATAAGGTAAATGTGGCCATTCCGGACTATTTAGATGAAATTATCTTAGATGGTAGTGGTGTACCTGTGGCGGCAAAGACATTGACTGTGGAGCAAGTCACTCCCATTGATTGGATCGACTTACAACAGTCGCTCATGGCTAATATGGCGGATCTTATTAAGAAGATCAATTCCATGCAAGATAGGCCATGGGTGGAGCAAGTGGAATTGCTTGACCAGATTAAAAGTCTCAATTATGAAATCGAAAAAAGTACAACAAGGTTATAATGCGTATAATATCAGGGTCCTTTAGAGGACGAGTTTTGAAAACTGTGGAAGGGCCGGGCTATAGACCTGCCATGTCTCGCGTGCGTGAAGCACTTTTCTCCATGCTGGAGTCGCGTGGGGTGGTGTGGTCTGACTGTGCGGCTTTAGATTTATTTGCCGGTAGCGGATCTTTGGCTTTTGAATGCCTCAGCCGAGGTGCCAAAGAAGCTGTGCTTGTGGAAAATTCTGCGCAGGCGGTGAAATGCTTGCAGCAAAATGCACAGAATCTAGGTTTAACCGATAGCACGTGCCGCATTCGTCATGAAGATGTGTTGAAAGTGCTGGGAAAACGTAGTCCGCAAAAATTTGATGTGGTTTTCATTGACCCACCGTATGGGAAAAACCTCCTTCCACCGACACTTAATGCACTTTTGCGTCAAAGCTGGGTGCATGAAGATAGTATCATAACGGCGGAAGTGGAATCTTCTGTAAAGTTTGATAGTGAAAATGCCCATCCGCAATTGGAAGTACTTACTGAGCGAAACTTTGGACAAACACGAGTGATTTTATGGCAGATCTCAACAAGCGAGTAGCAATATACCCCGGCACCTTTGATCCCATTACCAATGGGCATGTGAGTTTGATTAAACGCGGTCATGAGGTCTTTGATGAAATCATCGTGGCTGTGGCCGATAATACCCCCAAAGCGCCTTTGTTTACTCTGGAAGAAAGGGTAGAGATGGCGCGTGAAGCTTTGAGCGGTGAAGAAGGGGTGGTGGTGGAGCCTTTTTCCGGCCTCTTGGTGGATTATGTGTCCAAACGCGGCGCGCATATTATTTTGCGTGGTTTGCGAGCAACGTCTGACTTTGAGTATGAGTTCCAAATTGCGCTCATGAATCGTAAGCTGGACCGCGAAATTCAAACGGTATTTTTAATGACTGATTATCAATGGCTTTACATTAGCTCCACCATTATCAAGGCAGCAGCAAGTCACGGTGGTGATGTGAATGGTCTTGTGCCTGACAATGTCTTACGTCGTCTTAGAGAAAAATATGAGGCAGGAGAAGTGCGTCAGGGCACACCTTGTCTTTCTCCCTCGGTGGGAGGCTTTAGGATCTCGTGATGACGCTTCCCTTTGTGGTTTGCCTTGCAGGACCCACCGGTGCCGGAAAAACCGCGGCGGCTTTACACTTAGCTGATGCTTTACAAGGTGAGGTCGTCAATGTGGATTCTCGCCAGGTGTATGCAGATTTTCCCATTATCACTGCGCAACCTTCTACCGAAGAGCAAGGCTGTTGTCCGCATCATTTGTATGGTTTTTTACCCACGCAAGATAAACTTTCCGCCGGGCGTTTTGCCGATATGGTTGTGGAAGTGGTACAAGATATTACGGTGCGAGGTAAGATGCCCATTTTAGTGGGTGGCACAGGATTGTATTTCAAAACGCTTTTGGAAGGTATGGCTGATATTCCTGCTGTGGATGAAGCCATTTCACAGCAATTTGTGCAAAAATGTCACAAATTGGGTTCTGTTGCTTTACACAAAGAGCTTATGCTTCTTGACCCAGTCTACGCGACGCGAATTCATCCTAATGATAAACAAAGAGTTGTACGCGCCCTTGAAGTACATGCAGCCACGGGGAAGACTTTTAGCTGGTGGCATGAAAATGCCCCGCGTGTGCCGCGCGTACGTGGAGTCTATTTAGCTACGGAAACGACGTTAGATATACTGCGCCCACGCTTGGATGCGCGTATAGAGCTTATGCTTAAGGCAGGGGCTTTGGAAGAGGCAAAGCTTGCCTTGGAAATTTGTAGCCATGCTAAAGCCCCTGGCTGGTCTGGCATTGGCTGTGCAGAGTTGCATGCGTATTACTGTCAAAATCTTTCCTTTAAACATGCTGTGGAACTTTGGCGCAAAAATACACGTGCCTATGCCAAAAGACAGCTCACATGGTTTCGAGCAGTACCTGAAATCCAGTGGTTTGATGTGCAGTACACAGAGGCCATGCTAGAAGCGGTGCAGCGCGCCCTTTCTGTGTAATTTCCCTATAATATTTCTTTTTAAAAATTGTTTTTCGCGCTTGCTTATGTGAAAAAAATCACGTAAGGTGATGAAGAGTGATTTATTTCACAATCAGAAAAGCGAAATATTTTAAATGTATCTTGACCAGACATATAATGTGAAGTAGTATACGGGCACTAGTATCAGTGCCCTAGTGCAATAGACTTTATGGATGGGGTCATGGTGTATGCATAGTCTAGGATGTACACACTACAGGCTGCAGTAGGGTAAGAAAATCTTATTCAACAAGGACAAGTGCATGAGGAATGGTAAATCACTGCTACGATGTTTTCGTAAAATGGTAGTGCTTGCTGTGGCTGTGCCAGGAATGCTTGCTGTGACTTTTGTGGCACACGCGGCACCTGATCTGGAGGAAACCGACAGCGGCGCTCCTTCAGCCATGGTTATGTTTCCGGTGACCGACAAACCAAGTCCTTTTGGGGCAGGAATGCGACCCGTCGTATTCAATCATTACGTGCATGAAAATGCCGTTGAGAATTGTGAAACTTGTCACCACACCGGTGACACTGTGGCGTGTTCATCATGTCACACTGTGGAAGGAAGTGAAGAGGGGAACTTCATTACTCTTGAGCGTGCCATGCATGCGCCAAATATTGCCAAACGTAGTGGCGATACCACAACTCCAGCCAGTTGCGTCAGCTGTCATACCCAAAATCTCGAGCGTCGTGAATGCGCTGGTTGTCATACTATTATGCCAACACCGCCGCGCACAGAAGCTTATTGTGCTTCTTGTCACGATGTGACGGGTAAAATGACACAAGAGCAATTTATGCAAGGTGTACAAGGCGAGCTTGATTCCGAAGAAAATCTTGCTTTAGCCACGGAAACTGTCTTTATGCGTGAACAAACCAAAGCTAAAGCTTTGAATGGTCACAAAATACCGCAAAAAGTTGTCATTGATGATCTTTCTGATGAGTATGAAGGCAATATCTTCAATCACAAGCGTCACTACACTTCGCTCTTAAAGCGTGTGGGTGAAGATAAGCTTGCTGCGGCATTCCATAGTAACCCCTTGGCTCTTTGCGGTGCATGTCACCACAACAGCCCAGCTTCCATGACGCCGCCCAAGTGTGTGACTTGTCACTCACCAAAGATTGATCCAAGCACACCTGAGCGTCCTGCGCTTAAGGCTGCCTACCACTTACAATGCATGTCTTGCCACGATGCCATGAAAGTGGCTCGTCCGCAAAATACATCGTGCACCACGTGCCACAAGGTGCGCAAGTAGCGCAAGGAGGAACACTGAATGAATCGCAGAAAATTCCTTACCTTTTTGGGAAGTGCGGGTGTAGCCTCTGCCCTTGGCACAGCGAAAGTGGCCGACGCCGCCGGCGCTGTCATGTACCCATACTTCAAGGATAGCTTTGGCGTTTTGCATGATACCACTCGTTGTATCGGCTGCCGCCAATGTGAAAAAGCATGTCAGAAGGTAAATAACCTTCCCATGCCACAACAACCCTTTAGTGACTTAAGTGTCACCCATACCACACGCCGTACGTCCGCCGCCGCTTGGACGGTGGTGAACCGCTATCAAGTGGAAGGAAAAGACATCTTCCGCAAGCACCAATGCTTGCATTGCAATGACCCTGCATGCGCTTCAGCTTGCTTTGCCCAATGCTTTAAGAAAGAACCCGACGGCTCTGTGAGCTATGAAGGATCTCAATGCGTGGGTTGTCGTTATTGCATGGTGGCTTGTCCTTTCTATGTGCCGGGCTTCCAGTACGAAGAAGCTTTTGATCCCTTGGTACTAAAGTGTACTTTCTGCCAACCACGCCTCAAAGAAGGTTTGTTGCCTGGTTGTGTGGAAGGATGTCCCATGGACGCGCTTACCTTTGGTAAACGTTCTGATTTGATTAAAATTGCTCGCAATCGCATGGAAAAAAATCCCGGTAAGTATGTGGACTATATCTATGGCGAAACCGATGCAGGCGGTACAGCTTGGATGACCTTGTCCGGTGTTGCCCCCGATAAACTTGGGCAAAATACCGAGCTTGGCAACCGTCCCATGGGTGAGTACACCTCCGGAGCTCTTGGCTCTGTGCCCATGATTATAGGCTTTTGGCCTGTGCTCTTTGCCGGTGCCTATGGCGTCACTAAGCTGAAAGAAGCGAAAGAAAGAGCCGCCACCAAGGAGGCTAAAGCCAAGGTAGATGCGCAGCTTAAAGCCGCCATGGAAAAAATTGAAGCTGAACAAGGCGCAGATGTGGCCGCCAAAGTGAAGCAAGCTTTAGCAGAGTCACAATCATGTTGTGGCAATGCATGTAAGCAAGGCCAAGAACACAAGCCAGGGGAGGGCGCATAGTATGCATCATACAGACCATGCAGATCATCATATAGTCATCCCTACCAAGGATAAACTGTTTAATATGAGCCCCTTTTTGAGGCCCACCTTCGGGAATATTTTAACAGCTATTATCCTCGTTGTGGGGCTTATTGTTACCTTTGTTCGTTTTACTGAAGGCATTGGCGCCGTCACTAACCTTGATGATAACTATCCTTGGGGTATTTGGATTGGTTTTGACCTCATGTGCGGTGTGGCTTTGGCTGCTGGTGGGTATTTTACCACGGTGGCTTGTTACATCTTAGGTCTTAAGCATTATCATTCTGCTGTACGTCCAGCGGTGACCACGGCCTTTTTAGGTTACTCCTTCGTGGTTGTGGCCTTACTCTATGACTTGGGGCATCCCTTACGCTTGCCATATATGTTCTTCTTCCCTGGTACCACCTCGGTATTATTTGAAGTGGGCCTTTGTGTGGCGACCTATGTTACTGTGCTCATGATAGAATTTTCCGTAGCTCCCATGGAATGGTTGGCAGGAAAATTTCCCTTCTTGCTCAAGTGGCGTAAGATTGTATTGCGTGCCACCATTATCTTAACCATTTTTGGTGTGTGTTTATCTACCTTACACCAATCTTCTTTGGCGGCGCTTTTCCTCATTGCGCCGGGTAAAATGCACCCCTTGTGGTATTCACCCTTCATGCCCATGTTCTTCTTTGTTTCTTCCATGGTAGCCGGTGCTTCTATGGTTATCTTTGAAGGCATGTTGGCCCATAAAGGTGTGCATGACTACATGGATGGTACACACTTAAAAGAAGCCGATGAGGTTACTTTAGGTTTTGCGCGCGCCGCATCGCTTATTCTCTTTGGCTACTTCATGCTTAAGTTCATTGATATGGCCGTGCAAGATAATTTCAAATATCTGCTCAGTGGCTATGGCTTCTGGTGGATGGTTGAAATGCTGTTCTTCGTACTTATGCCAGCACTTATCTATGCCAAGGGCGCCCGTGATAAGAGCCTTTTGCTTTGCCGCATTGGCTCTGTGAATGCTGTGCTTGGTATTGTTGTGAACCGCTTCAACGTAAGTCTTGTGGCCTTCAACTATCAGTTGCCATCTTCGGAAAAGTATTTCCCAAGCCTTGGCGAAATTTGTGTTTCCGTGTTTGTGGTAACACTTATCGTGACGGCGTATCGTTTCATCGTGTACCATACACCTGTGCTTTATGAACACCCTGACTTTAAAGGTGACCACTAGGAGGTAACTATGGCAGCTGGAACTTTTGCAAGCTTTTATGACTACTTCTTATATACCAAAACATGGGCCTATGGACTTATGTTTGTCACCTTACCTGCCTTTGTGGCGTATTGGTGCCTAGTGCTTTATCCTTGCAAGAAGGGTGAAGAGTGCGATTGCGATAAGCATGATCACTAGGAAGTAAAAAAGCCTTTCGTGAGGGGAGTCCTTGGGGATTCCCCTTTTTTGTGGAAAAGAGAATCTCCCTTTTGACTATTAAGTAAAATTAAAGTTCCTTTTTCCTTTGTACAGTCAAAGGGGAGCATATCTCACCCTTATGCGTTGGGAATGTTTTTAGCGCATGCTTTTCATACTTCATCGCCGAGTTTACCCACCTTGCCACAATAAACTTGTCGCCGTAGCTTTGGTCTGGCTTTTACGCAAGCTTAAAACGGTTTATATGGCTCGGTTGCGTCCTCGTTTGATGTCTTGATGTATGATTCTTTATTCGCGGTACCAAGTCTAAGTGAGTCAAATTTTGTTAACCTAAAGGTGTTGTTAGCTCTATCTGTGCTTAAGAATTTCTTCATGATGATACTGAGAGTACGGAATAATCTTGCATACATAAATTTTGCAAAAAGAGATATATGTGGTAAAAGACAGGCATATAATTCAGGAGGGGTAGTGGAAGGAAGATACTTGTGGTGGGTAAACGCAAGAGTTTTCCTTTAAAGTGTAAATGTCGCCCAAAAGAGCACATAAGTTTGAAAAGAATAGTAAATCGTTAAATGTTAAAATAGTTTATGCTAGCAAAATAAATCTATAGCCAAAGTGACCATGAGTAGCATCCCTAATTTTTATTGTAGATGGTTATGGCATGAAAGAGCTAGTGTCCCTTTATATAAGTTGCTAGACACTACAATCAGAGACCTGTTTAACTTGATGTATAAATGAGACGCACCCCGTTGGAATTGGCTTCATAATGTATTTCTGTGTGTTAAAGATATGAGCAGAAGCCACATTTTTATATGAGTATGAAGGAGTATTTATGGCTACAATCGCAAGTGCGCAAAGCGGTAATTGGGAAAATCACACAACTTGGGTGGGTGGTAATATTCCTACTTCAAGAGATGCTGTAATTATCTCCAAGGGACATGTGGTGTCTCTTAATAGTATGTATAGTAATTATGGTAGTATGGCTTCCATTACGGTGCAAGGTGAATTATCTGTTGCTGAAGGAATTACTTTAGATATTGGTAATGCATCTAAATTTCCTGGTGAATTGGTACTGGATGGGGGTGTTCTTTCAGGCGCAGGAACGTTAGATTTTAAATTCGGAACTTTTGAAAGTACCGACAGTGCATGGAGCTTTGTGAGTATTGCTGTGATTACTAGCAGTACTTCTAGTCGAAATGGTTTTAATAATTGGGATTGTAAGAATATTTCGTTTATGGGTGGCAACTACACTTTTGCGCGTCCACCACTCCAAGTAAAAGGTTTATATTCCAAATGGAAGTTTGAACATTGTGTATTTAAAGGCACCACTGCTTTAAACTTGATTAAAACTGGTGCTGCCACAGCACCAGAAGATTCTGTAATGAAAAGATGTACCTTTTGGAATGCTGGAGGCATAAAGATTGGAAGTGGGACTTATCGTATTATTTTTGATACATGTGTTTTTTTTAGTGAAACTGTTGGTAAAGGGGCACCTAATACTCTTAGTTTCAATGGTGTGAGCTGTGTTATTAAAAAAAGTGCTTTTATTAATACGGCTCCTTTCAGTATGAAGGAGGGGTACCTCATTGAAGACTCCTTCTTTACACATTTATTATCGGTAAAAGCTTGTGCTGTCTCTGGTCTTGCTTCGAGAGTAGGAGAATTTAGAAATAATTATATATATGCAGGAGCCAATGTCCCCAACAATAGGGCTATAAACCACCCAAAAGTAACGGGGTGCGTGGTAGAAGATAGAAGTCGCGGTGGGAGCAATACTTTTTATACTAACAGAAACACCATTGAGTGGACGGGTAATATTCTAATAGCCTCTGCAGACAGCTCTTCAGACGGTATGACAACCATGCCTGTATCTTCAAATCAACGTGTAAATTATAACATTAGTAATAATACAATTGTAAATGGCATAGGGCTTACTTCAGAACGATGGCCGCTAGATCCTGCTAGTACATTCAAAGTAGCTAACAATTTGCAGGTTTTGAGCCGTGGCGTCCTTGAAGATAGTATGTTTCATAGAACTTTGAATGGATTAAAGGCCTTATCTGTAGAATACAAAAATAACCACGCTCATGTGCAAACATGGATAGCCCACACCATTACACCCATTGGTGGGCTTGACTCTAACGTTAAAGAATCTATGAATACCTTCCCACAATTTGTGGATAGCTCTAGAACCATCGAAGTATGGGCAGCTGAGCATATGGGTGGCGGTGATTATGTGGATGTTGCAAACTATATGTTAACGCTTAATGGCTACGACAATGCTACCCAAAGACACAGTGGCGCAATGTTATCTGAAAATACCATTGCCGAGCTCGTCAATTGGTTTAAGGAAGGTTTTACTCCTACTAATATGGCTTTAGCCACCGCTGGTGAGGGTGGTACGTATGTCGGCGCTCTAGAGCCTAAAGCTGCTCCGTCGGGCCTTAAGGTGGTATTTAATGGGTCAACCATGGCAAGAGCTTTTTTTAATGGGGAAGAAATTCCATTGGATAAAGTAAAATTATTTTTAGGATAGTGAGGCTACACATATAATTCAATCCCATTATTATTGTGATAGTCACTGTGGCGATTGTGTGCGGTGGCGGAGTAGTAGGCGCGCTTTTATCAACGCGTCTTTGACGTCATGGGTGTAGTCCCTCGAAGTACGGGCGAGCTGTTTTTTGGCTAGAGGTAGACTGTAGAGTTGTGGACGTAGTTTTTATACGGATGAGGGGAAATGGCGTAGATTTTACTAGCTGTTTATTCGTAATATTAACGAATGTAAATATGGAGTTTGCATTCGTTATTTTGTATTTTTCATAGAAAAATCTCCTAACAAGGTTTTGTCAACACAAGTTAGGAGATTCATACATGCTTGAAATAGCTATGAGTTGTTATTTGATGCTTTACTCTGCAGCTTTAAGGCTTCTGGTGAGCTTGGTAAGCTCCTGCGCTTGCTCTTTAAGGTCTCGTACAGATTGAGTAGCATCACCCATGCTTTGCACAGTAACAAGGGCTATTTCATTAACTTGATTCATGTTATCTTTAATATGTTTTGTGGTCACAGACTGTTCTTCTGCTGCTGTGGCAATGGAATGTACCTGTTCTGCAGAATTTTTTGTCATATTAGCAATCTCTGTTAATGTTTCACCGGATTGCATTACAAGATCTGTGGCTTTTTCGATGGCAGCAAAAGATGCGGTGGTCTGGGTAAGACTTTGACTTGCATTTTGCTGTATTTCGTTAATGATTTTCGCAACTTGATTGGTTGAATCCATGGTTTTTTCTGCAAGTTTACGAACTTCGTCGGCCACAACGGCAAAGCCGCGGCCTGCTTCACCAGCTCTAGCAGCTTCAATGGCAGCATTAAGGGCAAGTAGATTTGTTTGGTCTGCAATTTCTGATATAACACCCATGACTTGGTCAATGGATTTGGCACTTACATCAAGGCTTTGCATGTCATCCATGAGTCTTGTGGTGAGTTTTTGCACATCTTGCATACTGCTGATAGCTTCATGGGCAATGCGTCCGCATTCATGCGCTTTAACGCCTGTTTCTGAAGTCACGTTGGAAGCTAAGCTAGCACTACGTGCAACGTCATTTACTGTCATGCTCATTTCTTCCATGGCTTCAGACGTATTGGTTATTTGTTTAGCTTGTGCACCAGCTCCATGCTCACATTCAGTAATGGTTTGCGCCAATGTTTCTGAAGCAAAGGAAAGCTTATTCACAACTTCTTCTAAATTATCTGCAACTTGAAGCATATGCTCTGTTTTCGTGTTGGCACTTTGTTCAGCAACTGCTGCGGTTTCTAAGGCTTTTTGAATTTGAGCTGCATTTTTCTTGCTTTCATCAATGGCGTTTTCAGCATCATGTATTTTTTCTCGTAGTGAAGATACCATACGGCTTATGGCGTTGGCCATAATATCAATTTCATTTTTGGTGGTCCCAGAGATATTGTTTTGTGCAGTATTACCAACGTCTTTTCCAGCATTCAAGTCACCTTCAGCCACCTTTGAAGAAATGGCTGTTAAAAGAGAAATGGGGCCTGTAATGGAATTGATAATTTTTATGGAGGCTATGAGCATAATGATAATAAAAGCCAAAACAACTGAAAGAAGATAAAGCTCAATGGTATTGGCTTGTTCAATCATGCTCTCGTGTAATTGGTTTTCTAACACAGCCACATTTTCTGTGTAAACACCAGTTCCAAACCAATAATTTGTCCCGCTAATCATCACGGTGTAAGCGGTTTTTTGATCAATTTTTCCGTCAGGCTTAGGATACATATAGGTAACAAAGCCGCCCCCTGATCTGGCCGCATCGCGCAACTCTCTGATGAAGTAGACTCCAACAGAGTCTTTTGAGTCTCCAATGTCTTTGCCTTGAATTCTTCTATTTACGGGATGCAATTTTACTGTAGTGTCTTCATAAAGAAAAAAATACCCCGAATCGTTTGCGTCGAATCGTGAGTTCGTAAGGAATTGATCAATAATTTCCAGCTGTTCTTCTTCAGGTTTCCCTTGAATTTGAACTTCAAGACCTTTGGCTGCCGCCAAGGTAATGTCCTTAATGCGATCTTTTTGTAGCTCGTACATTTGCTTACCAGCAAGTGTACTACTTTCGTTGGAGATTTGGTTAATGCCAAAGTAAAAGGCCACAACAATGCCAAGCATAATAGCAATGGCAGATAGCAAAATTGTGTAGATTTTAAAGCCGATGGATTTGTTTTTTAGCATAGATCTTTCCTCAGAGTTAAAGTCTGTATTCAGGGGATGGTGTGACTTGTTGTGCTTTAGAAATAATACTTTTTTTTTAGATAGACAAGGTTGTAAGGGCGAAATATCTCTTTAGCTACATATTGTGTTACATATCCAGTAATGGAATATATAACACCGAAAAACCATAAAAATTGGAAAATTATTGAAAAAATTTAACCAGATTAAAATACTTTGTACACTTCGATGAAGTTTTAAAACATTTTAGAGAACACAAGTTCTTGTGTGGCGATGGAAAAAATGGGCAAAAAAATTCTGTAGAAGCGCACGTAGTAGGAAAAGAGTAATTGTTTTTTTGTTGCGAAACATTATATACCCAACTGCTTTGTAGTATTATTTGGGAAAATATATAATGTCAAGCTATTTACTAAGCTATTTACTGCATTTCCAAAAAAAAGCCGCTATCCATGTGGACAACGGCTTTTTTTATATTGAGATGCTATGTTTTACTAGCTTTTTTCTGGAGTGTCGTTGAAGTTACCTTCAGAACGAGAAACACCCATGGACACCAGCGCATCGCCAAGGACGTTCATGGGGGTGCGAGCCATATCAAGGATACGGTCAACACCAGCAATGAGAGCTACGCCTTCCAAGGGAATGCCCACTTGAACAAATACGATGCTCATCATGATGAGACCTGCTCCAGGAACACCCATGGTACCCACTGCGGCAATGATGGCCATGAGCACAACGGTGATTTGATCGGAGAAGGTGAGGGGGATGTTGTATACTTGAGCCACAAAAATGGCGCAAATGCCCATGTATAAGCTGGTGCCGTCCATGTTAATGGTATTACCCAAGGGCATGCTGAAGCTGGTTACAGAGCGATGTGCGCCTAATTTTTCAGCGGCAGCCATGTTGCTGGGCAGCGCGGCAGCGCTGGAGCATGTGGTGAAGCCCACGAGCAAAGGCTCGGCCATGCCCTTAAGGAAGCGCATGACAGGAATACGCACTAAGAACTTAATGATGGGGACGTACACCAAGATAAAGAGTAGGGCGCAACCAAGGTACATGATGGCGATAACCTTGAATAAAGGAAGAAGCACATCAATGCCGTGGCGAGTTACAGTGTATGCAATAAGACCAAATACACCAATGGGAGCGTAAAGCATCACAAAGCCGGTGAGCTTTACCATGGCGTCACCACAAATTTCAAAGAAGCGGTGCACGGGTTGACCTTTTTCACCAAGGGCGCTCACTGCAAAACCAAAGGCTATGGCAAAAACGATAAGCTGCAACATATTGCCCTTGGCCATGGCTTCCATGGGATTCATGGGAATGAGGTTGATGAGTGTATCAAGTAGGGCTGGAGCTGCGATTTCCTTAGCTTTAAGTCCTTCCAAAGAAAGATTTAAACCTACGCCCGGTTGAGCTATATTGGCAAGTCCAAGGCCTATGATAACAGCCACACAAGTGGTGAAGAGGTAGAACAACAAAGTCTTGGTGGCAAGACGTCCTAACTTTGCCGTGTCGCCGATGCCGGCTGCGCCTGCAACCAAAGTACAAAATACCAAGGGAACCACAATCATGCGAATGAGGCGGATAAAGATATCACCTAGGGGTTTAAATACGGTGATTCCAAGATCTGTATTTTGCGCCAGTACACCAGCTGCAATACCTAAAACAAGGCCTACACCCATTTGCATGGGGAGGCTTTTTGCTGATTGTGCCATGAAAGCTCTCCTGAGAGTTATAAGTTATGACCGTAGCAAGCTACGATTGGTTGAATATTATACGCGCATTTGTGATTAATTGCAAGTTGAAAGCTGAATAATGCTTAATAAATGGTAGAGGCTACAAAAAAAGGGGAGCACGATGCTCCCCTTTTTTAATGAAAAAAACCAATTAATAATTTTGATTAGCCGATATTAACCATGGTTAGCCATGAGTAATTCATGCACTTGCTTCACAGTGCCGGGGCGTGGGTTGTTGCCCATGAGGCGTGCAGCACCCACAGCGCGGGTGGCAATGCCTTCAAGGTCTTCTTCTTTTACGCCGTAAGGAGCAAGGCCTTCTTTGATGTTCAAGTCTTCCAAAAGTTCGCTCATGAGCACAGGAGCTTGGCGAGCCATGGTGAGTGGATCTGGATGATATTCGCCACCAAGAATTTCTGCAATTTGTGCATACTTTTCTGGGTTAGCCATGAGGTTGTATTCCATGCACATGGGGGACAAACAAGCCATGAGCAAGCCATGTGGTAAGTTGTAAGCGCGTGGTACAGCGGTGCCCACAGCGTGGATGATACCGTTTTGGGTGTTGGAGAAGCCCATGCCAGCCAAGCAAGATGCATAGAGCATGTCAGTGCGAGCAGCAATGTCTTGACCGTTAACATAGGCGCGACGGATGCTTTTCGCAATGAGCTTCATGGCTTGCAAGTTTAATGCATCGGTGAAAGGTGTGGCTGCTTTACCTACAAAGGATTCCATGGCGTGTACGAAAGCGTCAACGCCGGTCATGGCGGTCACGTGCGGAGGTAAGCCAGTGGTGAGCTCAGGATCAAGGATAACGGCTTTAGCGTACATGTAATCGCTTACCACACCAACTTTGGCGCCGCTGGCTTTGTCAGCCAATACGGAAATGGAAGTCACTTCACTGCCTGTGCCAGCGGTGGTGGGGATGTAGAAAGCAGGTGCGCAAGGATTTGGCACATTATTTACACCAAAGTATTTTTCAATGGGGCCTTCGTTGGTCAAAAGCACACAAGCTGCTTTGGCACTATCAAGGGCGGAACCGCCGCCAAGACCGATAACAAGCTCAGCTTTGAACTCAATGGCTTGCTTGGCAATGGCTTCGATGGAACCGGTGGATGGCTCAAGTTCAGCTTCAGAGAACAGACAGTGAGCTACGCCAGCGCTGTCAAGAGCGGCTTCCACAGGCTTGTGTAAGCCAAGGGCAGCAAGGCTTGGGTCGGTAACAATGATGGCACGAGTTACGCCAATGTTCTTGGCCATTTCACCGGTTTGGGAAACAATGCCAGCACCGTAGACAATTTTATTTACTGAATTATAAGTATAAAACATGG
>CAYJLO010000026.1:0-32270 GCA_964370835.1 uncultured Desulfovibrionaceae bacterium
AGTGAGCGTGCCTTTCTTAAAAACGAGTGGAAACACGTTTTTAAGCATCGACTATCTAGTAAAGAATATATTTTTCCCTACAAAAAAAGCCCTGCATAATTATACGTAGGGCTTTTTTTTGTGTAAAATGCTTTTTATTGGTGAATTTTATATTTAACCATGTCTGGGCTCATTCTGTGTAGGTGCAATATGCGCCAGAGGAAACAGAAACTGCAAAGGCTCAAGGCCACAATGAAGCCCACCCAGAAGCCCGCCGCGCCTATGGGTGGTATGATCCAATCCTTGTGGCACAAAATATATCCCAGCGGAAAGCCAATGACCCAGTAGACCACAAAGGACACTATGGAGATAATGCGCGTGTCGTTATAGCCACGTAAAATGCCAATGCCTATCATTTGCAAGCTGTCCACAATTTGGAAGGAAGCGGCGTATAAAAGTAAAGTGACGGCAAGGTTCACCACATCGGCTTCATCATTATAGATGGACACAATTGTCTCTCTAAAGAAATAGGTCATGGTGGCGCCAATGCAGGCTATGAGTAAGCCTAAGCATATGGCCGTCCAGGCTGTGTAGCGTGCGTGAATGTATTGCCCTGCGCCTAAGTAATGACTGACGCGAATGGTGGCCGTAATGCCAATGGATAGGGGCACCATGAAGAGCACCGCCGCCACGCTGGATGCCACCTGATGGCCCGCCACAATGACAGTCCCAAGGGGAGCAATGGCCAAAGCTGAGGCGGCAAAGAGAGTGATTTCAAAGAGCATGGCCAAGGCACCGGGAAGACCTATGCGAAAAATACGGCGAATGACGGCAGCATCAAAGCGCGGTGCGTCGGCATGGGCTTCATGGTTCTTGCGCAAGAGAGGCGTGAACAGGTTTCCTAAATGTTTAAAACGCTTGGCTAGACACACATAGGCCGTCATACTTACGCCCATGAAAATAAAGCAAAAAGCCGTTGCCACACCGCAACCCACAGCACCTAGAGCTGGAAAGCCCAAATGTCCATAAATGAGTATATAGTTGACGGGTATGTTGAGCAATAAGGCTATGATGCCTATGTACATGGCAGGCTTGGTGAGGGAAAAACCCTCCACAAAACCGCGCACGCAAACGAATAAATAGAAGAAGGGGAGCCCCCAAAGCACAGCGCGCAGATAGCCACCCGACAGATCCACTAAGGGGGGACTTAAATCAAAAAGGCCCATGTGGTAAGAAATATATTGGAAGAGCAGCATGAGCGGTATGCTGAGCAATAAGGCACAGCAAATGCCTTGGCGCATGAGATGCGGCGTTTTGTGCTCTTCTTTTTCGCCCACCAGTTGAGCGCTTAAGGGAGAAATGGCCAGAAGCACCCCCACACCAAAAAGGGATATGGGGTTCCACACCGATGTTGCCACGGCCACGGCGGCCATGTCTGTGGAGCTGGCTTGCCCTGTCATGATGGTGTCCACAAGGGACATGCCCACGGCAGACAGCTGAGCTATGAAAATGGGTAGGCCAAGCTGCATGAGTCTTTTGGCTTCCAAGGGCGAAAAAAAGGTAGAAATGAAGTAGCGCATAAATAAAATGACGTAGGGTAAAAAATTGTTTTTATTTTTCTAGGAATATAGAATTTTCATAATGAGCAGGATACTCTGTTTTCTGCAAGGCTTTGCCCACAAGCAGTTCAATGGCTCTTTGTCCAAGTTCTCCAAGGTCAAGACTGTAATCATTCACAAAAGTTGCAATATGTGCCTTGGTCACTTCTTCAGAAATTTCTTGAGCATGGGCGCGGATGAAGTCTTTGCTGGCTTCGGGGTTGGCACGGGCGTAGAGAATGCTTTTGGTGATGGCTTCTTCCAGCATGCGAGCTTGAGCTAAAGGCATGTCACGGCGTGTGACAATGGCCCCCAAGGGTAAGGGAGCTTGAAAAGAACTTTCCCACCATTGCCCAAGGTCTAAGATTTTATGCAAGCCTTGATCGGCATAGGTAAAGCGTCCCTCATGGATAATAAGGCCCATGTCACTCTGCCCCTGCAACACGTGCGGCATGACTTTGTCAAAAAGCATGTCTTCTTTAGGGCCTTGAAAATGCCCGTGTAAATCCAAGAGCAGGGCGGCAGTGGTCATATGTCCCGGAATGGCAATGCTGGCTGTGCGCTGTGCATTCTCGTCAAGGGGCTTGCGTGCCACAAGTAAGGGGCCACAGCCAAAGCCCAAGGCTCCGCCGCTACGTAATACGGCGTAATGTTGTAAAACCTTAGGCAAAACCCCCACAGAAAGCTTGGTGGCGTGCAACTCACCTTTGCAAGCTTTGGCGTTGAGCTCTTCCACATCTGCCATGATATATTCAATCTTAAATGGCACATCTATAAGGCCATGCAAAAGCGCGTGGAAAATATAAGTGTCATTGGGGCAGGGGGAAATGCCCAATGTGATGGTATTTTGCATAAGAATTTCTCGTTAAAAGGGTGGCTTTGGCATTGACAGTGCCAACGGTAGGGAACATAATCCCAAACCATGCTTAACGTCAATTATTATACGCAGCTTGGCCTTGGGGCCATTTATACAAAGGTTATGGAAAACGAGCGTCTGTCTTATGAAGACGGCCTCAAGCTTTTTGCCTGTGCCGATCTTACGGCCGTGGGGGCTTTGGCCCATCATGTGCGCACAAGGCTGCATGGGGATGCCACCCACTACGTGGTCAACAGACATGTAAATTATACCAATGTATGTGTCAATGACTGTGCTTTTTGTGCATTTTGCCGCGAAAATGAAGAGCAAGAGGGCGCCTTTGTGCTCTCTAAAGAAGATATTTTGCAAAAAGTGCATTCAGCTCATGAAAATTTGCGCAACGCTGTACACTTGGATGAATTGCATATTGTGGGCGGCTGTCACCCAACTTTGCCTTTGGCTTGGTTTGAAGATGTCTTACGCACGGTGACCAGTGCGTATCCAAAGCTTGTGATTAAAGCCTTCACCGCCGTGGAAATAGCGCACTTTGCCAAGTTAGAAGGCATAAGCACCTTGCAAGTATTACAACGCTTGAAAGATGCCGGTTTGCGCATGATGCCGGGCGGCGGCGCAGAAATATTTGATGAAGGCATACGCCAAAAAATTTGCCCCGTGAAAGCCGATGCCGATACATGGCTTCAGGTATGTGCCGAGGCGCATGACCTTGGCATTCGCACCAATTGCACTATGCTTTTCGGGCATGTGGAAAGCCCAGAGCATAGGGTGGATCATTTGTGCCGCCTGCGCGAACAGCAAGATAAAAGCCAAGGCTTCACATGCTTTATTCCCTTACCTTTCCAAACGAAAAACAGTAAATTGCTTTTACCGGCAGAACAAGTGGGCCCCCATAAAGGGCTGGAGCAATTGCGCACGGTGGCTGTGTCTCGCCTCATGCTGGATAATATCCCTCATATAAAAGGTTATTGGGTCATGATGGGAGAAAAATTGGCACAAACGGCCTTGTGGTATGGTGCCAACGATTTGGACGGTACCATTGTGGAAGAGCATATTGGACACATGGCCGGAGCGCAGTCTGAGCAGGGCATGACCATTGCTTCCTTGGAGCAAATGATAGTGCAATCGGGTTTTACGCCTGTGCGACGTAATGCGCTTTTTGAAGAGGTGGAGGCTTAATATATGGAATTTTTACGTAGTCATAGCCCCTTTGCAGAAAGTGAAGCTGTACAAGAAGCGGCTCAAAGAGTTTTGCAAGGGCAGCGTCTTGAGCGAGTCCATGCAGAGGCTTTGTATTTTGAAGCATCACTGCCCACCTTGGCATCCCTTGCCCATGGCATGCGTTTGCGTTTGCATCCAGAGCCCGTGGTTACCTATGTGGGCGATAGAAATATTAATTACTCCAATGTGTGCGTATGCGCGTGCCGCTTTTGTGCTTTTTATCGTGCTCCCGGTCATGAAGATGCTTATGTGATTAGCAGAGAAGTTTTAACGGAAAAAATCAATGAAACGCTGGCCCTTGGCGGAACGCAAGTACTCATGCAGGGGGGACATCATCCGGATTTACCTCTTTCATGGTATGAAGAATTGCTTGCTTGGATGCGCGAAACATGGCCCACCTTGCATATTCACGCCTTTTCTCCGCCGGAAATTGCCTATTGGTCAGAGTTGTATGGTCTGAGCACCAAAGAAATCTTACGTCGCCTCAAAGACAGTGGGTTGCATTCCTTGCCCGGCGGCGGCGCGGAAATTTTGGATAATGCTGTACGAGAGCGTGTGTCCCCCAATAAATGTTCTGCCACACGTTGGTTGGAAATCATGGAAGAAGCCCATGCCCTTGGTTTGCGTACCACCGCCACCATGATGTTTGGTCATGAGGAAGAGCCTTCTCATCGTTTGGATCATCTTTTTGCCGTGCGTGCCACGCAAGATAGAACCGGTGGTTTTACGGCCTTTATCCCATGGACTTTTCAGCCGGGGCATACCAACATTACCTGCGAACCCCTGCCGGCTCCTGCGTACCTGCGCATGTTGGCCGTGTCTCGCTTGGTGTTGGATAATATTGCCAATATACAATCTTCATGGGTGACCATGGGGCCGCATATTGGACAGTTGGGGCTCTTTTATGGTGCCAATGATTTTGGCTCTCTCATGCTGGAAGAAAATGTGGTGGCAGCGGCAGGAACGTCATATTCTCTCTCGCGCGCTGAAATTCATAAAATCATTGAAGCGGCGGGCTTCACCCCTGTGCAAAGAACCATGGATTACACCCCTGTTTCCCACGGCGTAAAATAAATTTGTACCTGCGAGAAAATGCAAAACATCTCTCACGGTGCATCAGATAAAAAGGAAGCGTACTCTATGACGCAGACTGGAAAAAGCCCTTTACGCATGGGGCGCATTGGTTATCTTAATGTATTGCCCTTGTATTATCCTTTGGAATCTGGACGCATAGGGCATGAGTTTGAACTTGTGTCGGCACCGCCGGCGGTGCTTAATACCATGATGTCTCGAGGCGAGTTGCATATTTCTTCCACGTCGTGTTTTGAATATGCTTGCCATCCGGAAAAGTATTACCTCATGCGTGATTTATCCATAGGCTCTCGTGGGCCTGTCATGAGTGTGCTTTTGCTTTCTTCTTGTCCTGTGGAAGAGCTGGACGGTGCTGAGATTCTTATCACCGGTGAATCGGCCACATCTTCGGCTTTATTGCAGCTGCTTTTGGAGCACAGATACGGCATTAAGGCGCGCTATACCGTGGCCAATGTGAGTCAGTGCTTGGCCGGCGGAAAAGCTCCCAAGGCATTTTTGGCCATTGGGGATGAAGCTTTGCGTTTGCGCCATCATGCGGACTATACATACAGGTTGGATCTTGCTGAAGATTGGCGTACATGGACTGGCTTGCCTTTTATCTTTGGTTTGTGGGTGGTATGTCGCAAGGCTGCCCATGCACGTCTTTTTAGTTCTGACCCCACGGCATTGTTCCATGAGGCGCGCCAGTGGAGTTTTGATAATATGGATGTGATTTTAGATTTGACCCAGCATGGCTGTCCGCTTTCGCGAGAGGACTTATTCACCTACTATCATGAAGGTTTGCTGTATACCTTGCGCGGTGATGAATTGGATGGCCTTACGCTATTTTATGAGAAATTGGCCGAGGTGGGGCGCATTCCACGAGCTCCTGCTTTGGAATTTTATGACTTTGCAAAATAAGGTGTAATGATTATGTATATTATTACCGGCGGTGCAGGTTTTTTGGGCAGTGCTTTGTTGTGGCAGCTCAATAAGGTGGGCATGGAAGATGTGCTGGTGGTAGATAATCTAAACACCAGCGAAAAATGGAAAAATCTTGTGGGCTTGCGCTATGTGGATTATGTGCATCGCAATGCTTTCATAGAGCAAGTGCGCCGTGAAGGGCTTGGGTCGCAGGTGAAGGGCATTGTTCATTTGGGCGCTTGTTCTGATACCACCGAACGCAATGCGGACTTCCTCATGGAAAATAATTTCCATTTTAGTCGAGATTTATGCCAAGCCGCTTTGGAAAATGATATACGTTTTATTCATGCCTCTTCCGCCTCCACCTATGGCGATGGAAGTCTTGGTTTTGATGATCATGAGGATTTGGTGCCACGGTTGCGCCCCTTGAACATGTATGGATATACCAAACAGCTCTTTGACATGTGGCTTTTGCGTGAGGGGCTAACCTCACGTGTGACGAGTTTGAAATTTTTTAATGTATACGGGCCCAATGAATATCATAAAAATGCCATGCGCAGTGTGGTATGTAAGGCCTATGGCGAAATTTTGGAAACGGGAAAATTGCGTTTGTTCCGTTCCACCACGCCTGAGTATGCTGATGGTGGCCAAATGCGTGATTTTGTATACGTAAAAGATTGTGTACGCATTATGCAGTGGCTTTTGCAAGAAAAGCGTGTTAATGGCATTTTTAACGTTGGCACAGGAAAAGCTCGCTCGTGGAATGAACTTGGCGCGGCTATTTTTGCAGCCATGGATCGTGAATTGTGCATAGAATACATGGATATGCCAAAAATTTTGCACGGAAAATATCAAAATTACACCCAAGCTTGTATGGATAAACTACAGGCCACGGGGTGCCCCCCTTGTGTATATTCTTTGGAGGAAGGCGTAAAAGAATATGTGCAGCTCTTTTTACTGCAGGGAAAATTCCTCGATGTGGAGGAATAGTCTCATAAGGTGCGTGTATGAATAAATACTATCTTCTTTTTTGTCTTTTGGCAGGAGCCGTTGCTTTGTTTTGTATCTCTGCCGTTGTGGGTGTCTTTATGTAACAAGTATTTAACTTGCTACGAAACCCATATACGTCCTTAAGCTTTCCGTATCACTCTCTTCAACTTGTTGCATGCTGTCGTAAGAGAGGAATCCTTTTCACAAGACATGAGTTTTGTGCGTCTTTTCCTTTGGCAAAAGATAGTATCTATTATCTGATATTTTTTTTCACAAGCCCTTATTGGTGTAGGTGACTTCAGTGGAATTTTGCGTTTCAAAAACTTTTTCTCTGTATCCTTCCCCATAAAATTTTTTATTCAGACAGGAATAATGGCGCTCTCTCAAGAAAGACAAATCTTTGAGTACTCTCTTTTTTGATTTTGCAATTCATTGTTATTATTGCTCTTTTTTTCTGCCTATACATAAAAGAGGCTTTGCTTAGCTTTTTTTGGAAAATAGAGAGGTGCGTTTTTGTCTCTATCTACTCAAAACGAGCATGTTAATTTTTTATTAACCCGTTGTAACCAAAAATAATAGAGTGTTCGTTTTCTGTGAAGTTGCTTTGTGTTATTGAATGGTTAATTGTTTTGCTTGTGAAGAAATATATGAAGAAGGCATTTTTTTTCCAGAAGTACCCTTGCCAAGATGCATAGAAAAAACTATATAACTAGCAGTGTAAGAGGAATTTATTGCATTGTATTGAAGCGAGATTAACATGTAACAGTGCATCTTGGGAGAATTTTAACAAGCGAGGTTTGTGATGAGTACTTTTCAGGAAAAACCCTTTAGCGCAGATGGTGATATGGAGTATGATAAACACCTATACAGCCTAAGTAACCGATCGTGGCCGAGAGTACAGCGTAAAAATGATTTTTATTACAATCCCATTTGGATTACCGATGTATCAAGAGAATGGGAAAGCGTACTGCACTTAGGAAAATATGTAACATTCAAAGCAAAAGAGTTTATACCGCCCACCATTGATGGGGAGCCAGGCTTTTACTACTTAAAATATGGTAAGGCCAAGGCGGTGCACGAAAGCCCAACCCCCACATATTCGGGCGAAGAAACAAAAGTGACACTGTATCACGTGGGGGAGGGCACATTACTGTATGACCTTGCCGCCCACGAACAAACAAATCACTATTCCATGTACGCTTTAACCCCTTGTGAAGCATATTTTTTTCCCTCCTCGCACTTCTTAAGTGAGACATTTACCTCGCACTACCCTCACTTAACATTATCCTTGGTTCGCTCCCAAGCCCTAAAAAATATGTACTACATGCGACGCATTGTCAGCATTGCAGGTGGTAACGCTTTTGCTAACACTTGCAAACTCATGTTAGAACTCTCTCGCTCTTATGGAAATGCATTGGATGTTCCCCTCGGGGTCACCCACGAAGAAATTGCTTCTCTTTTGTGTGTTCGGCGCAGCTGGCTCGGAAAGATTTTGCGTCGCTTAAAAGATGAAGAAGTCATAACTCGTTGTACCAAAGCAAGGTTAGTTATTTCCGATTTGGATAAACTTGCCCACTATGCAACGGCCATGTAGATAGTTCCTCCCTTGCAATATGGGGGCACACTTTAAGGGTGTGCCCCTTTTTTCGTCTTTACCATTGAGGAAAAGTTTTTTATAAGGGGGGCAGATTTATTTAAATCACCAAGGAGAGCTCCATGTCTGCCAATATTGCACGTAACAATGCTACTCAGGCCATTACAAATTATCGTTCAACCAACGCCCCTTTAAACTTTGTAGAAACAAAGCCTCAAGATTTTTTTGGCTGCAATGTTTTTAATGATAAAGTTATGCGTGAGCGCCTGCCTCGTGCTGTATATAAATCTTTGCGTAAAACCATAGATTTGGGCGAACGTATGGATCCAAGCATTGCAGACAATGTGGCTGCGGCCATGAAAGACTGGGCCATCGAAAAAGGTGCCACACACTTTACGCATATATTCTACCCCTTAACAGGCACCACCGCGGAAAAGCATGATACCTTCTTGCAACCTGATGGTTTTGGTGGCGTCATGGCTACTTTTTCCGGCTCCATGCTCATTAAGGGCGAACCTGATGCTTCTAGCTTCCCTTCCGGCGGCGTGCGTTCCACCTTTGAAGCCCGCGGCTATACAGCATGGGATGTGACCAGTCCTGCCTATATTATGGAAAATCCCAACGGGACTTTTTTATGCATTCCTACTGTATTCCTTTCGTGGACAGGCATTGCCTTAGATAAAAAAACGCCACTTTTACGCTCCAACCAAAGCTTGAATAAAGAAGCAAAACGTTTATTGGCCATTTTTGGTGTGGAAACTGAAATGCCCATTGTGCCTTTTGCCGGCCTTGAGCAAGAATATTTCCTCATCGATGGTAATTTCAACTTTGCCCGCCCTGATATTCACTTGGCAGGCCGTACGCTTTTTGGTGCACGCTCGGCCAAGGGGCAAGAGTTCAGCGATCAATACTTTGGCGTTATCCCTCAGCGCGTGCTTTCTTATATGATGGAAGTGGAGCGCGAGCTCTTTAAGCTTGGTGTGCCCGTGTTAACACGCCATAACGAAGCTGCACCCAGCCAATACGAAATTGCACCGCGTTTTGAGTCCGGTAACCTTGCCGTGGACCATAACCACGCCATCATGACCGTATTACGCAATGTGGCCAAACGTTATGGCATGAAGTGCCTCTTGCATGAAAAGCCTTTTGTGGGCATTAACGGCTCAGGTAAGCACTTGAACTACTCCCTTGGTAACGATGAGCTGGGTTCTCTTTTTGATCCGGGCGATACACCACACGAAAATGCAAAATTCATGGTATTTTGTGCGTGTATGTTGCGTGCTGTGCATAAATATGGTGCTTTACTTCGTGCCACTGTGGCCAGCGCCAGCAATGACCATCGACTTGGTGCCCACGAAGCACCACCGGCCATCATGTCCATCTTCCTTGGTGATCAGCTCACCGATGTGTTTGAGCAATTCCGCGCGGGTCGTGTGAAGGGAGCCAAGGGCAAACGCCTCATGAACGTGGGCGTGGATACCTTACCTCCATTGCCGGCAGATCCGGGCGATCGCAACCGTACAAGCCCCATTGCCTTCACGGGAAATCGCTTTGAATTCCGTGCGCTTGGCTCCAGCATGTCTGCTTCTGGCTCCCTTGCTGCTTTAAACACCATCATGTCTGATTCCATGCATTTTGCCGCTGAATATCTGGAAAATGCCTTGGCTGATGGAACAACAGCTTTACATGATGCCGTACAAAGCTTCATTCAAGAAGTCATCGAAGAGCACAGTGCTGTTATTTTTAATGGTGATGGCTATTCCTCCATTTGGCATAAAGAAGCCGAACGCCGTGGATTGCCCAATTTGCCCACCACGCCAGAAGCTGTGGAAGTGCTCATGCATGATGATATTGTGGCCCTTTATGAAAGCCAAAATGTACTGAGCAAAGTGGAGCTTAAATCTCGCCAAGAAATTCAATATGAATTGTATTGCAAGACCATTCGCTCCGAAGCCATGCTTGTGCAGCGCATTGCCAAAACCATTATCACACCTGCTGCCATTCGCTATCAAGGTGAGTTGGCTGCCACTTGCGCCAGTCTTAAAGCTGTGGGCATGAGCTTCCAAACCAATACTTTGGAAGAAGTGACCGAATACTTAAGTAAAATGCAGTCTGGATTGACAAAGCTTGCCAAGCAAGTGGAAAAAGTCCAAGCCATGGATGATAATATGCATGCACAGGCCACTTTCTATTGCCAAAAGGTTATCCCAGCCATGCTTGAAGTGCGTCAATGGGCTGATAAACTTGAGGGTATTGTGGCGGACGACCTATGGGCCCTGCCTAATTATCAAGAGATCTTATTTGGTAAATAGTTCCACCTTTCATAAAGATACAAAAAAAGTCCCTTCTGCATTGGTAGAAGGGACTTTTTTTTATAGAGCAAACCACAAGGCGGTAAAAAATAACAGTAACAAAGCTACACTGCCGCATATGGTTTTTTTGAGGGGAGGGGGTTGGGGAGGGGATCTTTTTTTTCCTAAAAAAAGTTCCCCTCCCCAAAAAAAATAAACTAAACCAAAAACCTCAATCCTAATGACTTCTAAAACTTTCCATGGCCACTTCTTGTAAAGGCGGTCCTTCAATGCTCATGTGTGCCAGAAAAGCTTCGCGTTGCGCTTGGTCGGTAAATTCAAATCCCATGAGGGCACGACCCACCATTTCACCGCTGTTACTGTAGTTGAAATAACAGATGTTGCTGCTGAGCTTGGAAACATCTTCCATGAATTCCAAAAGAGCACCTGGACGCTCGGGGAATTGGATGATGGCCATGAGGGGATTATGCCAAAGGGTGGAGTCGTAGTTGATGATGCGATAGGCCACATCTTCGCGTGTGGTTACGTTGTTGAAACGGTAATCTTTTTCAGCAAGGAGTTTTTCCAACTCGTCAAGACATTGGGGCGTACCTTTGAAACCAAAAACGGGGAAGGCACCATCTTCACGATTTTTACCGTAGAGGAAGTCTTCAATGTTGAGCTTAAGAGCGCTTACATCTTTAAGTAAATGCAGCATGGCACCGGATTTTTCGGGGATGGCAATTTCGTAACAGCGCTTGAGAGTGGCACCAATGCTGGCACGTCCGGCAATCCAAGATAAGCGCGTAAAGTCCATATTGGCACCGGAAACGATGCAGGCCACGTTTTTGCCTTGTAGGGATTCTTGCATTTTTAAATATGCTGCCACACCAAGGGCACCGGAGGGCTCGGCAATGGTTCTGGCCATTTCCCAAATTTTTTGAATGCCTGCGCATACGTCGTCGTTGGAAACGGTGACATATTCATCAATATATTGACGGCAAATTTCGTAGGTATAGCCACCCACGCGCTTCACTGCCGTGCCGTCACAAAATACATCCACTTGAGGAAGCGTGATGAGGTGCCCCGCCTCCACGGAGGCCTTCATGCTGGCTTGGCCTTCGCCTTCCACACCGATTATACGAATGCCGGGCACATGTGCCTTTAAGAAAGCTGCCACACCGGCGGCAAAGCCACCGCCACCAATTTGCAAAAAGACCACATCGGGCCAGATGGGGCCCATGAGCAATTCATCGCCAATGGTACCTTGGCCGGCCACCACGAGAGGGTGGTCATAGGGGGGCACGTAGAGCATGCCCATTTCTAGGGCAGCGGTACCGGCGGCGCGTCTGGCGTCGTCAAAGGTATCACCGGTGATGATAATATCCACATTGTCACCACCAAGGCGGCGCACTTCATGGGCTTTCATGCGAGCTACGGTGGTGGGCATGGTGATGCGTGCTTTAATGTTGAGGCGCGCTGCAGAAAGGGCCACGCCTTGGGCGTGATTGCCTGCAGAGGCCGTAACAACGCCCTTGGCCAAAGTTTCCGGCTTTTGTGAGGCAATAAAATTGTAGGCGCCGCGCCATTTATAGGAGTGAACGGGGGAGAGGTCTTCGCGCTTAAGGAGTAAGGTTCCGCCACCTTCTTGGGCATAACTTTCCAAAGGGGTGGGAGGGTAAAATTGGTATACATTACTGCGCGCGCGTGTGATAAGATTAAGCAATTTGGTATCGGTCATGGTGCTCTTCTTTAAAGTAAAATGTTGCGGGGTATACTAGGGTAAAGCGGTAAAATGGTAAAGCCTTTGTAGAGGAAATTTTGGCGTTAAAGCTTAGTGATATGCTGAGTAATGAGCTTCTCGCCCTGTCTTTAGTCTTGACTTTTGCGCCAAAAACGGTGACTTAGAGAGGAATAGAGTGGGTCTTGTGAAATTTGGCCCTGAACGCGTTTTCCCTTTAAGGAGATTCTTCATGAAACAAGCTTTCAGTGATGCCGTAGGCATTTGTAAAACTATATTGCGCAATGGCTATGACGCTCATGTCATCAATGCTCCGCTTCAAGAAAGACTTATGAACACAGAGGGGCCCATAGGCATTGATATTGCTTGTGAACCGGACCTTGCCACTTTGCAAAAGCTTTTTCCCACCATGAAACCCCATGACAATCTTAGCTATGTGGGCCTCATGCAAGATGGTGATGTGACTTTTCACTTTTACCCTTTACCCGTGGAAGATGCTTCGCATCCTGAGCGCGCTTTATTGCGTATTGCTCCTCGTATGGTGCAAAATGTGGATTTTTCTCAGCGCATAGATAGCTATCTTTCGCGTTTTCGTTCCATTGACGAGGAAGATGCCTATGCCGGCTTTGAGGATGTGAAGGGCGGAGCCATTTCCTTTGTGGGACTTCCCGACGAAATGCTGAGCAGCAATTACCTTTTGGGTATTCGCGCTTTGCGTTTTGCCGCTAACTTCGATTTGCCCATTATGCCCAACACATGGGTGGCCATTGTGCGTGCCAGTTCCCGTATTTTGGACTATGTGCCCACTGAAGAAATTATGCATGAATGGCGCAAAGTGGCCGCAGAATCCATGTGGAAATTTGTGAAGCTCATGCACGACGCGCATATTTTACAAGGCCTTGTGCCAGAAGTGGCCTCCCTTTCTTGCATCATGCAAACCAAGGATGATGGCACGGAAGAAACGGTATTTTCGCATACTTTAGAATGCATGCGTCGCTATCCCGAGGAAGAATTCCATCACGATTGGCTGGGAACCCTTGCCATGTTCTTCCACGATGTGGGTAAGCTCTATGCCGCGCAATTCCACGACGGCAAATGGACTTTTTATCAGCATCACCGCGTGGGTGCCAAGGTAACACGTAAAATTTTACGTCGTTTGCACTTCTTCCCCGAAGATATAGACCTCATTTGTCACTTGGTGCGTTATCATATGCGCTTCCATTTCATGCTCACCGACCGTGGTATTCGCCGCTTTAAAGCCTTAGACGAATATCCACGCCTCATGGAAATGTCCCGCGCTGATATCAAGTCTCGTGGCGGTAGCTATACTTACTATAACCATAATATGAAGTACTTAGAGCGCGCTGAAACTCCAGAGCAAATGCTTGAGCCTCTCTTGAATGGTAATGAAATCATGCAGCACACCGCATTGCCTCCTGGCCCCATGGTGGGCGTATTGCGTGAAGCTTTATTGCAAGCGCAAATTGCTGGTGAGGTGGAAGATGTGGACGGCGCCATTGCTTTTGTGAAGGTGTACGCACAAAAAACTGTAGGCTAAAATAATGGGTTGAAAAAAGGCAATCTGCTGCGTCAAAATAAAAAAGCAGACCACTTATGTATGTCTGTATACACAGCGTGTCCTGCTTTTTTGTTTTTCCTTGCATATCACCCTTTTTGAACCCATTATTGTTTGTTTGAAATATGAGGATGTACTGGTTGAAAAAGGGCAAATTGTTGCATCAAACTAGAAAAGCAGACCACTTATGTATGTCTGTATACACGGCGTGTCCTGCTTTTTTGTTTTTCCTTGCATATCACCCCTTTTGAACCCATTATTGATTGTTTGAAATATGAAGATGTACTGGTTGAAAAAGAATACTCTGCATGGCTTTTGCGAGTTATCCTTAACAACTCTAGTAACCTGGATTTATTCTCCCAAAATGGCCCTCGGGCTATAAATGTATTACCCATGGCGCGTCGGTAATCACTGGCGCGCCTCTTTTTACTCTTATGATTGATATCTTAAATTTGACCTTACCTGAGTTACAAGCCTTCATGGTGGAAATGGGCGAACCAAAATTTCGCGCCCTCCAAGTGTGGCAGTGGCTCTGGCAAAAGTTAGCTCGTGACTTTGACAGCATGAGCAATGTTTCCAAATCCACCCGCGCCAAGCTTGCCGAAAGAGCCCACATCACTTGGCCCACCGTCACCACGGTGGAAAAAAGTAAAGATGGCACCGTGAAGTTTTTATTGGCCTTGGCCGATGGTGCGCAGGTGGAAACCGTGCTCATACCTTCTGCTTCTCGCCAAGGTGTGCAGCGTTTGACGCAATGTCTTTCTTCACAAGTGGGCTGTGCCATGGGCTGTACTTTTTGTAGTACGGGCACCATGGGTTTTGAGCGCAATATGACCCATGCAGAAATCTTGGGTCAGGTGCTTGTGGCACGTGAATATTTACAAGACGTGCGCCCCGAACATCCTAAATTACGCAATCTCGTATTTATGGGTATGGGTGAGCCGCTGTTAAATTTAAAAGAGATGATGCGCTCCTTGGTGAGCTTGAATGACGACCATGGCTTAAATTTTTCGCCACGTCGCATCACCGTATCCACCTGCGGCATTGAGAAGGGCTTGAAAGAACTGGGCGAAAGTGGTTTAGCTTTTCTAGCCATTTCCTTACATGCGCCCGATCAAGAAATTCGCGAGCAGATTATGCCCAAGGCCGCTCGTTGGCCTTTGCACGATCTTATTTCCACCTTGTCCACCTATCCTCTCAAGGCGCGTGAGCGTATTACTTTTGAATATTTATTGCTTGGCGGGGTTAATGATAGTTTAGACCATGCCAAAGCCTTGGTGAAGCTTGTGTCCAAGGTGAAGGGCAAGCTCAATCTTATTGTGTATAATGCCGCCGAGGGAGCTCCTTACAAAGCATCTTCGCCGCAACAAGTACTAGCTTTTGAGAAGATTTTGTGGGATAGAAATATTACTGCTACCATACGTAAGAGTAAGGGGCAGGATATTAAGGCTGCATGTGGGCAGCTGAAAGCAGAACATTTAAAATCTTCAACGTAGAGGTAGAGTATGCATTACGATCTTCTTGTCCATGTGGATTTGCCCGACGCTGGGCGCATGTCCATGGCTCTTACAAATATTAAAAACTACATGGCGGCCCTTCAAGACCATGAATATACTGTGGTTGTGCTGGGCAATGCCGGCGCTGTGCCTTTCTTTTTAGAAAAGAGCGAAGCTCACTATGCCACCATGAAGGAATTATCCGAAGCCGGTGTGAAGTTTAGAGCTTGCATCAATGCACTCAATAAAAATGGCATTAAGCCAGAAGAACTTCCTTCCTATGTGGAAGTTGTTCCTGCGGGCATTGTGGAAATTGTGGACCGTCAGCGTGATGGTTATGCGTACTTGAAGCCCTAATGGCGGCGAAAAGATATGTATAAGCGAGGGGGCTCAGGCTCTCTCGCTTTTTTTTTGAAAAGAAAAGCTTTCACCAGATAGTGTCGTCAAATTGTGAATTTTTGAGTTTTATCAAGGAAGATGAACGAGCTTTGAGGGAGTGTATAGAGACATACATGACAGAAAAAGCCAAAAAGGCGCATTTGACGACACTATCTAGGTATGGGAAAGTGTTTTGTTGTAGATGACTTTTGCGCCCTGTATGCAAAATTTATCTTTTACGCGCGCACTGCGTCAGAAATTTTTTTCCTTATACGCACGTACTAAAGTACGTTTACGCAGGAAAAAAATCCCTTCCTTGTGCGCACATAAAATCTGAAAATTTAAATACATCCCCCAAAAACCAACCATTGGCGCTTTTGTTGCGTAAAAAACATGGTAACTTTTCCTTTGTACCCTGTAAAAGGAGACAAAAGCGCCAAATAAAGGAAGTTAACCCCCTGTCTTTCCGCTTCACTGCGTTTCGCGTCATGACATCCCCCTTATTGTCCTTCGGACAAGGGGGAGAGGTAGGGGATAAAAAGAATATGTATATCATATAATAAAAGCGCGTTTTGAAGGGGAGAAAGGGGGTATGGGGGAAAGAGGGGAAACTTTTTGGCGCTAGCAAAAGTTTCCCCTCTTTCCCCCATAAAAACCAAGCCTGACGTAGCAGATGCCTCCTGTAAAGCCCAAAACCTAGCCGCCATACCAAACAGGACGCCCATGGGGCACATCGGCCTTACTGCCTTGCCACGCGTTATTTTCCTTAAGCTTATGGATAAGCGCCGTGAATACAGGACGTTTTTCCAGCGTCCATGCGGGGGCTAAACATTCTCCCGGTGCCGGATCTCCGGTGAGGCGATGCATGACCATGGTGGAAGGGATCATGGGCAATGCCTCGGCCAGCATGTCCACGTAGGCTTCTAAGGTGAGGGGGGTATAGCGTCCTGCTTTGTACCAATGCTCTAAAGGGCTGTCATGGCACACAAAAAGGCTATGCAATTTTAGACCTGCCAAGGGTAAGGTTAAAGCCCAGCGCACACTTTGTAAAAAATCTTCATGGCTTTCTCCGGGTAGGCCTGCCATGAGATGCCCGCAAACGTTAAGGCCACGCTCTGCGGCAAGGTGAATGGCCTTTTCGGAATCTTGCACCGTGTGACGACGGTCAATGCGAGAGAGAGTGGCATCGTTGCTTGATTGTAAGCCGTATTCAATCCACACGTGCGGAAGTTTGCAAGACGCTAAGATGTCGAGTTTTTCTTCGTCTACGCAATCGGGGCGCGTTCCCACAGAAAGGCCCACATTGCCGGGTAAATCTTGCACAGAGCGCACCAAGGATTGAAGCTTATTTGCGGGGCCATAGGTATTGGAAAAAGATTGAAAATAGGCTAGAAAGTCCCTGTCCGCATCGGTCTTTTCATATTTTTGTTTCCAAGCCTGCCATTGTTCAGCAATATCAAGGCCATTTTGCAAAAGACCTGAGCCGGATCCTTGGGCATTACAGAATACACAGCCCCCTGTGCCAAGGGTACCATCGCGGTTGGGACAAGAGGCCCCTGCGTCCAGTGGAATTTTTTGCACCCGTTTCCCGTGTTTACGGCGAAAATATGTGCCTAAAGTTTGCCAAAGCATCATAAATAAAACTCTTTTCTGTGTATGGCTGGGCTTGTCTATGCCCATTAAGTTTAAGGAAAAATTTTTGAACTTTCAAGATAGTAATTGACTTTATGTCTATTTTGGAAAAAGGTAAGCATACTTTTTACACTAGTTAGCGCAGGTCATTCATACCTGTGAGAAAAAATATAAGGTGAGTTGAATTCATGGCGAAATTTTTTGATTCTTTTTTAGGTGTATTTTCCAACGACCTAGCCATCGACCTTGGTACGGCTAATACCTGTGTTTACGTGAAAGGGCAAGGTATTGTGCTACGCGAACCCTCGGTGGTGGCGGTAAAGAAAGACGGTCGCGGCAACAATGTGGTGCTGGCTGTTGGCCAAGATGCCAAGAAAATGCTGGGACGTACTCCCGGCAATATTTCTGCCATTCGTCCCATGAAAGACGGTGTTATTGCTGACTTTGAAGTGACCGAAGCCATGTTACGCCACTTTATTAGTAAGGTTCATAACTCTCGCCATTTGGTGCGTCCGCGTATTATTGTCTGTGTGCCCACGGGCATCACCCAAGTGGAAAAGCGCGCCGTAAAAGAATCTGCCCAATCTGCCGGTGCTCGCGAAGTATATCTCATCGAAGAGCCCATGGCCGCAGCCATCGGAGCCAACTTACCCATCCAAGAGCCTACCTCCAACATGGTGGTGGACATCGGCGGTGGTACCACAGAGGTGGCCATCATCTCCCTTTCCGGCATTGTATATTCTCGCTCTGTGCGTGTGGGTGGCGATAAGATGGACGAATCCATCATGACCCATGTGCGTCGTAAGTACAGCATGCTCATTGGTGAATCTTCTGCCGAAGAAATCAAGATGAAAATTGCTTCTGCGTATCCCATGGATCCTGAGCAACAAATTGAAGTGAAAGGCCGCGACCTTGTGACCGGTATTCCGCAAAATATTATTATTACTTCCGAAGAAGTGCGTAAAGCCATTGCCGAACAGGTGGAAGGCATTGTACAAGCTGTGCGCATGGCCCTTGAGCAAACACCACCGGAATTGGCGGCTGATATTGTGGATAGAGGCATTGTGCTCACAGGTGGCGGCGCGCTCCTGCGCGGTCTTGACCAATTATTACGTGAAGAAACCTCCCTGCCCATCACCGTGGTGGAAGATCCCCTTTCTACAGTGGTTATGGGAACGGGTAAGGCTTTGGATAGTATTGATATTCTTAAAGAAGTCTGTATTGACTAAGGCTTTGTATAAAGGCCAAAATACTGAAACTTTTTAAAGCTCCATGGCGATGGTATTTCTTCTTTAAAGCATTGCCGGATTAGAGCTTTTGGGAAAGGCCTAGTCATGGGCCCAGTAGACTTTGTCAACACTTTGAAAATGCCGTCACAGGCATTTTCTTATTTTAGCCGAGGAAAAAGGATTCCCTTAACGTGACATCAAGACGTTATATAGTGCTTTTCATCATTATGCTCTTTCTATTTTTGGGTATGCACACGTGGAACCAGCGTACAGGTGTTTTAGATACGGTGGCTACGCACGTGGGCTTGGAACTGGTGGGAAGCGTTTTGAAGCCCATGGTGGCTGTCAATGCCACTGTGTCCGATATATGGGAAAATTATGTGGAGCTGGTGGACGTTCGGGAAGAAAATGAACGTCTTAAGGCGGATTTGCTTTCCATTCAATCACAGCTGGTGGCCGCCGATGAAGATAGAGCCGAGGTGCGTCGCTTGCGTGCTTTGCTCTCCTTACCGGTGGATAGAAGCTGGCGCCCTGTGGGTGCGCGTATTTTAGCCGGTCGTTTGGGCCCCAATTCCACCTTGGAAACGGTTATCTTAAGCCGCGGCTATATCACCGGCGGTTCTCCCGGTACGCCCATCATGACAAATTTGGGCTTGGTGGGGCGCGTGTTGCGTGCTTCTGCCCATACCTCCACCGCATTACTTCTCACCGATCCCGGCTCGCGCATTGCGGTTCTGAGCCAAAAAACGCGTACTGCTGGCATATTGACGGGGCGTGGTGGACGTGAGTCTTTGGAAATGCGTTTTGTGGGGCATAATGCGCCCATTGAAGAAGGAGAGCTTCTGGTGACTTCGGGCCTTGATGGTGTCTATCCCAAGGGGCTTTCTGTGGCGCGCATCAGCAAGGTGGCCATGTATAGTTACTCTCCCTTTAAGACGGTGCTGGCGGAGCCTTTGGTGGATGCCGGACACTTGGAAGAAGTGCTTTTGCTGGAACCCACAGGTCTTGAGCCTTTGCCGGAAATACCCACGTCGGACTTCATGGGGCCGCCCACCTTTGAACAGATGCAAATTTTGGAAGAGCAGGCCGCTGAAGAATTACAAGAGGTAAATCCTGCTGAGTCTGCAGTGCCTGGTGACTTGTCTGGGAAATTGCCTGGGGAATCGTCTATTGACTTGGCTGGGGAATTGGCCGCCAAGTCGCCCATGGGTGCCATGCACAGGAGCCATGCATGAATGTACGCGCCGGCATATGGTGGAGCTTTTTCATCCCCGTGGCCATCATGTTGCAAGCCGCCGTGCCCGCCTTGGACGCTTTGCTCATAGGTCTTATCTTAATTTTACAAGAACGACGCTATAAGTCGCTTTTTTGGCTTTTGCCTTTGCTTATTTTACTTCAAGAGGGCATAGGTTCGCGCCCCTTTGGAGGTATGGTTCTCTGGTATTTCATGATTATCATACTTTTTGCTGTGGGACGCTGGCTCTTTGAGGTGCAAAACATTCTTTTTGTATTGCTCATCAGTGTGTGCCTTGGTTTATTGCATTTTGCCTTGGTATACTTAATGGCACCTTTGCAAGACTTGCCTGTGAATGTGCATACTTTATTGCAAGAAAGTATTATACAAACGCTTTTTGTACCTTGGGCATGGTGGATTGCCGCCTTTACACGTAAATGGACGCACGGTCATGGCGATATCTCCTAATTTATCTCCCAAAAAAGAAAGCAAGCTGCGTAGCTGGCTACAAATCCCCGTGGAAACGGAGGAGTATCAACCACCGCGCTCGGGCATGTTTTTATTGCAAGGCCTTGTGGGCTTATTCTTCTTAGTCTTTGTGGTGCGTTTTTGGTACTTACAAGTGCATAAGGGCGAAGCCTATGCGGAGCGTGCGCAACTTAATCGCATGCGCGAAGAGCGCATTCTTGCGCCGCGTGGTCTCATTGTGGACAAATACGATGTGGTGCTGGCTGATAATAATTTGGCTTATGGCTTAAATATCATTCGCGAAGATGTGGTGGACCTACCGGCAACGCTGGCGCAAATCAGTGCTTGGACAGGCATGGACCACAAAACCCTCGTGGAAAAATACCGCAAGGATAAACGCAAGGCTCAGTCTTTTGAGTCCATGCCTTTGGTGTCTGATTTAGATTTGACGCAAGTGGCGCAAATTGAGGCGCAACTTATCCACTGGCCCGGCTTAGAGATAGTGTCCCAGGCCAAGCGCACCTATCCTTTGGGGGAAATTTACGCACATATTTTGGGCTATGTTTCCGAAGCCAATGAAAAAGAAATGAGCAAAAATGCTGAATTAAGCATGGGTGACTTGGTGGGTAAGCAAGGTCTTGAGCTGGTGTTGGAAGACTCTTTACGCGGCAGAAAGGGCCTTTATCAGCGTGAAGTGGACGTGGTGGGTCGCTCTTTAAGTAAAAATCTTGTGACGGAGCCGCGTGGCGGTGAAAAAATTCGTCTTGCCATAGATACCAAAATGCAACAAGCGGCGTGGATGGCCTTGGAAGGCCATACGGGCTCTGTGGTGGTGATGGACCCTGATACGGGTAAATTACTGGCCTTGGTGACGGCTCCGGCCTACGATAATAATTTATTCACGGCGGGTATTTCCCACAAAGATTGGAATGCCTTACGCGAAAATACACGCTATCCTTTACAAAACCGCGTTATTCAGTCGGTGTACCCTCCCGCCTCGGTGTGGAAATTGGTCATGACGGGGCTCTTCTTAGAGCAAGGAGTTGACCCCAAGGATAAAGAATTTTGTTCTGGTTCTGTGAAGCTCGGCAACCGTGTGTTTCGCTGTTGGCACCCCGGCCATGGTTCGGTGGATATGACGCGCGCTTTAACGGAATCTTGCGATATTTATTATTATCTCATGGGCGAGCGCATGGGTATTGATAATATTGAGCGTTATGCCAAAGCCAGCGGCTTTGGTAAGCCCACAGGCATAATTTTACCCCACGAAAAAGGCGGCCTTGTGCCTTCGCGAGCTTGGAAGCAAGAGCGCATTGGCGAGCCATGGGTACGCGGCGACACCTATAATATTTCCATAGGCCAAGGTTTTGGTTTGGTGACGCCCTTGCAGGTGGCCACCTATGTGTCGTCATTGCTGAACGGTGGGCAACTTTTGCAACCTCAAGTGGTGGATGTGGAGGCCCCCGTGATTATGGGGCAAATTCCTGCCACGGCCAAACATCGTGATTTTATCCTCAATGCCATGCGTAAAACCGCTGAAAAGGGTACCGCTAAAATCATAGGTCGCAAAGATGCCGACATGGGCGGAAAAACCGGTACGGCTCAGGTGGTAAAATTAAAGATGGACGGTAAACGTCGCATCAAAAACGAAGATATAGAATATTTGCAAAGGGACCATGCTTGGATTGCCACCTTTGGAGCCAAGGATGATCAACGCTATGTGGTGGTGATTATGCTTGAACATGGCGGTGGCGGTTCTTCGGCGGCGGGGCCTGTGGCAAAAAAAATGTATGACGCCCTTTTGGGAGAAGAAGTGGAAGAAGAAAAAGCTCCCAACGCAGGTCAAGGTGCTTTGGTAGGAGAAGATCATGGCGCTTTTTGATAGACGTCTTTTTACCTATATCAATTGGGAATTGCTGGCATGCTTTCTTGCCATTTTTGTGGTGGGTGTGGGCAATTTATACTCTGCCTCGGGCATGCGCTTAGAAGAGGGCATTGCCGTATCTTCCTTTTATCAGCGTCAGCTCATTTGGGGTAGCATGGGCTTCATGGTGATGATATGTGCCATGGTGTTTGACTATCGCAAATTGCACAATTTAGCATGGCCACTTTTTGCCATGGTACTCATTCTTTTGGCCTTGGTGCCCATCATAGGTAAAACGGTGTATGGGGCGCAACGCTGGCTTTCTTTGGGGTTCATGAATTTGCAGCCCAGCGAATTGGCCAAATTGGCTGTGCTCATTCTGGGGGCGCATGTCATTAGTCGCAATACCGAAAGCCTTGGCTGGATAAAATTTTTCCAAGCACTCTTGGTGGCGGCGGTGCCTTGTGCTTTTATCATTACCCAGCCCGACCTTGGCACCAGCATAAATGTGTTCTTGGTGCTGGGGGGCATGGTGCTTTTTCACGGTATTAAGGGGCGTGTGTTTAAGGTGTGTGCAACCTTGCTTCCCTTCATTGTGGCCTTCATGTGGTTTGTGGGCATGAAGGACTATCAAAGACAGCGCGTGCTTACATTTTTAAATCCCGATGCGGATCCTCACGGTGCAGGCTATCATATTATGCAATCGCAAATAGCCATTGGTTCTGGGCAAATCTGGGGTAAGGGCTTTTTTGAAGGAACACAAAGTCAATTACGCTTTGTTCCCGAGCGCCATTCGGACTTTGTTATCGCCGTATTTGCCGAAGAATGGGGATTTGTGGGCTGTGTGGCGCTTATTTTCTTGTATTGTTTGTTTTTATTGTCTATATATTCCACAGTAGTCAAGGCAAAAGATCGTTTTGGAAGCCTTCTTTGTGTGGGTGTGTTCTTTTACTTTTTCTGGCAAGTGGTTATTAATATGGGTATGGTTATTGGCCTTATGCCGGTGGTGGGTATTCCTTTGCCCTTCATGTCATACGGTGGCTCATCCATGCTGGTTAACTGTCTTTTGATTGGCCTTGTACTCAATGTGTCCATGCGCCGATTTATGTTTAAAAGTTAATTGTATATAACCTTGAAAAAAAGGATGGTTGTGGTGAGTAAAGACGAAATTAATGCTTTTTTAGGCGCAGGAACGGTATATGAAGGCAAGCTTTCCTTCAAGGGCTCCGTGCGTATTGATGGCACGTATACGGGCCAAATCAGCAGTGAAGGCTCTCTCATTGTGGGCAAAGATGCTCTTATTACCGGTGAGGTGCGCGTGGGCGAATTGTTGCTTTCGGGTAAGCTCATGGGTGATGTGCACGCTGCACGCGCGGTGACCATTTATAAAGGTGGTCTCATTGAGGGAACCTTACATACGCCCACCCTTGTTACCGAAGAAGGTGGCCGCATTCAGGGCCATGTGAATATGCAAACAGAAGCGGCCCCTGCAAAAAAGTAGGGCATATGCTTTTTCTTGCCTAAAAACAAAGGCTGGTGCTTTATGAATAAGCGCCAGCCTTTGTTTTTATCTAGTGACCTAAAGGCCTTTAATCAAACTTGGTACCGCCGTGGGGCAAGAATTTGATGGTATCTCTATTGTTGCGTTCAGCTTCCACAGTGACGGGCACATCATTGTAATAAAGCACACCCGGCATGATATTATTGTCTTTGGCCACTTGTCCGTAATGGGCCAAGGCCGGAATGTTGTCCACCAAAACGGGGGTAACTTGCCAAATTAAAAACCACATGCCAAAGCAAATGGCTGCCAATTGTGCTAATCCGCGGGAAAATGATTTTTCTTGCATGGAGATAACCGTGGGTTTGAGGGCCAGATAAAAATAAGAGCCTGATAAAAAGGGTAAACCGATAAAATGTGTAAGGGGAAGAAGCTTTGTGGCTTTCTTCCCCTCGTGATTTATATTTCTATACTAGATTCTCGCGGTGATTTCGGGGAATACAATGTAGAACATAATGTATGCCATGGTTAGGGTTAAAGCTAAGTTGAAGCTTTGACCGCAGATGTAAAGGATAACCGGCTTGCCGCCCTTGAAGTAGTGGGCGAGCTCGCGGAAGTTGGTACCAAGGCCGATGGCGGCAAAGGACAGGTTAAAGCACCAGCCGCGCAAAGGAGAGGTTAAGCTCTTGATGGTACCGGCGGTGAGTAAGCCTTGGCTCATGTCAGAACCAAGTTCGCCAGAGATGATGGAACAAATGATGGATGCGGCAAGGAAGCCCAAAACGAATTTGGGGAAACGGTGCCAGATTTCCATAAGGCCCACTTGGGCGCCTTCTTGGCGTTCCACTTTGGTTACCCAGTATACAGCTACACCAAAGGCTGTCACACCGATGAGTACGTTTTGAATCATTTTAATGGTGGCGGCCACGTACATGGCTTTTTCACCAAGGAATGCACCGGCAGCGGCCACGGCGCCTGTGGCGTCGATGGTACCACCAATCCAAGCACCACCAAGTACGGCGGGCAAGTTCAAGGCACCGATGACAGCAGGCATAACCACCATCATGATGGCAGTGAAGAGTAAGGAGATACCCACAGCAAGGGTAAGTTCTTCTTTCTTAGCGCGGCAAGCTGCAGCTGTGGCGATGGCGGCAGAAGTACCACACACGGACATGTCAGCAGAAATGGTCATGTTCAAAGTCTTGGAAGGCATCTTTAAGACTTTTTGACCAAAAATGTAGGTGGTGATGAGTACCACAGGAGTTACCACCCAAGCTACGAAGAGACCGGGAACACCAATGGCGATGATTTTATCCATGAGGATTTCTGCGCCAAGGAGTACGAGACCTGTCTTGATGTAGTATTCCACTTGCAAAGCAGGCTTTACCCAGTTGGGCGTGCCCACGGTGTTGGCTATGATCATACCAAGGATAATGGCCCAAGCTTCTGTGCCAATGCCCCAGTAGCGCATGTTCATTTGACCGCCCATCATGAGCGCAAAGATGGTGAAGGCAAATAAGCCAATGAAGCCTATGATGAACTTAGGCACGTTTTGACCCATGGCGGCAATACCAATGCTAAAGATAAGGGCCAAAGATATCATCATTACGGGTAATGTTGGTAAGATATTAAAGGGCTTTACTTTAGCTTTGGAAGCAGCAGAAGCAGAGGTGCGCTCTGCGCCGCGCCAATCGGTAATTTTTGCATCAGCCACAGCGTTTAAGTCAGCATTTTTAAACTGTGCCAAAGCAGCGGCATTTTCAGCCAAAAGGGCCATGGCCTTGGCCTCAGCGGCTAAAGCTTTGGCTTTGGCGGCCTTGGGGGCAGCAGCTTCATTGATGGCGTCGGCTTGCTCTTGGCTGAGCATGAAGGCGGCCATGGGGTTGTTGGACCAACGCGCAGGGCTCTTCATGTAATCTTTAATGGCCGCGCCAAAGGCTGTGGGGGCAAATTTAACTTTTTTGCTATTTTGTGCTTCGTACCATGCCACGGTTTTAAAAGGGGCACGGGCTGCCTCTTGAGCCATGATGGTTTCAGCTGCAGCAATTTTTTCCAACGCTACTTTTTTATTTTCAGCAGGGAAAGAAAAAACGTATAGGTATAAGCCTAAAGCTATGAAAATAAGACCAAGCCATATGGCCCAATAATCTTCTTTTTTCCATAAATCCGACAAAGATGATTGCGCCTTGTCGATGACAACGTCTGAATTCTGTTGAGCCATACTTCCTCCATTTTGTGAATCATAAACCTGAGACTTATAGAACAGTTTTAACAAGCCTCACTTCCTGTCATTTATGCACGCCTCTAACTTTTTTGGCAAGTGTTTTTTGGCACAAAAAGGCCAGCATACCCCACTGTTCTTTGGCTATCGCCGCCTTTTTCATAAGAAGTCGTGTGGTTTACGAGCTTGCACTTTTTTGCACCAAGATGCTTGCACGCATATATGGCCATGATGGCGGGAAACACGCCACACATGGAAATATTATGTGTTTTTATGGTGTGGTATAATTCTAAAGGATCAAGTTTTTTCATGGCTTCCAAAGCCATGAGGTCAAGTTTGGTGGTTTGCTCATGATTGGAGAAATGATGCATGTCTGAGGAAACCACTAGGGCCACATCTTGCCCTTCATTGCGCATGCGATGCATGACTCCTGCCAGCATGAGCCCTGCGCGCTCAAGGGTTTCAATATGACCGTTGCCCACGCAAATGGGTACCATGCGAAAATCCGGTGTATGCTCTTGTAAAAAGGGCATGAGCACTTCTAGGGAGTGTTCTTGTGCATGGGCGGCGGTGTCTGCTTCAAAGCCTGCGCCGCAATCAAGAATGCTTTGGGCCACATCTTCGGCAATGGCCATGGGGCCAAGGGGGCTTTGCCAGTGACCTTTATGCCATACGGCAAGGCCAGAGCGTGCAGTTCCTTGTCTTGTGTGATTGGGGCCAAGCACCACGAGGGTTTGCGGTAAGCGCACATGAGCCAATGTTTCAGCCATGATGTGACCGCAGTAAAAGTGACCTGCATGGGGTAGCATCACCATATGAACATCTTGAGGAGGCTCGGTGAGTTGGGTTTGCGCATGCTGTAAGGAATGCTGCACGTAGGCGCGTAATTTTTCTGTATCGTCTTGATAAAAAGAGCCAGCCACATGGGCTTTGCGTACGTGCATTCCAACCTCATCCTGTTAACTGTTATGTAAAACTAAGAGAGAACCAACGATATAGTACGGAAAAAAGAGCTCTTTTTCAATAGTTAATTGTGATTTTTTTACATCTTACGTCGTGTGTGTGCGTAATAAAGAAAGCCCTCAAAATCTTTTCATAGAGAATTTGAGGGCCATAAGGAGCTGATTTTAGTGAGATTTATTTATCTGCCTGGGTTCACAGACATTTCCTTGGGAGCCTTGACCGTAATGGCACGAGTGAGCACGCTTTGTCCCTTGGCAGGCACCTTAATGTCCCAGATGAAGGTTTCGTCTGGGCCCTTGGTGGCCGCAGGCTTGTCTTGGTAGCTCACAGACATATCTTTGTGGCTGAGTTGCGTTTGTGGCTCTTCGATGCGCACCACAAGTTCTTGAGGACGCTTGTTGATGACGGTATAGGTCCAGCCGTAGTTCCAGATTTTTTCTTTGCTGATGAGGCCTTCCACATCGCTTTTACGAATGTCTTTTTTGATATCTATGCTCACCAAAGGATCAACGCCAAAATATAAAGACATGACGTCTTTTTTAGTTTCAAAAACGCCTTCGCCCACGGGTACGCCATCTAGTAAATAGGAAATATTACCCATGGGGAGGAATTTTCCTTTAAGGTCATAGGAAGCCGTCAACCACACCTTGCCGCCGCCACTATAGGAAGAAGGACGAGCCATGCGCTCCAATGCTGTATTGAGGTTTTGCTCTTCGAGAATAAAGGTGGTGTTGCCTTCTGGTACAGGTACATTTTTCTTCAATGTCCATACGGCCAGGGTGGAGTCATCGGCAAAGCCTCCTGCCATGGCATTGTCAGCCATTTGACTTTTGGCCATCATGGCTCTGGGAGCTTCGGCAGAGTACATGATTCTTTCGTCTTGCTCGCTCACTATCCACGGTTGCACAGGCGGTGGGTTTTGCCCATTGCCACGAGCTGTGCTTAGCTGAATGTCGGTATTATTCCAGTCAAGGTCGCTGTTTTGGGTAATTTGCGCCATGAGCTTAAAGTTAATGGTGTTGGTGGTGGAATTGGCATCAATAACATAGGTGGGACGCCAAAAACTCCCTTCCAAGGTGTAAGAATAATCAAGAAGGATAGTTTGCCCCACGGCCAAATCAGTATCAATACCAATGACCAATTGTTGGCTTAAAGGAATGCCATCTTTAAAGAGAGCAGCGCGGGCATTGGCCAAATCCAACTCGTTTTGGGCCGACTGCATGCGTGTGCCTATGAGGGCAAAGGTGGGCTGAGCTTTTTTCATGGCTTGTGCGGCTTCCAGCGGAGGGAGTTTGGCAATGGGGTCAAGCAAGGCGTCATATTGCGCATGCAAAGAGGTGAGCGCACCGGCCAAAGAATGGGCCATGGATTCATAGGTGATGCGTTGCTTTTCCATGAAGCCTTGAGGCTTGTAGGGCATGGCTTTTTCTGTTTGCCATGCGAGCAAAGTGCCGTTGTTGTCTGGCAGGGTGAGTTGAATGTTGCTGGCTTGTTTGGGCAAGGGTAATACCAAGGCTTTACGGCCATGATGGTCAATGATTTTCAAATTGCTTTTGGCAAAAGCGCGAGTGTTTTCATAGTTCAAAATAACTTTATGGGGAACAGAAGGAATGCCGAGGGTGTTACGCTGTTGCGCCATAGGTATTTTTTGCGCTTCGGTAGCCACGGGGGGCATGGCCTCTGCGGATATGGCCACAGAGGGGGTAAAATTCAGGCACAGGCCTGTGAAAGCAAGGGCAAAAGCCCATTGTTTTTGCATATTCATGGATATTTCCTTTATGAGTGATGTGCGAGGGAGTGGAGAAAAGGGGGCAAAGCTTTTGAGCTCTGCCCCGTATTATTAAAAGATTTTATGGCCGCCAATCCAGTGGGCCACCACGCGGCCCGGCAACTCTTGTCCTTTGAAGGGGGTATTGCAGCTTTTTGAGTGCACAGTGCTTTCTTCCACAGTCCATGAGGCATGGGGGTCAAAGAGGAAGAAATCGGCTGGATCTTCGGGGGCAAAGCCATTGTAAGGCAGATTAAATATTTCTGCAGGGCGCGAGCTCCAAAGGCGTTGCACATCGGCAGGGGTGAGCACATTTTCTTGAACCAATTTCCATGTGAGGCTAAGGGCAAGATCAAGCCCGGTGAAACCATTGGGGGCTTCATCCAGAGGGCAATCTTTTTCGTGGGCGGCATGGGGAGCATGGTCGGTCACCAGAATGTCCACAATGCCTTCTTTTATAGCTTGGCGTAAGGCATCTCTGTCCTCAGGGGTGCGTAAGGGCGGATTTACCTTGGCATAGGTGCCGTAGTTTTCCAGCGCAGTATCATCTAGCAATAGATAATGGGGGCAAGTTTCAGCAGTGACTTTTACGCCGCGCTCCTTGGCCCAACGCAGTAAATCCACCACGGACTTACAAGACACATGCGCAATGTGTACGGGCAAGTTTAAATATTCTGCCAAAAGAATATCACGAGCCGCTTGCATGGCTTCGCCCACATGGGGTTGACCCTTAACGCCAATGCGTCCGCTGGTGACGCCTTCATTCATGTGCGCGCCTTTGGCAAGGGAAGCATCTTCGCAGTGGTCAATGACAATGAGATTTAAATCAGAAGCGTATTCCATGATGCGGCGCATGAGCTCGGTATTTTCCATGGAATGCCCATCATTGGAAATGGCCACGCAACCGGCATCTTTAAGTTCTGCCAAGGGGGCCATTTCTTTGCCCAAGAGGCCTGTGGTGGCGGCGCCTATGGGGTAAACAAAGGGGCCGTGAGGATAGGCTTTTTTGCCTTGCTCAATGATGAAGCGGGTCACGGCGGCGCTATCGTTGACGGGTTTGGTATTGGCCATACACATGACAGCACCAAATCCACCATGGGCGGCGGCGCTTAAACCGCTGGCCACGTCTTCTTTCCATTCGTAACCGGGTTCACGTAAGTGCACATGGGCATCTATGAGGGAGGGAAAAACCAAAAGCCCTTTAGCATCAAAAACTTCTGCCTCTTGGGGAATGGGTTTACCGTGGGGCATCATGGTGCGAATACGACCATTTTCCACATGAATATCCACGCGGGCGCCTAAGTAGTCAGCATTTTTTATACATAATAAGGAAGACATAGGTACTCCTAATCCTTAGTTCTTTGGGCAAGTAAATAAAGAATAGCCATGCGCGTGGCCACACCTGCGCTCACTTGGTCTAATACCAAGCTATTGGGCGCATCGGCCACGGCGGCGGAAATTTCTAAACCGCGATTCATGGGGCCGGGGTGTAAAACCATGGCTGAAGGCTTTGCCATGCTCACCAATTGCGGTGTAAGGCAGTAGCGACGAGAATATTCGGCTAAGGAAGGTAATAGTCCGGCTTCTTGGCGTTCCAATTGTAAGCGTAAGCACATGATGGCATCGCAATCTTGCACGGCTTTGTGTAAATCATTGTAAATTTCCACGGGCCATGTGCCAATGCCGGCAGGCAGGAGAGTGCGTGGCGCGCAGACGCGTACCTTTACGCCCAGCATGGTGAGGAGATGAATATTGGAGCGAGCCACGCGGCTGTGGGCCACATCGCCAAGGATAAGCAGGGTTTTGCCTGCAAAGTCACTGCCCCAAATATTGCGTAAAGAAAAGCAATCCAGCAAAGCTTGCGTGGGGTGGGCATGCCAGCCGTCGCCACCATTGACAATGCCACAAGGCAAAAGCTCCGCGAGGTATTGTGCCGCGCCACTGCTGGAGTGACGGATAACAATGACATCGGGGTTCATGGCTTGCAATGTGAGGCCCGTATCTTTGAGGCTTTCTCCCTTTTTGATGCTGGAGCCGCTTTTACCCAAAGCAAAGGTGTCTGCAGAAAGGCGTTTGCCTGCCACATCAAAGGAAGTTTTGGTGCGCGTGCTATCCTCGGAGAAAAAGAGAATGATGCTCTTTCCTTTGAGTGTGGGGACTTTTTTCACTGGTCTTTGGTTAATTTCTTGAAAATTGACAGCCAATTCCATGATGTGGTGTACATCTTCGGTGGAAAGCTGCGTCACATCCAGTAAATCTTTGTGGCGCCATTGATAGGGTACTTGATTCATAATGATACTTCTGGTGTTGTGGGTTGGCAAATATACATCGCTTCTAAAGCTTTTGACAAAAAAAATTCCTCATAAAGAGGAAATGGGTTTAGAGAGAAATATTATGCACAGATATAAAATGTAATGTATGTCGATTATCCATGTTTCTCTCCTAGATAATATATGCCGTCTTCTACCATGAAGGGGCGGGGCTGTAAAGGGCAAGAAAGAGCCTCTCGAAGTTTTTCCCATAAGTGTAGGGGCTGTATGGCAGGTGACACTTACAAATTTTACGACACTTTTTCGGTAAATAATCTTTTAGTACCTTGCCAAGACGCGCGAGGTGGCATTGAGGTAGGCGTAGCCCAGTGTTTTACAAGGTTCTAAATGCGCACCTTCTGCCCACTCATTCCACGCATTCACAAAAACAAAGCGTTCTTGTTCTGTATTATTTTGCTGTACAAAAGCACAAGCCTTGCGCAGCCAATCTTCATAAGTCGCAGGGCTTGAGCCGGCAAAAATGGTGGCTCTTTCTTGTACTCTAGGCGTATTGCCCCAAGCAGGAATGAGGCCGGGAAAGTGTACATATTCTGTGGTTAATTGCTGGAGTAATTTGCTTTTACACTCCAAGTAGCTAAAGAATTTTCCTTTAAAGTGTGGCAAGCCGTCCACTTGTCCGCAGGTGTATTTTCCATGGGGAGGGAATTGCACCGCCGCCTGAAAACAATCGTGGCCGTAAAGGCGCGGATCTGTATTGTCAAAGCTTTGCATCATGACCACATAGGGTTTTTCTTCCCCTTGGCTTTGGCAAGATACGCTTGTTTTTCCAAAACCTGTGGGCTGGTAAGGCTATACATGCCCACATCATCATGGGGAAAATCCGGTTGCACATGACCTGAAAAAATGGGCACAGCCTTTTGCACATTGGTCCACTCGGTGAAGCCCTCTCCCCACCATGCGTCATTTTCGGCAAAGGTGTGGAACTGTGGTAAGTGAAAAGCAAGCACCTTCACCGCAGGGGGAGTGGTGTGTAGGATTTCTTGTTCTTAGTAGTTGGGGCTTTGTATGGTGACTGTATGCTCTTGGGTCATGGTGCCTCAAAAATAAAAAACGGTACCCCAAAGAAATTATGGGGCACCGTAGTGTTAGTTGTCGAACTCGCTATACAAAATACGCCTAATACGCACTTCACGTAATTGTTTACGCGTCATGAGCACCATTTTTTCTTGGCGTAAGTTATGTATATCCTGCGCATGATGTACGCCATTTTGCGGATCTTCTGCTGCCAGAAGGGTGCGCAAAGCGGCATCATTTTCATTAAGCAGGGCTTCTATCGTTGCTATCTCCGCTTCCAATTCCTTCTTGGTCTGCGGCAATAATGCGTCGTCTGACA
>CAYJLO010000027.1:0-31807 GCA_964370835.1 uncultured Desulfovibrionaceae bacterium
ATGAATACAACTACAATGACACAATCTTCTTTTTCCATCCCCCTAGAAGAACAATCCCATGTAGCCATACTTTTACCGGCCTACAATGAAGCGCTCACCGTGGTGCAAACCATAAATGATTTTCACGCCGCTTTACCTGCCGCGCGTATTTTTGTCATAGATAATAATTCCACCGATGATACAGCCGCACTAGCTCAAGAAGCCATGCGCGAAAAAAATATTCCCGGCGCGGTGCTGACTGAAAAGCGCAAGGGTAAGGGGAATGCTGTGCGTCGTGCTTTCATGGAAGTGGAAGCTGAAGTATACCTCATGGCCGATGCTGACTGCACCTACCCCGCGGCGCAAGCGGCACAATTGGTCTTACCAGTACTGGAAGGGCGTGCAGACATGGTCATAGGCGATCGCCGCTCTCAAGGTGACTATTCACGCGAAAATCATCGCCCATTACACAATTTTGGCAATATGCTTGTACAAAAGTTAGTGAACTTAGTGGGTGGTACACAGTTTGATGACATCATGACAGGTTATCGCGCCATGAGCCATACCTTTGTGCGTTCCTATCCCCTCTTGGTAGAAGGCTTCCAGTTAGAAACGGATTTGAGCCTTTTTGCCGCCCAAGGCCGTTTCCGTTGTGAGGATGTTCCTGTGCGTTACATTGATAGACCTGAGGGTAGTGAATCAAAGCTCAATACCATGCAAGACGGCTTTCGCGTACTCATGACCATTTTTCGCATCATACGCCTTTATAAGCCTTTGGTATTTTTCTTAAGTCTTGCAACTTTTTTTAGTGCTATAGGTTTATTCTTAGGCTTACCTGTCATTTGGGAATTTATGCAAACCTCGTATATCACAAAAGTGCCCTCTGCGGTGTTAGCGGCTGCCTTGGAGCTTTTGGCGGCAACCATGCTTTCTGTGGGCTTAAACTTAGATGCTTTAGCGCATCAGCGACAAATTGAAATGGAAAATACCATTCGTAAAAATACCGTAGCCAAATATTAAGTTTTATCATGACATTACCAAAAAATCGTACGCTGGACAGTATCGTTTGTATTGTTTTCCTTTTGCTTGCCGTGCTTGTGCACTTTGGCAGGCTAGGCGTATCCATTGATGGTATTGATTTAAAAACAGATCCTGCAAATTATGCTTGTATGGCTGCGGCCATGGGACATCCCGAAGCTTTTGCCTTAGACAGCGCTTACGACGACCCTGCTCGCTATGGTGTACACGCCACCATAAATACTACCCTTACTAGCATCATGGCTGACGGCGCCAATTACGGTCTAGCCTACCTAAAACTCACTGGTGTGCAATTCTTCCTGCACTATCTAGCTTTTTACGTGCTAGGGATTGTACTACTCAAACAGCGCTGGCAAGCGGCGCTTTTCAGCGTCCTCATGGGGCAAGTGTATTGGATAGAATGGGGCACCTATTGGGGTAATGGCTATTTAGATTACACACCGCGCTCGGTTTTTGCCATATTTTATGCTTTTGCCATAGCCTGGGCTTTGCGCATTTTACATGCGCCGCGCTGGTGGCCTGTATTCATGGCAACCATTGGTTTACTGGCCTATGTGCATTCCATAAGCACCTTACCCACAGCCCTTGGCTTTTGGCTAGGCTTTGCCGTATGTAAACCCAAAGAAAAAAGCCTCTCACAGCATCTGTTATGGCTCATTTTTTGCGGCCTATGTTTTGTGGCTGTGCTTATCCCCTTCGCCATGACCTTCATTCGACCGGGAATACAACTCACCCCAGAAGACGTATCGCTTTTACAAGAAGTCTTACGCACACGCTACAATATAGAGTTCACCGAATATTGGCGCGGATTTAAAGACTTTATGCTTCAATACACCTTACTCCCCTTATTCCCTGTGGGCATAGGCGGCTATATGCTCATGCGCCGTATGGGCAATGAAGAAGAACGTACACATGCTCTACAATATGCCATGTGGACTTTGGGCGTGCTGTGCTGTGCTATACTTTTCTTGCTCGACCAAGAAATCTCCCGAGCCATGAGACGCCATCCCTTGGAATTTGATTTAATTCGCGTTCTACGCTTTTGGGTATTCTTTGCCATGTGCCTTGGCTTTATGGGAATTAATGTTTTATGGCGCCAAGGCATTGCAGGAAAAGCATGGGGTAAAAAGCTAGGGGCCTTTATGTGGTGCGGTCTGTTCATAGGTCTCTTCTTGGGCGGACAGCAGGATAGATTACGCGCCAGTGCCTTATGGCTTTGGAATATACAAGACGAGGCTCGCTACGAACAAGCTTATGCTAAAAACCTGCAACGTGCAGAAATGTTGGAAGCTTTGGAAGAGCATACCCAGCAAGGCGACCTTATTTATTACCCCGAAGAAGACCAAGCCATTCGCTATAAGGCTCTGCGTTCTTTGGTCTATAGCTGGAAAGACTCTAGCATTTACTATTATGCCAAAGACGTTAAAGGCCTACGCTTTTGGGATGAAACACAAAAAAGACTTAAAGCTTCGCCCACGGCCTACATAGATCTCGCCCTAGAAAGCAAGGCGCAATATCTTTTAAGCGCAAGGCCTCAAGATATAGCTTTATTAGAAAAAGTAGGACCTGTATTATGGGAAAGTCCTGCCTATGTTTTGGTGAAAATACTAAGGTAGTAATGCACTAAAAACCGTCCACGCTATCCTAAAAAAACATTACTGAAAAGAGTCGCAATACAATAAAAAAATCGCATTTGCGCTCTCCCCTCCCCCACCTCATATCGTTAAGTTTTTTGCCTTTTCTCTAGACAACATATATACAGCATGCTATATTATAAATGTTTACATCCTAAATAAAGAATAACGTACCGCTAACAGCATAAAGTAAAATTTACGAGGGGCTACATGGCTAAAAACATCGACGCAAGACTAAAAAACATTCAAGGAATCTTCTCAAATTCACATGATTCTATCCTAGGCAACAATGGAACATTTATTATCCCAGACTATCAACGCGCCTACAACTGGAAATTCAATGAACAATGCGACAAGCTTTGGCAAGACATCGAGTACTTTATAGAAACAAACCAGAATGATACATACTTTTTCGGCTCCATCATTATTAATAATGACAAAGAAAAATTATATATCATCGATGGACAACAAAGAATTACCACATTTATACTTCTATTAAAAGCCTTGCTTATAAGAATTAACGATCTTTTATACTCATTTCCCGAAGACGAAGACGGAATTGGAACAAAAAAAGCATTAGAAAGCCGCAGGGAAAGAATTATAGATTGCCTATATCACATTGATGATGACGAGATATACTTAGTTGTAGCAGGCAATAGCCCTCTTTCTACGCTGCCTGTAAAGTATGATAACCATTCTATCAATGAAGAATATCAAAATGAAATAAAAACAATCCTTCATGGGCAAACCTTTGAAGATATCCAAAATACCGTATCAATAAATAAGAGAAAGCGAAAAGATAATAGATACACAAACTTCTTTAGAAACTTAAAATTTTTCTTAGAAAACCTAGAAAAATACGATTCGGCGCATATAAATAGATTTGCCAAGTCTCTACTAGAAAAATGTCAGCTGATTGTTGTAATTTCATATCAAACTGAAGAAGCAATAGAAATTTTTAACTCGCTAAATTCCACAGGATGCCCTTAGCCGACGCAGACATTATCTCCGCGAGATTATATAGCAATTATACTAGTGCAAAAGAAGAATTTAACACGCGATGGAAGGAAATAATTACAAGCTCTAACGAACTAACAGCGCAAAAAATTTCCACGATAGACGATATTTTAAATCAATACATGTACATATTACGAGCAAAGAATCAAGAAAAAGATTCATCCCTTTCTAGCGTTCGAAGATATTTTACGCACATAAATAAGGATATTCTAAAAAATCCCGTTGATGTTATTGATGATATCGATAACATTATTAATATTTGGCAAGATGAAAGCAACATAGAACTGACAAACATAAGGTGTATATTATTTAAACATAATAGTAACTTCAAGTTTTTCTATGCAACATATCTATATTTCAATAGAGATGCTGATGTTAGTGAAAAACTTTCATTTGCCAAAGCATTATTAAAACTTTTTGCACTTTTAGCTATCAAAGAATATGGCTATTCATCAGCAAAATTTAAAACGTTTTTAATTTCTCTCAACATGGATATCGGAAAAGGAGTGTCCTCTGAAACTTTAATTCAAAAAATTGATGACCATATCAAAAAAGAATTTAATAAAGATGACGTTTACAATACATTACTAACACATGAATCAAACAATGCAACGGTATTTTTAAATGAATACCTTTTTGCGTTACAACACAGTAAACAAGTTAACTTAAATGTGCCAAGAATAGAAATTGAACACATTATGCCTTCCAGCGGGAAAAACATTTGTGGAGTGAGAGAGTCCGCTGGCATGAATGAAGAAGAATTTCAATACAATGTAAATAGATTAGGAAACAAAATCCTACTTGAGCAACCTATTAACGGCTCCATATCAAATGAATGGTTTCAAGTTAAAAAGCAAAGCTCTATTACAGAAAAAAGAGGCTATAAAAACTCTGAGTTCCCTATTGCACAAAAACTAACAACATACCTCAACAACACATGGGGTAAAGACGACATCCAAAAAGCCACAGAAAAGGCAGCAAAAAGAGTTGCTGACTTTATTTTTAACTAGACCTTTTTAAGGTGAGATGTATAGATAGAGCTACATGCACTACGCACTCAGTTCATTTGTGCATCTCATCTTAAAGGCTTAAAAGCTTCCTTAGCATCCCATCTCCCCTCAAAATTTTTCCCCAATAAAATCACTGCTCCCAGTTTTTGGGGTAAATCACGGGGTAAATAAAATCCCACACCACACAAAAACCTTAACAATTTCCCCAACTACACGCTCACTTTTACTTCCTCCCTCTCTTTCCCGTGGGCCTGGGCGGCTACATACTCATGCGCCGCATGGGTAATGAAGAAGAGCGCACATGGGCTTTACAATATGCCATGTGGACTTTGGGCGTACTGTGCTGTGCTATACTGTTCTTGCTCGATCAAGAAATCTCCCGAGCCATGGGTCGTCATCCCTTGGAGTTTGATTTAATCCGAGTTCTACGCTTTTGGGTATTCTTTGCCATGTGCCTTGGCTTCATGGGAATCAATGTTTTATGGCGTCAAGGCATTACAGGAAAAACGTGGGGTAAAAAACTGGGTGCCTTCATGTGGTGTGGGCTCTTTATAGGTCCTTTTTTGGGCGGACAACAGGATAAATTACGCGCCAGTGCCTTATGGTTTTGGAATATACAAGACGATACGCGCTACGAACAAGCTTATGCTAAAAAACTGCAACGCGCAAAAATGCTGGAAGCTTTAGAAAAATATACCCAGCAGGGCGACCTCATTTACTATCCAGAAGAAGATCAAGCCATTCGCTATAAGGCTTTGCGTTCCTTGGTATATAGCTGGAAAGACTCTAGCATCTACTATTATGCCAAGGATGTTAAAGGCCTACGCTTCTGGGATGAAACACAAAAAAGACTAAAAGCTTCGCCCACGGCCTACATAGACCTTGCCCTAGAAAGCAAAGCACAATATCTTTTAAGCGCAAGGCCACAAGATAAGGCTTTGCTGGAAAAAGTGGGCCCCACTTTGTGGGAAAGCCCTGCCTATGTGTTAGTGAAAATACGAAGGTAATAATAAGAACATTCTTGCATGCCGTGCGCTATATAGCCCATCCTCATTTTCCCCGTCTTTAGACAAGGTAGTCCCCCAATAACCCTTACACAAAAGACTTTCCTTTACTTGGAACGACATCAGGTCTTTTTCCATGATGCCTTTACGATGGTGGTGGTGCTGAGATTTAGTGTGCTTTTCTTTCTGGCTTATTTGATGGCAACCATGCCTTGGGCAGGGTGGTGTGATTTTCACGAAAAAATGGCATTTCGTATGTCTAAACCTTGCCAGAGCACGTATCGCATACGTTTATTTCTGGCAAAGCTTAGACATACCTTCCAACTAAAAACTTTATATTTATTGACAGTTAGATACTTTTAGCACCCACTATCTATCAATGTTAATGAATATTGTTTTTTGCTCAGTATATTGATCGTGGCACTCTCTACCCTTATCCTTGCCGCCAAAGCCAGAAAGCTTGTATCCGCCAAAGGGAGTTGTATTATCCCCTTCACTGAAGTTATTCACGGAAACGGTACCAGCTTTTAACTGACGAGCAACGCGATGTGCTTTCGTCACATCTTCTGTGAAGAGCGAAGCTTGTAAGCCGTATTCTGTGTCGTTGGCAAGGGCCACGGCTTCTTCGTTGGAATCCACAGGTAAGATGCAAGTTACTGGCCCAAAAATTTCCTCACGTACAATGGTGGCGTCTCTTTTCACATTATCAAAAACAGTGGGTGGTATAAACAAACCACTGCCAATATTTAAAGACTCTCCGCCTGTGAGAACTGTGGCACCTTCGGCCTTACCTTTGGCAATATATTCCATGACGGTATTAAATTGCATTTCACTTACCATGGATCCAAGATTATTTTTAGGATCCAAGGGATTTCCAATATGCCATTGCTCCAATTCTTTCAGGAAAGCCTCCACAAAAGCGTCTTTACTTTTGGCAGGAACAATAATACGCGAGTTGGCTGTGCAGTTTTCTCCCATATTCCAGAAAGAGGCCGCAGCAGCATGCTTTGCCACAAAGCTAAAATCACGAACATCATCAAGAATAACAAAGGGGCTCTTACCGCCAAGCTCTAGAACAACTCTCTTTAGATTGCTTTCGCCAGCATAATTCAAGAAGAGCCTTCCAACTTCGGTGGAACCTGTAAAGGACACCACAGAAACATCAGGGTGTATACCAAGAGCTTTACCTATAAGAGCTCCGGAACCTGGAACAACACTGAGAACGCCTTCTGGAAGACCAGCTTCGCTGGCCAACTCTGCCACGCGTAAGCAACTCAAAGAAGTCACCGTGGCTGGCTTTAAGATAAGGCTATTACCTGTGGCCAAAGCAGGAGCCATCTTCCAAGCCATCATAAGAATGGGGAAGTTCCATGGCAAAACCCCTGCCACAACACCGCTGGGCTCGCGCTCAATCAAGCCTATGGAATTGGAACCAGAAGGAGAAATACTGCCATAAGAAGATTCAGCCAAAGCAGCATGCCACTCAAAGCAATGGATGGCTTCGGCTATATCTGTGCATAAGCACTCAGATACAGGCTTACCGCTGTCTAAAGACTCTAAAACAGCAAGTTCCACTTGATTTTTTTCAATAAGCTCTGCCAATCTTACCAATATTTTTTTACGCTCAGAGGGGTGCATTTTAGACCATACGCCGCTTTCAAAGCTTTGCTTGGCAAGCTGTACAGCTGCGTCCACATCTTCTACACCGCAGGAAGCCACTTGAGCCAATTCTTTGCCCGTGGCAGGGTTGATAGAAGTGAAGGTTTTACCTGAAAGCGCAGGTGCAAATTTACCTCCCATAAAAGCTTGGGTAGGAAATTGAATGGTGGAGGCAATTTTTTCGCACAGTTGCAAAGTAAGTTGGTCAGACATTTATAGACTCCTTTAAATTATTACGATTTTTTACTTGCTAAAATTTCCAAATCTCGAGCACTTGTGGCGGCCACAGCCTGCATTATTGTTCCCACAAAGGCGCCCTCTTCCAAAGCCTTAACGCCACAGATGGTGGTGCCATTGGGGGAACATATTTTGTCCATAAGCAAAAGAGGATGGACATTGTCTTTCAAACACAATTGCGCCGCCCCCAATACTGCTTGCGAAGCAATTTCTAATCCTTGATTTTTAGGCATGCCCTCTTTAAGGCCAGCCTTGGCAAGTGCATCTATAAACATGCACACAAAGGCATATGAGGCCGCCCCCACAGAAGAAAATGTTGTGAGCATATCTTCTGCCATGGGAATAACTCGCCCAAGATTTTCTAATAAATCCTTGGCCCTTTCCACTTCCGTGGTGGAAACATGCTGCCCTGCACAAAAAGCCACCAATCCGGCGTTAATACCTACACCCAGATTAGGCAGTATGCGAATAATGGGCAGTTGCGCATCTTCCACCATGGTATGAAGCGATGCCAAACTGGTTGCCGCTGCAATGGAAATAAGCAGAGGTCGCTTTTTGCGAAGGGTTTCACCCAAGGGGCGTAGTACTTCCTCCATGAGATGCGGTTTTACAGCAAGGAACACCACATCAGCTTGTGAAATACACTCTTCATTACAAGTTGCAGCGCGTATGCCTAGGTTTGTGCATAAATGCTGCAACCGAGCACATGCAGGGTCGTAAGCCAGTATGGACTCGGCTTTTACGGCCCCTGATTGTACAAAGCCAGCCATGAGCGCTTCGCCCATATTACCTGCTCCCACAAAGCTTATTTTCATACAAGTTCTCCTTAAGCGCTAAAGAATGTTTACCATCCACAATCCTAAAGATGGGAAAATAACCATGCAGGTAATGGCTATAATTTGTAAAATTAGAAATGGTAAACCGGCTTTGTATATATCCACCAAAGAAATCTCTTTGGGTGTAATCCCTTTTAGATAGAATAAAGACAAACCAAAAGGCGGCGAGATATATGCGCATTGCAACAAAGTCATGAAGATAATACCCCACCACAAAGGATCAAAGCCAAGCCCCACAATGATGGGCGTGACTATGGGGGCTGCAAGCATAATAAGGCCCACTGTTTCTAAAAACATACCCAAGAAAAAGATGAAGCACATGGAGGCCACCAAAGCGCCCCATTTTCCACCCGGCACTTGCTGTGCAAGTTCCATAATCATTTGATTGCCACCAATACCGGCAAAAACAGAACCAAATGCGTTGGCACAAGCCACCATCCACGCCACCATGGCTGTCACTTTAATGGTAGCAATGGTGCAATCTTTGAGTATTTCCCAAGAAAAACGCTTGCAGATAATGTTAAAAATAATAGACCCAAAAGCCCCCACGGCAGCACCTTCTGTGGGCGTGGTGGCACCGCTTAATATGGCGCCAAGGCAAAGGAGAATGAGCGCAGAAGGAAGAATAAGGTCTTTTAAAGAAGCTATTTTCTCACGCATGTTTGCTCTTTGATCCACAGGTAAGGCTGGGCAAAGCTGCGGGTTAAGCAAGCAGCGCACAAAAATATAGGCACAATAAATGCCCACCAAAAAAAGGCCTGCAGAAATACCTGCAGCAAAAAGACCACCCACCGATACCGAAGTCACGGCACCGTAAATAACCATATTTAAACTGGGTGGAATAATTTGACCCAAGGTACCACCGGCAAGAATGGAGCCAAGGCTTATACTATTATCATAGTTATATTTTTTCATTTGCGGCAAAGCCACAAGCCCCATTCCCATAACGCCTGCAGCCACCACGCCGGAAACGGCTCCTAAAATGGCTCCCACCACAACCGAAGCCATGGCAAGACCGCCGCGTACGGGGCCAGACCATTTATAAAAAGCTGTATACAAGTCTTCCACCATGGTCGACTTTTCCAGCATCATGGCCATGAAGATAAACAAGGGCACTGCCAATAGGGTAAAGTTATTCATGGTACCCCATGTGGCTTGCACTATGGAAATCATGCCTCCAGCGCCCCAAAATATATACGCAAAGCTAACGGCCACACCACCCAAAGCAAAAGAAATGGGCACGCCTATAATAAAGAGAGCAAAAAGCAGTATGAACATAAACACAGCAGAAAACATACTAGTCTCCCTTATCTTTTTTCAATAAAAGTATTTGCTTAGCCATTTCTGAAAGGCTTTGCAAAATAATTAAGCACGCTGAAATAAAAACAGTCCACTTAAACCACCAAATATGCGGATTCCATTCTGTTCCATGAATAGAACGTTCGAGAATAAGCGTGGATTTATACGCCCACTTGCAGCTAAGATATGCCACAACAAGCATGGTGCAAATGACAAAGAGCTGACTAAACATAGCCAAAACGATACGTACTTTTTCGGGAAGTTGCGAGGTAACCGCATCAACAGTCACATGACTTTTATGAAGGTGGGCAAAAGCGCCGCCGCCAACGCTGGCAACGCCAAAAAGAAAGATAGCTGCTTCAAACCCCCAACTTACGGAAGATTTAAAAACATAGCGCATAATAGCTGTATAAAGCACGACAACAATCATGGGAAGAATACAATAAGAAAGTAGCCGCCCTGTACGTTCGGTAAATGTGTCAATAACATTTATGAACTTTTCCATGAAACCTCCTCATAGGGGCAAAGAATCACTTTAAGGTGTAAGGGGAAAAGCCCCCCTACACCTTTACATGAAGAAGCCTGCTCAAAAGACTCATAATTGGAAAAATATAATCTTATGAGCTCTTCAAAAACCTTTACTCTTATTTTTTAAAGCCTAAAGAGGATGCATCTTGCTCGTAACCAAGTTCAAATAACACTTTAGCATAAGCATCTACATACTCTTTAATAATAGGATCTGTGGCACTCATTTCATTGAGAATTTCCATGCCCACAGCACGAATACGCTTTACATCTTCATCGGGCAAAGTGATGATTTCCACACCGGCTTTCACCCAATCTTGGCGAGCGATTTCATTTTTTGCACCGTAGCTGATGGCACTTTTATAACGAGCCATATCACGAGCAGCTAACACAATGGCTTGCAAATCTTCAGGAAGGCTTTCCCAAGCTTCGCTGTTTACAATTAAGTCTTTGTCGTCGGTGGCGTCAGTGTGCAAAGCAGGTTCGATGACGTACTTAGTCACTTCATGAAAAGCCATTTCTTTGTTTACGATGAAGTCATTATATTCAGCGCCATCTACGGTACCTAATTGTAAAGCTTGATAAATTTCAGGAGGGCTTAATAATACTACAGAAGCGCCAAGCTTGGAGTAGAAAGTACCGCCAAGGCCGCCTGTACGAATGTTTAGACCGGAAAAGTCTTCAAACTTACGAATGGGCTTGGTGCTTACAAGAATTTCAGAAGGGTTAAAGTCAAAGGCGCCAAGGTATGTTACGCCAAATTTTTTGTACAATTTTTCCACAATGGGAAAGAGTTGTTCATTGCGGTAAAAATTCTCTTCAAAAGTTGTTAAAGGACCGCCAGGTCTGTTGGCAACAATGGTAAAGAGAGGGTGCTTGCTACCCCAAAAACCTGCCCATGTCATGCTCATTTGAATCATGCCATCGCGCACTGCATCAAAAGTTTCACTCACAGGGAAAAGCACACCGGCGCCGTAAGGTTCAATGATCAAGCGCCCTTTGGACATTTTTTTAACCATTTCACAAAAGGGTGCCACTGTTTCTGTATAACGAGATGTGCCCACAATTTGGTGAGTTACAGCACGCCATCTATACACTTTATCTTCAGCTTGAGCCAGCTTAGGTCCAAAAAAAGGAACCATCATTTGTACCATAAGAGCCACAGCCAATAACTTCATTGCTTTCATACTCATATCCTTTAGATAGTGTTTTACCTTCAAAAATCCCTAACCGTTTTATGCATGCCCACGGCCATGTGCCTTTGTCCTGCAAAACACAGGACGCGCACATAACCATCTGGACTATTCGTAAGAATATTGTTGCAAAATAGCATCAGCCAAAGCTTTGCTCTCTGCAGAAATGGGCATACGTGGTAAGCGAAGATTTGTGGAGCCTTTGCCCTGCTTTTCCAGCATATATTTCACCACTTGCCAAAGCTCGCCACTTTCTTCCACAAGACGCAAGAAAGGAAGCACTTGCATATTAAGCTTACGGGCTTGAGCCAAGTCGCCTTTATTTACGATTAAATCATATAAAGAAACAGCCATGCGCGGTGCCACATTACCTAGCACGCAAACCCAAGCGGTGGCACCCATGACAAAGCTTTCATATGCAAGGGTTTCGCAACCGCAAAACACAGACAATTTGTCTGCATGTTCATCCACAGTGCGTGTAAGGCTTGCGATATCGCCAGTGGATTCTTTAATCATGGCCACATTTTTCAAAGCCACAAGACGCTCTAAGGTTTCAGGGGCGATACCTACACCTGCGCTACCGGGATTGTTGTAAAGCATGATGGGAATATCTACATTGCTGTCAATATATTCATAGAAAGCAAAAATTTCTTCTTGGCGTAAATGTAAACCAGGAGCTGGCAGAATCATTACACCGGCAGCACCAATGGACTTTGCATGGTTACAAAGCGCAATGCTTGTATCTATATTTTGCGAAGTGGCGCCAATAATAACAGGAACTCTACCACCCACCACTTTCATTACAAACTCAGCATATTCCATGCGCTCTTCGGTGGATAAGGAAGCAAATTCGCCTGTGGCTCCTAAAGGAAGTAAACCATGTACACCAGCTTCAATAAGCCCATTTAGGTATGGCTCAGCATAAGCATAATCTATACTACCATCTTTGTTAAAAGGGGTTACCGTAACAACATAAATACCTTTAAACTCAGCCATTTTACTCTCTCTTTAGTTAAAATGAAAAAAACGTGTAGATGCTACACTCGTATTCGCCACTTGTACTTTGCAATTTGCATACCTATGGAAACAAATTTTAAAGCCCATAAAAACTAAAGACTTTTTGAAAGGAAAATTCAAAAGAACTAAAAAAACGCTACACTTTTGTGTAGCGTTTTACTACAATTGTATCGATTTGCTACAAATACACATATATGCGCTACACATGAATTTTCTACGAAAAAGACGTTAAAACAACCAAAAACAATCCCATTTCTTCAAAAAAAGTAGAAAGTTTCTACTTTGTTAAAATTTTATATTTTTTCATTTTCCTATACAGTGTAGTGCGCGCTACACCCAAACACTTGGCCGCTTGACTGATATTGCCATTATGTTCATGTAGGGTACGCGCCACAATCTCACGCATATTGTCTTGTATATTCATATGTTGCACGGGGAAAAACGGCGACGTCGCGGTGGCAGAGGAGGATGAAAAAACATCCGCTTCTTGCCCGCTAAAGTCAGGCAGATGCTTTAATTCTATGACCCCATCTTCGGAAAGTAACAAGGCCCTTTCACACACATTATCCAACTCCCGAATATTACCCGGCCAATGGTATTTATACAAACGCTCCAAAGCCTCAGAGGCAATATGATTAAAAGGCTTATTAGTTTCAAAGCTTTGCCTTCGCAAAAAACTATGCGCCAGCAAGGCTATATCATCCTTTCTCTCGCGTAAGGGCGGTATCACTATCTCAATGACGTTGAGACGGAAATAGAGATCTTCTCTAAAACAACCTAAACGTACTTCTTCCAATAAATTTTTATTGGTAGCCGCTATGATACGCGCATTAATGCGAGTGGGCTTGGTATCACCAATACGCACTATTTCCATTTGCTGTAAAGCTCGTAAAAGTTTGGCCTGCATTTCCAAAGGAAGGCTGTTTATTTCATCTAAAAAAAGAGTTCCGTCGGTGGCAAGTTCCATTTTGCCAATCATGCCATTACGCCTTGCGCCGGTGAAAGCCCCGCCAACATAGCCAAAAAGCTCTGACTCAATGAGGTCTCGTGGAATGGCGGCGCAAGATATGGCCACAAAAGGGCCATTATGCGAAGGCCCGGCATTGTGTATGGACTGTGCAAAAATCTCTTTCCCCGTGCCGCTTTCTCCAGAAAGTAATATACGATGATTGGAGCCGGCCGCAAGCTTTGCCAATTGTATGCGATCTTTGAGTGTCACATTTTCACCCTTAATATCGTCAAAACAATACTTTGCATAGTTGCCACTGGCATGGCGCATGAGCGCAAAAAGCTCCACATTCTTGCTAATGGAAATCATCATTCCATACACATTGGCGTCGGCCGCCATAATGGGGGAAAAACGACATAAAAGATTTTGCGGCCCTTGTGGAGAAATAACTTCAAGTTCCAAGGTGTTCGCCTTACCGGAATGGACTACTTTTTCCACACGCACAAAGTCTGGCGCGCCAAAAAGTGACACCAATGACTTGCTTTTCTTTTCTAAATCAATATCAAAATATTCAAGTGCTTTATTATTGGCATGCGTTATGGTCCCTGCCAAATCCACCACCACAGCCATTTCTGGTATGGCATTATGCACAGCATTTAACATGGCATTTAAATGCTTTTCATTTTCCAACAAGGTTATCTCTCGCATGCGCAAGCTTATACCCTCCGCGCATGCTTGAACGAGTGCTAAAATATGCACACTATGTGGGGTAAGCGTGCCAGAGATGGCAATGGCCGCCACAGGTTCTCCATGAACATCTAATATGGGCGCAGCAGCACAACGCCAATCATGCCAGTAGCGATTGTAGTGCTCAGCTCCCTGCACCAGCAAAGCTTTTTTTTCTCTAATAGCTAAAGTCAGCGCAGAAGACCCTATGGACTTCACCCCTCTGTCAGCCCCCGGCACATTATATCGCTCATGGGCTTGCTCCATGGTCTTAGCCTCGCCCACTACTTTTAAAATATGCCCTGAAGATTCAATGAGCGTTGCAATATAGGTGGTGTCTTGAATGGAGGCGGCCAGCATTTTCAATATGGCCTCTGCAGCGCGTAGAAGAACGGCATTTTTCTGTTGTAACTGCTCAAGCTCATGTTTCTTAAGAATATAAGGCACATGCATTACGGAAGGGTCAATATTATATTCTTTGCTCTGCTCCCAACCTCGAATAATATAAGCTGGCACAGAATGCTTTCCTAAAGGCTCGCCGTGTATAAATTTTTTCCACACTTCAAGTGTTTTCTTCTGATTATCAAAGAATTTTTTCTCATCACTGGAATTTGCCATGCACCTTACCCCTCACATAAAAGTAGCACAAAAGTACTTTATTTTTTCAAAACGCAATGCATCAATTGGTGAAAAACCATCTGCAGTATACACAATATTACCTTAACAGCATAGTACACATACCTAGCCCAAACCAAAACAAGTCCAGATAACACACCGAATAGACAATATAAATAAACTTCAATCAAAAAATAAGGAGCATGGCGCAAAACATCACTTACGAGCAAATGACTGCACTTTAGCTTCATGCACAATACGTTATGATGAGTTACAGTATGAAATTCCACAAAAAATGAACTATATTCCACAATTTTAGAGCCATACAGCATTTTTAAAACCTTTCTCACACCATAAAACAGAACCTTATAACATCCCAACCCTTGCCAAAACATGAGCTTTTATTGTAATATTCCTTAGGATTATGCAAAAGAACGCTCCGTAACTGGTCTCGTGGGTAGATCATAATTTTTTATATAACTAGGAAAGTATGTTCCCTATAATTAAAGACAGAAAAATAAAAATAGCCATCATAGGTTGTGGACGTATTTCTAATAACCATTTTGGTTCGTTGGAAAAGCATGCAACTGATTTTGAATTAGTTGCCATTTGCGATGATAACCCTGCCATAGCCACAGAATTTTCTAAAAAATATAATGTCCCAGGATATGAGAGTTACGGTAAGTTATTGCTGGAATGCGATTGCGATGTGGTGTCTTTGTGCACGCCTTCGGGCTTACATGCTGCATAGACCATTGCCGCGGCTAAAGTTGGGAAGCATGTCATCACCGAAAAGCCCATGGCCACACGTTGGAAAGATGGCCTTGCCATGGTAAAAGCCTGTGATGATGCCAATGTACATCTCTTTGTCATTAAGCAAAACCGACGCAACGACACATTGCAATTATTAAAACGCGCCATAGACGAAAAACGCTTTGGTCGCATCCATATGGTTCATATAAATATTTTTTGGTCACGCCCTCAAGAATATTACGACTCAGCAAAATGGCGTGGCACATGGGAAATGGACGGCGGAGCCTTTATGAACCAGGCCAGCCATTATGTGGACTTATTGGAGTGGCTCATAGGCCCCATTGCAGATGTTCAAGCCATGACTGGCACATTGGCTCGCGACATTCAAGTGGAAGACTCTGGCGTGCTGAATGTGAGATGGCGCTCTGGCGCTTTAGGATTCATGGCTGTAACCATGCTTACATATCCCAAAAATCTTGAAGGCTCCATCACCATCATTGGTGAAAAAGGCACCGCGCGAATAGGCGGCGTGGCTGTCAATGACATCCAAATTTGGGATTTCGCGGAAAAAAAGGACTATGATGAGCAGGTTCAAGCGGCCAATTATCAAACAACCTCTGTGTATGGATTTGGGCATCCCCTTTATTTCAAAAATATCATTGATGTGTTGCGTGGAGAAGCAGAGCCTGAAACAGACGGACGAGAAGGATTAAAATCTTTAGAAGTCCTCATTGCGGCTTACTTAAGTGCTCGAGACAACGTAACCATCTCTCTACCTTTAGAATATTAAAGAAACTACAGCACGTTGCGCCATACCTATTAGAACACAACAGGATTCATGTGGGAATGAACTCTTATTTCAGCTAAAAAACATGATGTCATTGATTTTGCTCTAAGCGCAAAGCCGTACAGACTCCGTAAAGAACAAATGTACACGCTTGAAATGCAAAATACGGTGCTGACTACGTCACCCGCCGCATGTACTAGTGATGCCACAGATTTTCCAAAGCAACATGGCGCGCATAAAAACTCTAGAGGCCTTCCATGGAATTTATCGATCTAAAAGCACAACAAGCACGAATAAAAAATAGCATTGAGACACGTATCGCCCAAGTTTTAGAGCACGGGCAATACATCATGGGGCCTGAGGTTAAAGAACTGGAAAGACAACTTGCCGCCTTTACAGGTGCAAAACATTGCATAGGTTGCGCATCGGGCACCAATGCTCTAGAGCTTGTACTCAGTGCTTGGGGCGTGGGAGTTGGCGATGCTGTTTTTACCACCCCCCTATCATTCATCGCCACGGCTGAGGTCATAGCCAAAACAGGCGCCACACCCATATTTATCGATGTGAATCCACACACATGGAATATTGATAGCGACACGTTGGAAGATGCCATTCTTGCCGTACAAAAGAATGATGCCACAAAGTACCCCCTCCCTCACATTTGTAAAACAGCACAGCTAAAACCTCGCTGTATCATTACCGTGGATTTGTTTGGCAACCCTGCTGACTACGAAAACATTTTACGCATTGCGCAAAAATACAATCTCGCCGTCTTGGAAGATGGAGCTCAAAGCTTAGGGGGCAGTTACAAACAAGATAAGCTCTGTAACTGCGGCTGTCATGCAGCCACCACAAGCTTTTTCCCTGCCAAACCCTTGGGATGCTATGGCGATGGCGGTGCTGTTTTTACCAATGATGCAGAACTTGCCCACGTGGTGGATTCTTTACGCTACCACGGACGCGTAGACGCCAAAAATAAAAATGAAAATATCCGCATTGGCTATAATGGGCGATTGGATACCATGCAAGCGGCCATACTTCTGGCAAAGATGGAAATTTTTGAGGAAGAAATCTCCCTTCGGCAAAAGGTCGGCGACTTTTATACAGATTTTTTATTAAAAAACGCCGCTAGCTACATTTCTCCCCAACAAGTGACCACGGGGGGCCAATCCATTTGGGCTCAGTACACAGTGTTCTTACCAAAAAATGTTCTACGCGCCGAAGTCATACAAAAACTTAAGGCAGAAAAAATCCCCACTGCCATTAACTACCCCATGGGCATGCATATGCAACCTTGTTTTGCCTATTTAGGGTATAAAGCTGAAGATTTTCCCAGGGCGCATGAGGCCAGCAAAAGAGCTCTCTCTCTCCCCATGCACCCCTATTTACTGCAAGAAACACAAGAATATATTCTACATAATCTTTTAAGAATCTGCCAAGACACGCAACAGCCATAAGTGACGATTGACCTTGAACGACGAAATCATCACCATCAGGCCTACCCTCAGACAGACCTTTTGGAGCGGATATTTGGCAAATGATACATTGCAGTGAACAAAGGTAGCAATAAAGAAATATAGTATAGATGAGATGTAGCTTTGAGCCCCTTCGTTCTCTCATGAATCCATGGAAATAAGATAAAAAACCATATGCACCTTGGGCCAAAGCACCATAGTTCAGGATATAAATAAGGAGGCCACCATGTCAGACGAATATTTTGTACACGAAAAAGCCTGCATTGACGATCACGTTACCATTGGAAAAGGTACACGAATTTGGCACTTTACACATATCCTTTCCCATACCACCATAGGAGAGCAATGTAATATTGGCCAAAATGTCATGGCAGGCCCCAATGTAAGTATCGGTAACGGCTGTAAAATACAAAACAATGTCAGCGTATACCCCCATGTCACCCTAGAGGATTATGTATTTTGTGGGCCAAGCGTGGTTTTCACCAATGTTTACAATCCAAGGGCGCACATCAGTCGCATGCATGAAGCGCGTAAAACCTTGGTTCGTAAGGGTGCCACTTTAGGCGCCAATTGCACCATAGTCTGCGGTGTTACCATAGGAGAATACGCTTTCGTGGGTGCTGGAGCTGTTATTACTAAGGATGTCCCTGCCCATGCTTTGGTATACGGCAATCCTGCACGCATGCATGGCTATGTATGCCAATGCGGTGAAAAGCTAGAGGCCATGGCATGCTCCATTTGCGGTCTGCAATACATACAAAGTGAGCATGGCGTGCATCTTAACGAAGGCCCAAACACAGACTAGGCGTGCAAGTATTACAACAAAGCGCGCCCTGCGATAGCACCTTTTTTACACCCACATGGAAGGAAGTACAGCTTAAATATTTTCATGATGTAAAAAGGTGACAAAGAAAAATAGCAACTCCCCCCACAAAGCACATCTTTCTTCATGAAAAGGCGCATTTTTTCCACTTAGTCCCTGCAAAAAGGCTGCGCCTTGGCGTCTTTTTCTGACAAAACGGGATTTTCTACAGGCCACTCAATGCCCAATTGAGGCGAATTCCATGCATAGGTACCCTCATCATGGGGATCATAAAAGTCAGTTACTTTATAATTAAAGTGCGCCGTGGGGCTGGTCACCACAAAACCATGGGCAAGCCCCGGTGGAACCCACAATTGCCAATGATTATCCTGTGTTAATTCTACGCCATACCATTTACCATAGGTGGGCGAATCTTTACGAATATCCACCGCCACATCAAAAACAGCGCCCAAAGATACGGACACCAATTTGCCTTGTGGCTTGGTTTTTTGAAAATGCAAACCGCGCAAAATACCATGACTGGAGCAAGAGTGATTATCTTGCACAAAAGGCACATCTATACCCGCCTCGGCATAGCGTTTTTCTTGCCAGCTTTCCATAAAAAAACCTCTGGCATCACCAAAAACTTTCGGTTTTATAAGAAGAACCCCTTCAATTGAAGTTGTTAGCACTTCCATATTATGCCCCTTTGCTTCCGTCTGCCAATTCCAGCAAATATTCACCGTAGGCGGATTTCTTTAAAGCCACACCGCAAGCACGCAACTGGTCATTATCCATAAAACCCTTACGCCACGCGATTTCTTCGGGACATGCCACATACAGACCCTGTCTGGTTTGCATGGCCTGCACATAAGAAGAAGCCGCCAAGAGCGAGTCATGCGTTCCCGTATCGAGCCAAGCAATGCCTCGTCCCATGAGCTCCACCTGCAAGTCTCCGCGTTGTAAATAGGCATTATTCACGTCGGTGATTTCCAGCTCGCCGCGCGCAGATGGCTTTATGGAAGCGGCAATATCCACCACATCTGCATCATAAAAATATAATCCCGTCACCGCATAGTTAGAGCGCGGCGTCTTGGGTTTTTCTTCTATGCTTATGGCCTGCTGAAATTCATTGAATTCCACCACGCCGTAACGCTCAGGATCACTCACATGATAGCCAAACACTGTGGCTCCACGCTCTTGTATGGAGGCATTATGCAACAGCGTATCCAAATTATGCCCGAAAAAGATATTGTCACCCAGTACCAAGCAGGAAGGATGCCCTTCTATATAAGGTCTTGCCAATAAAAAGGCTTGAGCCAATCCATCGGGGGAAGGCTGTACTATATAGCGAAAAGTGCAACCCCACTTTTGCCCATCGCCAAGTAATTCTTGAAAAAGCGGCAAATGCTCTGGCGTGGAAATGATGCTAATGTCCCGTATACCCGCCTGCAACAAAATGCTTAGCGGATAGTAAATCATGGGTTTATCATAAATGGGCATGAGCTGCTTACTAATGCTTAAGGTCAGCGGGTGCAAGCGCGTACCGGAGCCGCCGGCCAAAATAATACCTTTACGTTCTTTCATGACACCTCACCTAGCGGCTTATATAGTTTTTTTGCAGCCAATCCTGATACGCACCGCTACGAGCTCTGGTGACCCATTCTTGATTTTCCAAATACCAGCGCACCGTTTCCAAAATACCTTCATCAAATGCATGCGCAGGCACCCAGCCAAGCTCTTGCTCCATGCGAGAACAATCTATGGCATATCGAAAATCATGCCCAGGGCGATCACTCACATGGGTAATCAAATCTGCATATTTCCCATGACTGCGTGGCACAAAATTATCCAAGGCTTCACAAATGGTTTTCACCACATGCATATTGGTCAGTTCGGCGCGCCCTCCAATATTATAGGTGCGCCCCACCTCACCCTTTTGCAAAACCTGCTCAATGGCCGCACAATGATCTTCCACATGTAACCAGTCACGAATATTTTCACCCTTTCCATAAATGGGTAAGGCTTTTCCATCAAGGGCATTGCAAATTACCAAGGGAATAAGCTTTTCGGGAAATTGGCGCGGCCCATAATTGTTGGAGCAATTGGTAATGAGAATGGGAAAGCCATAGGTTTCATGAAAAGAGCGCACCAAGTGATCACTGGCAGCCTTCGAAGCCGAATACGGACTATTGGGCGCGTAAGGAGTGTCTTCAGTGAAGGGAGCATCATCAAGCCCCAAAGTGCCAAAAACCTCATCGGTAGAAACGTGTAAAAAACGAAAAGTTTCCTTTTTCACTCCATCTAATCCCTGCCAATAACGCAAGGCCACGCGTAAAAGCACGCATGTGCTCAATACATTGGTACGCACAAAGGCATCGGGATCTAAAATGGAACGATCCACATGGGATTCTGCCGCAAAATTAATGATGGCATCGGGGGCATGATTTTGTAACACATGAGCCATGAGCTCTTCATTACCCATATCCGCATGCACAAAAATATGATCAGCATCTTGAACAAGAGGCTCTAAATTATCCATATTTCCTGCGTAGGTGAGCTTATCCACATTGACAACGCGCACCCCTTGCCGACGGCTTTGCAATACATAACAAGAACCAATAAAACCTGCTCCACCCGTCACCAAATAACATGCCATACTCAACTCTCTTTGGACAAAATATATTTCATTATACATGCGTTAAACGCAAACAGCTCACACATAAAATACCATATAAAACTATGAAATATACCTATATAAGCTTGAAAAGTAAAAGTCCAGTAAAGACCTTTTATCACCACAAGTGAGTAAACACATATTGACTCCTCACAGGGCTAGTGCTATGAGCATTTGTTGAACGCAAGAACTCAAATTCTTCATATGGCGTTTTTTAAGCTTCAAAAAAAACTTTTTATAATCACAACTTAGCTTACGAGGTCAGCATGCAAGCGTATACCAAGGCTCTAGAAGAAATAACAAAAACTCCCCGCACTTGGCTTATCACTGGCGTGGCTGGCTTTATCGGCTCCAATTTACTAGAAAAACTCTTATTGGAAAAGCAAACGGTTGTGGGTTTAGACAATTTTATCCGCGGCTATCAAGAAAATTTAGACCTGGTGGAAAAAGCCGTAGGTCCAGAGCTTTGGAAAAATTTTACCTTCATTGAGGGTGACATTCGCGACCTTGAAGCTTGCCATAAGGCCTGCGCCGGTGTGGACTACGTTTTACATCAAGCGGCTTTGGGCTCTGTACCTTTTTCTTTGCAAGACCCCATCATGACCAATTCTTGCAATATTGACGGTTTTTTAAATATGTTGGTGGCAGCCCGTGATGCCAAAGTAAAAAGCTTTGTGTATGCGGCATCTTCCTCCACCTATGGCAGTGAGCCCACCTTACCCAAGCAAGAAGACCGCATCGGCCTGCCTCTTTCGCCCTATGCCGTGACTAAATATGTGAATGAACTCTATGCCACGGTCTTTGCCAATAGCTATGGCATGACCACCATGGGCTTGCGTTATTTCAATGTATTTGGCAAACGCCAAGACCCCAAAGGTGCCTATGCCGCCGTTATCCCCCTTTGGTACGCCGCCCTCTTGCAAGGCGAAGATGTGTATATCAATGGTGATGGCGAAACTTCGCGCGATTTTTGCTACATCGACAATGTGGTGCAAATGAATATTTTAGCGGCCTTAGCCCAGGGCGAAGCTCGCAATAAAGTGTATAACGTGGCCTTTGGCGGTAGAACCACCCTCAACGACTTGTATAAAATCATTCAAACAGAAGTACTGCCACACACACCGGAAGCCGCACAAAAAACGCCTGTGTACCGCGACTTTAGACAAGGCGATGTGCGCCACTCACAAGCGGATATTAGCCGCGCTCAAGAGTTGCTTGGATACGATCCACAATTTGACGTCCACGAAGGCCTTAAACTGGCCGGTCAGTGGTACGCAAGTCTGGTAAAATAATCTTTGGCTCGCAGTGAAACCATATATCCCTGCGAGCCATAAAAATTCTTTCCATATGCAAAAAACACAATTTATACAGAATGTCAGCATGGGCATGGGCATGAGCATAGGCACTGCGCTTATGCTATACTTCATCCTAAGTCTTGACTGGCAGCATTTCACCTCCATTGTGTACACTTTACAGTGGGGCCCCTTGGCTTCAGCCGCTGTACTCTGTGTTTTTTCAAGTTTTTTTCGCGCCTTACGTTTGGAATTATTATTAAGACCCCATGGTGAAAGTTCGTCTCACATGCCCTATGGCACCAGAGTATTTCACTGTTTACATGGTGTCTTCATTGGTAGTTTTGGCAATTTTGTCTTTCCTGCTCGAGCCGGCGAAGTATTACGCATGATGCACACACAAAAAAAACTTTCCATAGCCTTACCCAATGCCCTCACCATGTGCATGGTGGACAGGCTCTTTGATGTGTGGAGTCTTTTTATCTTGGGCAGTCTTTTGTTAAGCTCCATGTTTAGCCACATGACATCGCTTTTCACCATATGCGCCTCTTTATTGGGGGTTACCGGCATAAGCATTGCCGCGCTCTGTTTAGCTTTTTTTCACCCCACACAAATGTACAACCTCGGCGCTTTCTTCCTGCGCTTTTTACCCAAAAGCATTGAGGCAAAGCTTCAAAAATTCCTACACCAATCCTTGCTTTCTTTGCAAAAAATTGGATGCTTACCAACATTGCTCTTGGCTTTATTCTACTCCCTCTGCACTTTTGGCGTCTCCACCCTCATGTGCTGGGAGCTTTTCACCGCTTTTGGCTGGGAACTCCCCCTCACAGCGGCCCTTATGATGAAACTTTGCTTAAGCTTTGCCGGTAGCCTTCCCTCGGCACCCGGCTTTGTGGGGCTCTATCAAGCGGCGGCTGTTTTTGCCTTGGCTCCCTTTCAAATGGGCCCCGAGCAAGGCTTTGCCTACGCCCTTGTATTACAAATACTTTCCTTCTCCCTGTATTTTGTCTTGGGCAGCAGTGGCTTTTGGGCGTTACGCAAAAAACACCCCCATTTGACTAAAGCTTAAAAGACTTTCCTCCCACGGGCTTTTGCTGTAACCTAACACATGTTGGGGGAAAAGCCTATGTTAAACACAACAGCTCTACTTACCACTGCCACCGTGCCTGAGCATTCAGTGCATTTTATGCAGGCCGTTTCTGGCGGAAAAGCCTTCGTGCAAAATGGCTATCTCTGCTTTGCCGCAGACGATTGGCTCACCATCATTGGCTACCCTTTACAAGGGCAAGCCCCCTACAATCATGATGATTTTCTTGAAGCCAAAAATCAAGCAGTACAGCGCACCCAAGCCACACAGTGCTTCGCCATGGCCGCAGAGCTGCCGCCAAGCTTACAAAAACATGTACAAGACAAGGATATCTTTTATACCCTCTCTGCGCAGGCTCCCATACCTAGTTCCCTACGGCGTGTGGTGCGCAAAGCCTCGCAAAACTTACACATAGAAGTGGGGCAAAGCTTTACCCCCGAACATCATCGCCTTTGGACAGAATTTTTGGGCCGTGCCAGCCTTGCCACAACGGCTCCCATGTCTCCCATGGTTCGACAGCTTTTCCTTGCCACCCCCAAGGCCCTCACGCATCCTGAAACTAGCCTTGTTCTGCTCAATGCATTTGATCAGCATGACCGTCTCTGCGCTTGCCTTTTATTGGATGTAGCCCCCAAAGATTTTTGCTCCTATCTTTTGGGAGCTCACTCACGTTTGCACTATACCCCCCACGCCGCCGATGCGCTTTTTGCGCGCATGCTCCACCTTGCGCAAGAAGAAGGGAAAAAATACATCCACTTAGGCCTTGGCGTACACGAAGGCATCACCCGCTTTAAGCGCAAATGGGGCGGTGTGCCCAGCCTCGGTTATGAGCTGGCCTCGTGGCAAGAACAAGCCACATCCCAGCTTGGAACAGATGTGCAACATTTATTCACCACCTTGGTGAAGGGGCCAACCCATCTACAAGACTCATACAGCTCTGCCCATCAAGACATCACTGCTTTCATGGGTAAATCCAAGCGACAAATCCAAGCCTCGCTACCGGAGCAACGCCCCTATGCCATGGTCTGGCGTGTGCAAAAAGGAGATAAAATTTCATGGATTGGAGGGTCTGCCCATTTCTTTTGTTATTCTTTTGAACGTTCCTTCCGTCAGCTTTTTTCACAAGTGGATACGGTATTGTTCGAAGGGCCACTGGATGCAGAAGCCTTGCGCGTGGTGGAAGCAGAAGGGAAAAGACTTACCCCCGAGCAACAGCCCCTCTTGCCCCTTTTGCAGGAAGAGGACATACAACTTTTGGAACGCGTGGTGCGCGGTCCCGAAGGTTGGTGGGCGCGTTTACTCAATACACAAGCCCAGCGTCGTGTGGATGTGCGTTGGTATTTAGCCCATTCACGCCCATGGACGGCACTATTCACCCTCTGGACCGGATTTTTGGAGCGCAAAGGATGGCAACAATCGGTGGATTTGGAAGCATGGTACTTGGCCCATGAAATGGGAAAGCAAGTGGTGGCCATGGAAAGCCTAGAAGAACAACTGGCCTCACTCAATGCCGTTCCCCCCGAAAGGGTTGTGCGCTACTTTCGCAACTGTAAACAATGGGAAGGCATGATTACCAAAAATGTGCGCGCTTATTTACGAGGCGATTTACTGGGACTCATGGGCACCTCAGCAGAATTTCCCACCCGCACCCATACCATCATCAATGAAAGGGATGAACGCTTTCGTCGGCGCATGCGGCCTTTTTTGGAGCAAGGACGTGCCGCTGTCTTTGTGGGCACGGCGCATATGCTAAACTTACGCACCATGCTGGCACAAGATGGTTTCACCCTTACCCAAGAACAACCCACCTTTGCCCATAAAATACGAGCGTGGTTCGCATGATACATTCAACAAGCGCAGATATTTCTCATGTGACATTACAAGCTATTACGCCTGATCAAGTGTTACCTTATGTGCAAGCGGTGAGCTCTGTACAAAGCTTCATATACCGTGATTTTCTTGTACATCTGCATGACAATCACGCCATTGTCATAGGATACGCCCTAAACGACCACTGGTCTGTACAGAAAAATGGCTCAGAGCACTTAGAGGACACATTGCAAAGACTTTGCGCACAAGAGCACCTTGAACACATCACCGTTCTGGCGGCGCAACGTCCTTCTTTGGCCCCTCCCCATGCCCTTTGCCATGAAGATAGTTATTATTTTTTACCCCTCCCCCTCAAAAAAGAAGAAGCAAGCAATGCCTTATGCATGTGTCAGCGCGCCCTACCTCATATAGACATCACCCAAAGTGAAGGAGAGCACGCATGGACAGAAGCCCATCAAGAGCTCATGCTAAGCTATGTACAACGAGCCAATATCACCAAGGAAATGGGCGCCATCTTTCAGCGTCTTGGTGCTTACTGCCGCATGGCCCCCCAAGTGCGCCTGTTCTCTGCCCATGACAAACACAGCCATGAGCTTTTGGGCATGACATTGGGCGACTTTAGTTCTCTACAAACAGCTTTTTATATGTTTGCCTTTCGCCACGCCAACGCTTTGCCCGGTGTCAGCGAGGCTCTACTGCTCTCGCTCTTACAAGAGGCAGAACAGCGCGGCTATACCTCATGCAACCTTGGCCTTGGCATCCATGACGGCATACGCTTTTTTAAAGAAAAATGGGGAGCACAAGCAGCTCTTCCCCTTGTGGAAAGTTCTTGGGCTGTAACAACACAAGCAAAATCCGCCCCCCGCACCGCCACCTCGTGGTCGTGGTTGCGTAATCTATGGAGGTAAGGCCCATGACGCTTCATCTTCCCCTTCCCCTTCCCCTTCAGGGCAAAGATAAAAACAGCGTGGATATTTTCCATCATGCCACCTTTGCAGAACCCAGTGTTTGGGAAATAATTAAAAGTATTGTACGCCCTCAAGCACGCGCCTTTGATTGCTTGCAAGTGGAGATAACATCACAATGCTCCGCGCGCTGTACCTATTGTCCGCACACCACCGAAGCCCATTCTTGGCAAGGGCAACATATGCAGACCTCCACCTTTGCCAATCTTTGGCCCCTCTTACAACAAAGTACGCGTGTGCATCTTCAAGGGTGGGGCGAACCGCTTTTGCATCCGCATTTTTTTGATTTTGTGGCTTTTGCACGTAAGGCGGGCTGTTTGGTTTCCACCACGTCTTGCGGTTTACACCTCAACGAAAAAACAGCCTTACGCATCTTAGATAGCGGCATAGATATTATGGCTTTTTCTCTGGCCGGCACCGATGCCGTGAGCAATGACGCGCGCCAAGGTGCGGATTTTCATACCGTTTGTGAAAAAATCCAGCTTTTGGAAAATTTGCGAAAAAAACATATGGCGGTGCATTTGGAGTTACACCTTGCCTATATCTTGCTGGCAGATCGCATGGAAGCCGCCTTGGAATTACCCCATCTTATGCACCAATTGGGCGTGTATACCGCCATTGTCAGCACCTTGGATTATGTGCCTCAGCCACATCTACAGGCACTGGCTCTGCGCCCAGAGCAAAGCCAACTCATGGCTCACGCCAAAGACATTTTAGAGCAAGCTAAAGCGCGCGCGCAAGAGCTAGACCTGCAAATACATTATGCCCTACCAAGCATGGATACGCGAAGCTATTGCCGTGAAAATATACAAAAAAGCCTTTATATCAATGGTGCTGGGGACATCTCGCCCTGTGTATACTTGAATATTCCCACCCAGGAGAAAAACTCTCCCATGCACGCCTCAGCTGTTTTTGGCAATGTACATGAAGAAAAAGCTCTTGATATTTGGCATAAAGAAAACTTTGTAGATTTTCGACACAATCACGCTCAAGACACTCCCACACACCCCCTATGCCAAACATGCATCAAGCGTCACGAGCATCTTGGTTGATAACGCCCAGTATAGCTTTACATGAAAAAAACATAAAAAATCGTCTCGATAAGCCTCATTGCTCACCAAGACGATTCAATCATTCTTTGTTATATTTGCCGTAGCCATTCGCCGATACTAAAGACGTGTTTCCACTCTTTTTCAGAGACGATTACCTACTATTTTGCACAGCACCGGCGGCTCTTTCAGCTTTTATGCGCTTTTTCCACGCATACATACGCTCATCAGCCTTATTCAATAACTCTTCGATGGTAGCCCCTTCATGCGGATATTGTGCAAAACCAATACTGGAAGAAATGTTCACAACTAACCCATCAAGGTTAAAGGGTCTTTTGGACAAGCTTTCTATGCGTTGGATAATTCCCTCTCGGGCTTGCTCTTGAAAATCCCCTTCCAGAACAATGACAAATTCATCACCGCCCATGCGTGCCACCAAGGTGCCCGCGGTGAAATTATGCCGCACGCGCTCCACAAAAGCCTTGAGCAATTTATCGCCAGCTTCATGTCCGTGAATGTCATTCACCGGCTTAAAATCATTTAAGTCCAAATAAAACAAGGTAAAATCTTTAACGGCGGGATTTTGCTCCATATATTCATCCACCATTTTTCTATTGTGAGCCTGGGTGAGAGCGTCGGTATAATTCATTTTCTTGCTGTGTAAATATCTGCCTTCAAACCAATTTATGGCCAAATACATACAGGTGGATACCGCAAAATACACAATCAAAAAAGTCATGAGGGTCAGCATCAGCGCATTATTTCTTCCTGCATCGTAGAGATATAAAGTCCACACCTGGTCGCCCACGGTGAACACCGTCTTGCTCTCTTCGCGTCTTTCAAAGTTTTCACTTTGCAAGATTTCGATACGATTGCCCTTATAGAAGGTATACAGGCCAAATTTATAATTAAAATTTGTAAGAGAATCAATTTCTATGACATCGCGAAGTAATTTCTTCACATCGAAGCCCACAGAAATAAATCCCCAAAATTGCTGCACCCCATCGACAAATTCATACACAGGACGGCGCAACACAATGGCTTCTAAATTGCCATTGCGATAAGGCCCTGTGAGTACGGTTCTGCCGCTATTTTTTGCATAGAGCGCATCTTCGCGCGTATGTTCATCTTCTAAAATATCTGTTCCGCGTATCCAACCAAAGGCCTCTTGCGGATAAATATATTGCACAATACCTTGAGGCTGATAAGAAATAAATATATAATATTGAGACTTAAATACAATACGTGCTATTTCTTCAAAACGTTTTTCCGTTAAAGAATGGGGGAAAAGCTCCAAAACCTCTTGCACAACGTGACCATCATTTATGATTTCATGCACAACACGTTGAATGCGTTCAGTATACAAAGAAGCAAGTTCCTGCTCTTTTTGAGTTTGCTCTTGTAAAAAACTTTGGGCACGAAAATAAGCAAAAACCATACTCAAGAGCAACATTGTGATATACAATTTCTTCGAATACCGCATGAAACACTCCCAATGCCCGTGAGCATATACTTGAGAAATCAATGAAATGGATTTACGAGGTTGACGAACGTCCTTAAAGATATATTTTTTAGATAAGTCTAAAAAAACATAAGTCAAGAAATCACAAGGCTTATTTTCACCTTTGGCGTATGCTTCCCCCGTACAGTTACGGGTGCATATCCATTGTATTTTTTGGCAGTACACACTATACTTAGCCCAAAATTTCTCCCCGCACACAGAACAACAGTATAGGCAAAAAGAGCACCTTATGGCAAAACAAATTAGCAGAGAATTACGCGAACGTCTTGTGCGTTTTGCTTTGGGCATCGGCATTTGCTGTACCATGTTAGTACTCTACACATGGCAACCTAACATCCTACAACAAACAGACCGAAACGTCTATGATGTGCTTTTACGTGCCAACGGAGGAGGAAAACCTTCCCCCACTCCTGCCCTCATTGACCTTGACGATGCCAGCTTAGAAGAATTTGGCCAATGGCCTTGGCCAAGACACCTTGTGGCTAAACTTGTGGCCAATCTCACCGAATACGGTGCCGCTGCCATCGGGCTTGATATACTTCTTGCTGAGCCGGACAATGCCTCTGTTATCAACCTACAAAAGTCCTTTAAGCGTCACTTCAATGTGGATGTCCCCTTGGACAGCATACCCACCGCCTTGCACGACAATGACCGCATCCTTGCCACTATTCTTGCTCAAAGCCCTTCCGTTTTAGGGGTATACGCCAGATTTACGGGCGAAAAAACAGCTTTACCCGAAAACATGCCCCACGCTGAAGGTATCATTGAAATGACCACTTCCGATGGCATTGCCCCGCGTACCTTTTTACTCAACGGCAAAGGCGCCACGTTACCCCTGCCGGAACTGCGCGCCGTGGCTCCCCTCGGAGCTCTCAATGTGGCGCAGGACGCAGACGGCATCATTCGATCTGTGCCCCTGCTTTCGCAAGTGGATGGACGCATCATGATTTCTCTGTCTTTGCGCTCCCTCATGCGCGGTCTTGGCACCACCACCCTTAGCCTCATTGGCGGGCCCAGTGGATTACAAGCCTTGCGCGTGGGTAAATATACCGTTCCCGTCACACCCGATGGTCGCTTCATGGTGGCTTTTCGAGGGCCGCGCGGGTATTATCCCACCTTTCGCGCCGCAGACATTTTAAATAAAAAAATTCCGCCTGAAGAAATTCAAGGGCGTGTACTCATAGTGGGAACCTCTGCCGCTGGCCTGCTTGATATTCGAGCCACCCCCTTTGACTCCATGTACCCCGGAGCCGAAGTGCACACCACCGTCATTGACGCCATTTTAAGTCAGCGTTTCATCGAATCCCCCTCGTGGATTCCCGGAGCGCAAGTTTCCGCCATCATGCTCTTGGGCATTGTGGCAGCGCTCTTATTTGCACTGGCGCCAGCCATAGCCTATCTGCCTCTTTTGGCGGCCCTCGTGCTTGGCACACTCTGGACAAGCTGGACCATATTTCAAAAGGGCATTTATCTCTCACCCCTTTATATTGTCATCACGCTTGCAACCCTTGCCGTCACCCTGCTGGCTGTACGCTTCTGGCAAGAAGCACAACAAAAACGCACCTTGCGCAATGCCTTTAGCCGCTACATTGCCCCCGACATGGTGACACAAATTGTGGATGTGGGCGAAGCCGTTTTGGTGGGAGAAGAACGTGTTGTCACCCTGCTTTTTACCGATATTCGTGGCTTTACCACCCTGTCAGAAAGCCTTACTCCTGACCAAGTGGTCAATGCCCTCAATCAATATTTCACCCCCATGACCTCCATCATTCGTAGTAGTCAAGGCACTGTGGATAAATTCATTGGTGACGCCGTCATGGCCTTTTGGAACGCCCCTCTTAACGTGCCGCGCCACCCTCTGCTGGCTGTTAAAAGTGCCATGCAAATGCATGTGGCCTTGGCAGAGCTCAATGTTACCTTCCAAGAAGAACTTGGCATCACCCTGCGCATGGGCGCCGGTGTGCATACGGGTAAAGTATATGTGGGCAACATGGGAAGTGCCGAGCTTTTAGACTATACCTGCATTGGCGATACCGTGAACTTGGCCTCTCGTTTGGAGGGCATGTGTGCCGTGTATGGCGTGGGTGTGGTCACCAGTGCTGAAACGGCCGAGCAATGTCTCTCCTTTGCCCAAGGAGAAAACCCTGTGGCCACTGAAGAAATACCTTTCTTCATCCCCCTTGATTCCATTCGCGTAAAAGGGAAAACCCTTCCTGTGGAAATATGCACACCCATTTCCCATGAAGAGAAAGCTCAAAGAGAAGAAGAAATTACGCAATTCATGCAAGCTCGAACCCTTTATATGCAAGGGAATTTTGCTAATTGTCTTAAACTCTTCACAGCTCTTAAAGAGGCCTTCCCCCAAAGTTTACTTTACGAACTTTACGCCGAGCGTAGTCAGGTTCTTTTGGAGGCACCGCCAGAAAATTGGGCAGGTGTGTGGACATTTACGAAGAAGTAAGATTTTTTGTGGGAGCAGGAACTTTTTGAAAAAAGTTCCCGCCCCCGCTCATTTTATTCGCTCCCCCACCCTCAAAAACTTTTATTGTCCATGAAGTTTCTTCCTCGAGCACATGTGGCTGGGCAATGAAGGGGTTGGTGGATTTTTAAGACTTTATGAACTAAAAAAGGCGCCCTAAGCGCCTTTTCAGACTAATGACAAACCCTAGGGTGGAAATTGGATTTTGATTTTTACGAATTAAACTTCATTTTTTAAATAAACACCTTAAATAAAGTAGAAACAAAGCATTATTAAAAAAAATCACATTGCGCCTAGATTTTACATTCAAAGATAAACATACGCCGCAATTAAAGTTTTTTGGAAGGGGGG
>CAYJLO010000028.1:0-30710 GCA_964370835.1 uncultured Desulfovibrionaceae bacterium
AGCAATGCAAGGTGATGCGATAGGTGGTATAGCCATGCTTAATGATGCCATATTTTTGCACTATGCGCACATCAAAGCCCGTTTCCTCTTTAAACTCGCGCACAATGGCTTGCTCGGGGCTTTCGCCCTCTTCAATTCTGCCTCCGGGAAATTCCCATAAATTCCCCCATGCCCCTTGCGGCAATCGCTTTTGCACAAAAATCTTTGGCCCCACACGCAATACACCCGTCACCACCATGAGTGGCGTAATGGCAGCGCGTTTACCGGGCACGGGACGCTCTTGGCTAATGTTTAGCCTATGGCTTTCGCATAAATGATTCACAGGGCATTGCTGGCACAAAGGCTTTTTGCGGCAAATGAGCGCGCCCAGCTCCATCATGGCTTCATTGTGCGTGCCCACCTTATCTCTTGGCACAGCAAGAGCCAGCTCCAAGGCTAGAGCCCGTATGCGCGAGGCCGCCGGTTCTTGTTTCACGGGAGTATCCATATCAAACACACGCGCAAGCACCCTCTCCACATTGGCATCTATGCAGGGCAATTCATGTCCAAAGACCATGCTGGCAATGGCTCCGGTGGTATAAGGCCCAATGCCCGGCAAGGCGCGAATATGCTCCACATCTGCTGGAAATTCACCGCCATGCCTTTCACAAATAATCTTGGCGGCTTTGTGAATATTACGCGCACGAAAATAGTACCCAAGCCCCTCCCACGCGTGTAAAATATCCTCTTCGCTGGCTTTGGCCACGGCTTCAATGGTGGGAAAACGCTCCATCCAGCGCAAAAAATAGCTCACACCGCGCTCCATCTGGGTTTGCTGCAGCATAACCTCAGAAATCCACGTTTTATAGGCATTTTTTTGCCCGCGCCATGGCAAATCTCTGGCATTGACTTCAAACCACGGCAAAAGGCAGGAAACGAAGGATGATGCGATATTTTGTTCTTTCATATGTTGTGACTACTTTAGAGGATTACTACTTGTGAGCATGGTATTGCTTGCAAACACTAGAAGCTATCTCATAATTACGCGATGGCGTATTTTGAGGAGCTTCTAGACGTCAAACGACAGTTTGGCGCGGTGGCATAGCCACCGGAACAAGCCAAAAACCGCGCTTTTTGGCGCAGTGATACAACATAATTCAGTGTAAGCTGAATTATGAGATGAGTTCTAGGAAAATACTACGCCTCTCGTCAATGCCTTTACCGCTTTTACTGAAACTTTTCCCCCTTACCCACGCGCATAAAAAAAGCATGCTGACTTCACCCAAAAAGTTCACGGCCCGCAAAGGCCATACCACAGGAGAAACATATGCTCGATGCTTTTCACACAGTTCACGCCTTCACGGCGCAATGGGAAGGCGGCTTAAGCAATCATGAAAACGACGCCGGTGGCCTCACGCATTACGGCGTTTCCCATGCCTGGTTGGAGCAATTGGAAGAAGCCAATAGGCTAGAATTACAAAAACTCATGCAAAGTGACGACGGCTGCAATACTTCCCAGCACAACCTAAGCCCCTACGACTTCAACGGCGATGGCCAAGTCTCAGAAGAAGACGTGAAAGCTTGCACGCGCCAGCAAGCCCAAGAGCTTTTTAAGAAGCACTTTTGGCAGGCTTTGCAATGCGCCAAGCTCCCCACGGCATTGGGCATGGTTTTGTATGACAGTGCCGTAAACATGGGAGCCCCGCGCGCCGTGCGCCTCTTGCAAGAAAGCTGCAATGTGGTGGGTGAAGCCCATTTGGATGAATTTACCCCCTTACAAGAAGATGGGCTCATGGGCAAAAAAACCTTGTCCATGGCCAAAGCTTTACACAATCACGGCTTAGATTTTTATACGGCGCGCTTGTGCGTGCGCCAGCGCATACGCTTTTATACCAAGCTTGCGCAAAAAAATGACTCTTTAGTGGTGTTTTTGCAAGGCTGGAAAAACCGTTGCCAAGCCTTACTGGAACATTTGGCCTTGGCCGAAAGGGATGCATAATCCCTCTTCTTAGATAGTGTCGTCAAATTACGAATTTTAGCGTTTTAGCAAGGAAGATAAGCAAGCTTTGAGGAAGTGTATATGGACATACATGACCGAAAAAGCTTGCGAAATCTGACGCTGATAAAAGCGAAAAGGCGCATTTGACGACACTATCTAGGCACTTCAACGCACCATTAGGGAGGAAATATGGAAAGAAGAGGAGGGAAAAGGGCTTTGCAAAAGGCCCTCAAAGATAGGTTAGAACGCTTAACCCTAAGCCTTAGCGAAGCAGAAGTGGGCTGTAAGGGCATAGAGCTCATAAAGGAAATGAAAGAATTATGCGCCCTGCTGGAAAATGCTTCGCCGGAGCAAGAAGCGAGCAAAAAAGCCACGGCTCCGGTGCAAACCATATTCACCTGGGCCAGTCCGCAAGACGTGCCCACACCTGAAGCCCAGCATACAACAAGGCAGGAGCCCCGCCCGCAACATGGAGAAAAGCACCTATGAAAGCCCAAACCCGCGCCCCAAAAGCCACGGCCCCCGTGGTGCATACCCTGCCCTATGCGCCGCGTCCTTTGCAATGGCAATTTCATGAACAGCGTACGCGCTTTTGTGTGCTCCTCTGTCATAGGCGTTTTGGCAAAACCGTGGCCGCCATCAACGACCTTTTGCGCGAGGCTTTGCGTTCTGGGGATTCTCAATGGCGCGCGGCTTACATGGCTCCTTTTCTGGGGCAAGCCAAAACCGTGGCGTGGGATTATTTGAAATTCTTCACCTCCACCATAGCCGGCACGCGCTTTTCGGAAACGGAACTCAAATGCCACTTGCCCACGGGGGGCACCATTCGCCTTTTTGGCACCGACAATGCCAATGCCCTGCGCGGCATGTATTTAAATGATGTGGTGCTGGACGAACCGGCAGACATGCCACGGGAAGTGTGGACGCGCATCATCCGTCCCATGCTGGCGGATAAAAAGGGACGCGCGCTGTTTTGCGGTACACCGCAAGGGGTGGACAATCTCTTTTATGATGTGTGGGAAGAAGCCGGCAAGGAGCAAGAGGGGCAAGCCCTTTGGTCGCGCTTTTGTTTTAAGGCCTCACAAACGGGCTATATAGACCACGGTGAATTACAAGCGGCGCGCCAATCCATGAATAAGGAAGATTATTTACAAGAATTTGAATGCTCCTTTGCCGCCGCCATACGCGGAGCCTATTTTGTCGAAAGCATAGAAAAACTGGAAACACAAGGGCGCATAACTTCGGTGCCCCATACGCCGGAATTGCCCGTGCACACGGCATGGGATTTGGGCATGGACGATGCCACGGGTATATGGTTCTTTCAGGTGGAAAGGGGCGGACAATGGCGCATCTTGGAATATGTGGAAGACAGCGGCCAAGGCTTGCAACACTATGTGCAACTTTTACAGGCCAAACCCTATGTATATGGCATGCATATGGCCCCGCACGACATAAAAGTACGCGAGCTGGGCACAGGCTTAAGCCGTTTGGAGATGGCGCGGCAATTGGGCATTCGATTTAACATTTGCCCATCCCTGCCCTTGGCCGACGGCATCAATGCCCTACGCACAGGCCTTGCGCGCATGTGGTTTGACGCCAAGGGCTGTGAGCAAGGTTTACGCGCTTTGCGCCAATACCGTCGCCAATGGCGACCTCGCCAAGAGGTCTACTCCTCCGCGCCCTTACACAATTGGACCAGCCACGCCACCGATGCCTTGCGCTATGCCGTTTTGGGCTTTCGTCCCCAAGATGACAGCGTGGGGAAAAAAGCCAAAATCACCTATGACATGTGGAGATAATCATGGACTATGCATATTTTATTTTGCCGCAAGAACAGGTAAATGCAACGCCCCTGCGCGAGGCTCTCTTTGCACGCATGCAAGAGGAAAAGCTTTTGCGCACGGCCATGCATGCCTACCATAATCCTTGCTTGCAAGATTGGCTGACCTTAAGCCAATCCCCTCAAAGCCTTATACTCTGCTGCATGGCACAAGAACACGACCAAGGTGACGTGCAAAAGGTGCGCGGTATGGCCTTGCTTAGCCCTTGGCAGGGGCGCGTATGGTCCTTTGACTTTACGGCCTTTAGAGCGCATTTTCCCGAGGCCGCAAGCATGTGTCGCGGCGGTTTACAATGGATTTTTGACAACTTACCTTGCGATAGCGTCATGGGGCTCAGTGCCATAAGCAACAGACATGCGTGGCGATTGGCAGAGCAATCGGGCTTCAGCGTGCTCGGCACCGTGCCGGGGGCATGTTATGTGGCGCGAAAATATCAATACCAAGATGGCGTGTTGGTGCTAGCCAAGCGTCAAGATTGGGACGCCATAAAAGCGCACCAAGAATGCGGCGTAAGCCCCACCACATCTACTACACCTGCTTACGCCAATTCGCGCCCCATCCACACAGCGCGCCCAATGATGCGCACCAAGTCCTGCGTATGCTCGCAACTATCCACTTCTATGGGGCCATAAAGAGGATTAATACTGGAGAGGATAATCTTGCCCGGCATGGCATTGACGGTTTTTAGGTACACCATATCCTCCACACTGACGGCATACATATGTCCCGGCTTGGGCGTGGTCTGACTTTGATCTATGAGCACCACATCATTATGTAAAATGCTAGGTTGCATACTATCACCAGCCACGCGCAAAAGCACCATACTGGAAGGCGTGCCCTTGCGGCGCAAAAAATCAAAGCGAAAGGCATAATGACGCACATGCTCCATACCCGTTTCAAAGCTCCCCCCACCGGCAGAAAGTCTGGCTTCCACCATGGGCACCAGCACCAAATTATTGGCACTGCCATCTTCTATCCCTTGGGTGGAGGCTTTACCGGCCAAGAGCCAGTCCAAGGAGCAATTCAAGGCTTGTCCAAGACGCACGGCAAATTCCCCCTTGGGCATTTGACCGTGTTCATACTGTTGGATGGTGGTAAGGCTCACTCCAATGCTGGTGGCAAGCTCTTGCTTACGCAGACCGAGACTTTCGCGTCTTTGACGCAGGCGTTGCCCAAAGTTTTGTTGGTTTTCTGTCATACAGCTTCCTTGTACTCTACGTGGCTACGTGCAAAGGATCACACATTATTGAAAAATGCACGCCAACGTGCTTATTTGCCTGCACATTCACCTAGTTATATACAAGTCATGTACATAAAATGGCTATACTTACTTGGCTTGGCGAGCGTGTAATTTCATCTAAGACACCAAAGGGCAAGGAGAAATACATTGCCTAGTGTGTTTATAAGAAAACTTATGAAAATATGCTAGGAAAAAAAATTTTATAAACGCAAACTAGCGGAGGTATTATGGCTTTTCTGTAATAATAAGCTAAAGGCTATGATGTATTATAAAAAGTTTTCCGTGATTTACTGCAAGTTTTCTTTTAGAATGAAAGAAATCCTAGAATTTTAAAAAAAGACTTGCCTCGTATTGTGTATTTGTTTATTTATATAGAATAACGGTTACGCGTTACAAGATAAGTTGCAAGGGGGAGATATGGTTTCTATATGTGATGACTTGCGGCGATTGGATGAAATGTTGCTGCTCCTTTCGCAGGAGGCGGCTCGCAACCTTCAAACAAGTCTACTTTTACACTCTGCTCGTCGCCGCGTGCAAGCACTGGAAAAAAAAGTGCGTTCTTTGGACGCAGCGCATTGGCTTGTGGCCTCTTCACCCAACTCTTCGGGTGGCCCTGCGCCCTTAAGCATGTGGACTGGGACGGCTCCAAGGCATGGTTCTTATAGCTCTTCATCTATTGGGAAAGGCAAGAGGGGAAAAAATCAAACACTGCCACGAGCTCCACTTTTTTCTTCTGAGCACGTAGCACCGCCGATGTTTTCTGCTTTAGCCATGGCTAAAGAAAGAAGGACTTGCCATGCACAGTAGTTCCACACAGCAAAATATGCGCCTGAAAGCTGTGCTCACAAATTCTCAGGGGCAAACAACATGCGCTTATTTACCAGAAAGTGCCTCTTTGCTCGGCTCCGTGCTCAATGATAGTAACACCTTGCTGAGTCTTATGCAAAATTTTGGGGGCTGCACTCTACGCATACCCAAAAAATGGCCACCAAAACCATCCACCAAGGAAAGCACAAAACCAAAGCGCCCTCACGCATTATGTCAGGTGCTTTCAGCCGAGCAAATGGCCAAGGTGGTGGCATATTTTGGCGGCACAGAAGTTTACATACCCAAGGGAGCGCGTTATCTTGGGCAAGTGCGCAATCATGAAATCATTGAAAGTTACAGTAAAGCCACAGGACAAGGGGTCAGCTCTGGTCATGTGGTGCAAAAGCTAGCACAAAGGTATGGCTTGTCCGACAGGCGAATTTGGGATATTTTAAAAACCACACCTCCTCAAGATGCCCATGAAGGGCGTATTTTTGGAGATATATGCATGTCAGAAATTGACAGTCACAGTCATATTCAGTAGTCTGAAGCACACAAAGGAGTTTGTATGTTAGATGCCATAGCTGTCATATGTGTATGTGTTGCCGCGCTCTATGTGGGTAAAAAATACTTTAGCGCTGCCAAAAAAGGCTCTTGTGGTTGCTCCTCAGACGAGTGTGGCTCCTGCAAAGGCAAAGACAACTCTTAACCACAAATTCTTGGCGCATAAAAACTCCAAGAATGTATGTATACCAAAACCCTCTGCACCTGCGCAGAGGGTTTTGCTTTGTAAAAGACCACCTCTTCCCTGGAAAATGCCCCTTCTGAGCACTGGTATTCTGTATGCATTTTTGCTAGTGTCGCTTTTTTCACCAAGAGCAAGGATAGACCATGTTAGCAATACTTGATTATGAGGCGGGAAATCAAACTTCCGTAAAGCGTGCTTTGGAGCATTTGGGCATTGAAGCTATCATCACCGATGATGAGCAGGTATTACAAAAAGCCAAGGGAATTATTTTTCCCGGCGTGGGTGCGGCTGGGCAAGCCATGCACTATTTGCAAGCCAGCGGTCTTGATGCAGTGCTTAAAAAATATATCGCCGAGGGCAAACCCTTGCTGGGCATTTGCCTTGGCTGTCAAATTTTGCTGGACCATAGCGAAGAAAATGACCGCCAAACCCTTGGCATTGTGCCCGGCTCTTGCTTGCGTTTTCCGCAAGGCCTTGTGGAAGAAGACGGAACACCGGTGCGCATTCCGCACATGGGCTGGAATGGCCTCCATGTGCAGCAGGATTCGCTTTTGCTCAAAGATGTTCCCAGCGACGCCGAATTTTATTTTGTGCACAGTTTTTATGTGGAACCACAGCCAGACATGGTCATTGCAAGCACCTATTATGGCATGGAATTTTGCAGCATCTATGGGCGCGACGGCCTTTGGGCTTTGCAATTCCATGTGGAAAAAAGCGGTGAACCCGGTTTGAAGATTTTACAAAATTTCTATGACTATTGTGTGGAAAAGGGGAGCAACAATGCTGAGTAAAAGAGTTATACCCTGCCTTGACGTGCGCGATGGCAAATTGACCAAGGGCGTAAAATTTGAAGGCAATGTGGACATTGGCGACCCTGTGGAAACGGCCAAACGCTATTATGAAGAAGGCGCCGACGAAATCGTTTTTTACGACATCACCGCCTCCCATGAAAAACGCGGCATCTTCATAGATGTGGTCAAGCGCGTGGCAGAGCAAATTTTCATCCCCTTTTGCGTGGGTGGTGGCATTTCCACCGTGGAAGATATGCGCGCTGTTTTGGTGGCCGGCGCAGAAAAGGTTTCCATCAACTCCGCCGCGGTGACCAATCCAGACCTCATCAGCCAAGGCGCGGCTGCCTTTGGCTCACAAGCCATTGTGGTGGGCATGGACGTGAAACAAGTGGAAAAAAGCGAAACCATTCCCTCCGGCTATGAAATTGTCATCCATGGCGGACGCAAGCACATGGGCATTGACGCGCTGGCGTGGGCTAAACGCTGTGAAGAATTGGGAGCCGGTGAGCTGTGCATCAACTCCATCGACGCCGACGGCATGCGCGATGGTTATGAGCTCACCCTCACACGCCAAATTTGTGAACTTGTCACCATTCCTGTCATTGCATCGGGCGGCGCAGGTAGCCCTGAACATATGTATAAGGCTGTGAGCGAAGGTAAGGCTTCTGCGGCTCTCATTGCTTCCATTGTGCATTATGGACAATATACCATAGCCCAATGCAAGGAGCATATGGCTGAACGTGGGGCTAAAGTGCGCTTACGCATCAGATAATACCGTCAAATTCGGCTTTTTGGTTATCTCTGCGTCAGAAGGCACATGCTTTTTCGGTCATGTATGCTCATACACACTCCCTCAAAGCATGTTTATCTTCCTTGATATAACGCAAAAATTCATAATTTGACCTTTCCGCCTAATTCATGGAGTTTTTATTACACTGAGGGAAAAGCCGTCACAGCTTTTCCCTTTTTATATACATTTCCTAATAGTGAAATAAAGAACTGGACAAAAAGATTTAATACCCTTATCTATCAATAAGGAAAGCTCCCCTTCTTTTTAAGCTTTCGTCATTCCACGCGCTTCGTTTTCTCGCAAATTATTTTGAGGGTATATATGAAGAAAAAGCCTGCAATACAACGCGTAGATATACAAGTTACTGTGCTTGTGGCCATCTTAATTGTCATTTCCACCAGCATTGTCTTTGCCTTTGCTTATACCCTCAGCTATAGGCAAATGTTGCAATCCTTAGAAGATAGAGTCACTTCACTTGCCCTATTTTTAGACAAAGAGCTGCCCACAGCTCTTTTCACCGAAATTACCAATCATGAAGATATGTCCAACGCCGAATATCTTGAGGCGCAGGTCTTTTTATCTCGCGCACGAGAAATTACCTCTGCGCAATATCTGTATACGGCCACTAAAAACAAAGACGGAAAACTCATCTATCATATTGATGGCTTACCCACAGAAGCGGATGATTTTCGCAAGCCCGGCGACCTCATTGAAAAAGACTTCATAGAAGACTTAACCCGCGCCTTAGCCAATGAAGTGGTCATGCCCGATGACATTAAAGAAACGGAATGGGGCGATGTTTTTGTGGCTTACTATCCCTTGCACGACAAAAGCACCAACACCGTCATAGGTGCCATTGGTGTAGAATTTCCCGCCAGCCGAGAGCATGATGCGTATTTTTATATTCTCACCAGCATCCCTGTGGTCATATTCATCACCTGCTTGGTGGCCAGCATCTTCTCACACCTGTTATTTCGTCGCATTTCCAATCCGCATTTCAAGGATTTATCCAATACCGACTCCTTGACGGGCCTAAAAAACCGCAATGCCTATGATTTGGACATGGAAAACCTCTTGCGCTCCGGCCGCATCAAAAAATACGCCTTGGTACTTTCTGATCTAAACGGCCTTAAAACCGTCAACGATACCCAAGGGCACAAAGCCGGCGATGCGTATATTCAGCAGTTTTCCAGAATTCTTAAGGAACAAGATGGCACAGATCATGTTTCCTATAGAATTGGCGGCGATGAATTTGCCACCTTCTTCTTTGACCCTGACCCAGAAGACGTAGCCACCTTTAGTTCCACCATAAAAGCTCGTTTAATCGAAGTCGTAGAGGACACCAATGCCTATGGCAGTGTTTCCGTGGGTTTTGCTTTTGCCGATGGGCTCACCTTGGAGTCATGGAAAATCATCCAAGCCGAGGCAGATGCAGCCCTTTATCAAGATAAAAAAGCTTTCTACGCCACCCATGAAAATTGTGACAATCGCCGTAATGGCAAGGTGAAATAATTTTTTATAAATAGATACAACTATATGGCTTTTCTGCTCGCTGTAATACAAGTTAACACATGTTTTTTCTAGGCTTTAAAAAGGGAATATGTAAAACCCTTTGATAGTAAGGAGCACGGAAATGAAATCACCAACTCTCGCCTCATTGGCTTTGGATAATTTTGACGTCATGTGCTATGTTGTGGACATTGACACCTTTGAGCTCTTGTATATCAACGAAGCAGCAAGGCTTACTTTTGTGCCGTCCATGCAAAATTTTGTTTCCGGCCAAACCTGCTATGGTTTTTTGCACGGAAAAGATGCCATCTGCGACATCTGTAACAATCACCTTTTACAAGAAGGGCAAAAACTGTGCACAGAAATCCAAAATGAAAAGAATAAAAAATTCTATTCACACATAGACTCCTTACACATACATGATGGCAGAAGGCTCAAACTGACCTTTGCCTTTGATACATCCAGCCAAAAGGAAAAAATAGACTCCCTTTCGCGCATCATCACCAAGGAAGAAACCCTCCTTAAGTGCATCCAAACACTTATGGAAGATAAAGACCTTGATAAAGCCGTCATGCATCTTCTATCCATTGTATGCCAATATTATGATGCAGACAGAGCCTATCTTTTTGAAATCAACTCCAAGGATAAAAGTGCCAAAAATATATACGAATGGTGCGTTCAGCCAAAATTTTCCAGCATTGATCGCGTCCCCGTGCTCAGCGCCGAAGAATTACAGCCAGTATATGAAGGATTTGAAAATACAGGAGAATTCATTTTACATGATGTAAAAAATCTTGATCCGACCAGTGCCTTATACCATGTTTTACACGATACCGATTGTGTCTCTGTGCATGCGGTGCCCATCCATTATGAAGATAAAGTGACCTATTTCATGGGTGTGGATAATGCGCGCGCTGCATCCCAAGACCTTACCTTACTGCATTCCATCATTATTTTTGTGGCCGAAAGCATCAAAAAAACACGCGCCATGCAGCAATTGGAGCAGCTCTCGTATGTGGATGTGCTCACAGGCCTAAACAATAGAAATAAATACCTTGAAATTCTAGAAAATATGGAGACATCCCGCTTAAGCTCCCTAGGCTATGTGCATGTAAACATTAACGCTTTGAAAAAAATCAATGACCTTTATGGCGATTTGTACGGCGATTCGGTACTAAAAGGCGTAGCTAAAATTTTACGCACGCACATTAAAGGACAAATGTTTAGAATTTCAGGCGATGAATTCATTGCCCTATGCCCCGATATAACTCAAGAAGACTTTGAGCAAAGCATCATGGCCGTGCGTCATGAAGAACAAGCAATAGAAGAATTTTCCTTTGCCGTGGGCGCCGTATGGCAAGATAAAAAAATACATATTCGCCACGGGCTTACCCAAGCCAGCGAAATCATGTTTTCGGAAAAGCAAAATTATTACAAAGCGCAAGCCACAGAGCAAACCCAATCTCGCTCCAATCCTGTGGAAATCATTTTAAATGAAATCCGCTCGCAAGCCTTTACGGTATATTTGCAGCCCAAGGTGAATATTCGCACGGGAAAAATTTCGTCTTCCGAAGCCTTGGTGAGAAAATTTGGCTCAGGTGGAAAAATGGTTTCGCCCGATAGATTCATTCCCATTTATGAAAATGAGGGCACCATTCGCTACTTGGATTTCTTTGTCATGGAAGAAGTGTGTAAATTCTTGCGCCAAAGCCTCGACAAAGGCGAAGCCTTACCCATAGCGGTGAATTTTTCGCGTGTCACCTTCATTGCCAACGATGTCATTGAAGAAATTGTGCAAACCTGCGCCAAGTACAACATACCGCATAATTATGTGAAGGTGGAGCTCACCGAAAGTATGGATAAAATGGATTTTGAGTTTTTCCACAAAAAAATTGCTCAGCTCAAAGCCCTTGGTTTTGACATTTCTCTGGATGATTTTGGCGCCAAGCATTCCAATTTACTCATGCTCACCATGGCAGAGTTTAGCGAAGTAAAAATTGATAAAGGCCTCATAGATAATGTGACCACCAGCGCCGAAAATAGAACCGTGGTGCGTAATATCATTAAGACAGTTAAAGAGCTTGGCAAATCTTCCTGCGTGGGCGAAGGCATTGAAACGCCGGATCAGGTGGCTTTATTAAAAGACTTTGGTTGCACCTATGGGCAGGGATATTTTTTCCACAGGCCCATGCCCATGGAGCAATTTTCCAAGGTGCTGGAAGAAGATGTCACCAATAAAATTTCCGAAACCAAGGTCATTGGACAGTCCACCAGAAAGAATTTTGTGGTCAATTATGACGAGCTCTACTCTGTCATCGATGCCATGCCCCTATGCATGAATTTATGGAGCCATAGGCGCGAAAACATCATGTGTAATGACTATGCCGTGAATCTTTTTGGCGTGCGAGACAAAGACGACTATTTGGAAAATTTCTTCAAGCTCTCGCCCGAAAAACAACCCGACGGCAGAAGCTCCGGGGAAGCGGCCCTAAGCTATATTAATGAAGCCAGAAATGCTGGCAGCGTGCGCTTTAACTGGATGCATTGCACGCTGAATGGTGAGGAAATTCCCACGGAAATAACTCTAGTGCGCCTAGATGTGAAAAGCGAAGACGGCGATTTTCTTGTGGCCGGCTACACCAGAGACTTGCGCCCGCAATTGGCAGGCACCGACGAAGCCCATTGGACCAGCGCCTATTTCTTCAACGAAGTGTCGGATAAAACCTTGTTCAACACCATTTCAGAAATTGCCAATGAATTTTTCTGGGTGTATAGCAACAGGCTCAAGACCATTCAATTTTTTGGTAAAGGGCGCGATATTTTATGCCTACCGCCCCATAAAATGGAGTTTCCTCAAAGTATTATAGATAAAGAAATTATCACTGAAAAATACCTTGAAGAATTCATGAAATTTTCCAAGGCCATGGAAGATGGAGAATATTACCCTGTGGAAGTGGAGTTTAACCTACCCAATGGCGATATTCGCTATTTTAGAATAGACTATAAAATTATTTTCGATGACCACAATACGCCGCTTTTTTGCATAGGCAAAACGGCAGATATTCACGATAGAAAAAGTTGGGAAAAATTTTCCAGCAATATGTTTAAAAAATAAAACATGCGCATGCAAAAAAATATGCACACTGCGCACAGCTTGGCAACACATTAGGAAAAACTACATACTTCATGCAAAACACAAACCATGCACAAAGCTGGGCTCAACTCGTACAGTATGTACAAACACAAGCAAGCAGGGCTCCATGGGGGCTAGCCTTTTCCGGCGGTTTAGACAGTCGTTTTTTGGCCCATGCCATGCAAAAAGCCGGCTGTGACGTGCTTCTCTACCATGCCACAGGCGCGCATATTCCCCCTGCGGAAAGTGCCTATGCCAAAGCTTGGGCTGAGCAAAGGGGTCTTGCCATACGCTTTTTCCCCGTGGATGTATGCCAGCTGGAGCATGTGCATAACAATAGCGAAAAACGCTGTTATTATTGCAAAAAACATCTCTTGGAAATATTTGGACAGGCCGCCAAGGCAGAAGGGCGGCAATTGTGCGACGGCACCAATGCCGATGATATGCAAGCCCATAGACCTGGCCTTGCGGCTTTGCGCGAGCAAGGTATTCTTTCGCCCTTGGCTCTATGTCATTTCACCAAGTCCATGGTACGCCATGCGGCGGCGCAAACGGGTTTGGAACAAGCCACACAAAAAGCCAGCCCATGCCTGCTTACGCGCCTACACTACGGCATGCAGATAGAAACCAAAGTATTACAAAATATTGCGGCGGCAGAAGAGGCCTTACATGCGGCGGGGCTCATGGAATGCCGTTTGCGCTTGCGCCCTGCTCCCCTATTGCAAATGACGCCCCATGATCTGCCAGAAAAATGCGTGCATGACATCTTGGCACAACATGGCTTCACAGAGGTGGAGCTTTTACAAGAAGAACAACTCAGCGGCTATTTTGATAGAAAATAAAAGCCCCCACCGTGAGGCAGGGGCATGCTATCATAACAGGAAGTTAAAAAACGCGCTCCACTGTGCGACGATTATTTTTCGCGTGGTGCACACTTTTTAAACATAGTATTAATCTTTGGGTCTGGTGTCCACAATACGCTGGGCTTTGCCTTCGCTGCGTGCAATGGAATGCGGCTCCACAAGGCGCACCTTCACAGAAACACCAAGGTATTCCTTAATGGCCTTTTGGATTTTGCTTTCCGTTTGTTGCAAGCGGCGGATTTCATCACCAAAGCTAATGTTACCAATTTCCACACGCAATTCCACGTTATCCAAATTGTTCTCGCGGCTCACGTGAATTTGGTAATGCGGCGCAATGCCTTCGCATTCAAGCAAGAGAGCTTCAATTTGTTGTGGGTATACGTTGACGCCGCGGATGATGAGCATATCATCACTGCGACCCACAATACGACCAAGACGCGCATGGGTACGACCGCAGCGGCAAGGGGTATAATTCAAACTGGTCAAATCGCGTGTGCGATAACGCAAGAGCGGTATACCTTCCTTGGTGATGGTGGTGATAACAAGCTCACCCACTTCGCCTTCGGGTAAATTTTTACCGGTGACGGGGTCAATGATTTCCGGCAAGAAGTGATCTTCAAAAATATGCATGCCGTTTTTAGCTTCCACACATTCCATGGCCACGCCTGGGCCCATGATTTCGGAAAGGCCATAAATATTTAAAGCATGTATGCCCATCTTTCTTTCAATATCGGCACGCATGGGCTCGCTCCAAGGCTCAGCCCCAAAAACACCTATGCGCAAAGGCATTTTACGAAAATCTATGCCCAGCTCATCGGCTGTGTCACACAAATACAAAGCATAAGAGGGAGTGGAACAAAGCACGGTGGCTTCAAAGTCACGCATGAGCTGCACTTGACGCTTGGTGGCACCGCCGGAAGCCGGAATAACCGTGGCCCCCAAACGCTCCACACCATAGTGCATGCCAAGACCGCCGGTGAAAAGACCATAACCATAGGCCACATGCACAAAGTCGCGTGCTTCGGCACCGGTGCAGCCAAGACTACGCGCCACAAGCTCAGCCCAATTGTTAATGTCGCGCTGGGTGTAGCCCACCACGGTGGCACGACCTGTGGTGCCACTGGAAGCATGCACGCGTACAATATTTTCACGAGGTACGGCAAATAGGCCATAAGGATAATGATTGCGCATGTCCTGCTTTTCAGTGAAGGGCAAGCTGGCCAAAACGCTTAAAGAGGTCACATCGGCAGGGGTGAGCCCAATTTCGTCAAAACGCTTACGATAAAAAGGCACATTGGCATATAAACGTCGACACAAATCTTGAAGGCGGCGTAATTGCAAAGCTTCAATTTCTTCACGGGGCATGGTTTCTTTTTCGATATTAAATATCACGGCTGGCTCCTTATGGCGCAAAAGCAAGATGGGGTGTAAAAACCCATAGAAAAATTGCCGCATTTTGTGCAAAAGGTCAAGGGCATAAGGCGCGTTTGCCCCCTTTCTTACTTTACTTATTAAAAAAATGTACTTTGCAAAAAACTATCCCTGACCCGCTTCTGGAGATAATAAGCTAAAAACATTGTTTTTTGTAGAGGAACAAGGCATGTTAAATATGACCTACACCACTACACAAAATGTGACGCCCCCCATGGGCTCACTTGCGGCCATAAGCATTGATGGTAGCGTCCACTTTTATGCTGACGTGGTACTAAACGGCAGTTCTAAAACTTTTGACGACACTGTTACCGCTAAAGATACCGTAACCTTTACCCTTGGCGCAGCAACACTTAGAGCTTACTTTTACAACATATAGCATGTACGGCATGTTCTTCCCTGCAACAGTTTTTTTCTCCACGGCAAAGTTTTGCCTACAAGAAATCACATATCCTTTATATTATTTGCCACAAAATACCCATAAACGCTTTTTTTACTCCATGGGAAAAAAACTCTCTCCGCTTTCTCATCTTTCTTAGTAAAACAATGCACTTTACAAGATATTTTTCGTGGGCTACCCTCTTTGTCAGCAAACTGTGAAGGTTGTTTTTTTGCATAGGAGCAAGGTATGTCAAATGTAAGCGGCGCAAACGCACAATCTGTAGCTGCCACCATTAGTCAAAGCACAGGTCCTGTCACCGTGGAGCGCTATGGTGAAACCATAGAGCTTGTGGCTGGCGATGTGATCTATGCCAGTGACACCATTACAACAGGCAACCATTCTGTACAGTTAAACTTCATAGACGGTTCTTCCGCCAATTTAAGCCCGCAAAGCGTCATGTCGGTGCAAGAATTTTCTTTCGGTCAAAGCAATGTCAATGACTCCTATGTGCTCAATTTGGCCGCAGGCGTCATGCAAGCGGTGAGCGGCGCCGTGGTGGAACAAAACCCCGATGCCTTTAAAATTATCACTCCAAAAGCCACAGCGGGCATTCGCGGCACCACCTTGCTGGTCTCCGTCAATGACGACGGTAGCCAAGAATTTGTGCTTCAGGCCATTGATCAAGGGCATAATTTAGTCATCACCACCTACGGCGGCAATCAAGTTTCCTTAACCACTGCCAATGCCGGCGCGCAAATACCAGCCGGCACCAGCCTAGACATTACCCCCACCACATTCACCCCCCAGCAAGTGGAACAGTTGGTGCAAAAAATTGTTGCTGCACTGGAAAGCGATACCCCCACAGAAAGCGATGGAACAACCCAAACCACCTTGCTTTTGGAAAGCGAAGTGGTGGCCAGCGTATCCACCGCCACCTTAGGTGAATTGGTATCCGAACTGGTGGAAGTGGGAATTTCTGTGGGCTTTGAGGACAGCACAGGCGCCTTGGGTGAATCCATCATAGAAACGGTGCTAGCACCAAGCGACGGTGATGGCAGTGAAGACGCCCCTAACCTCCTTGTGTCCGTCAGCATTGATGGTGGTGAATCCTACATTGCCGATGAAATACAAGCCATTACAGGACAAACCTACATAGCCGTTTCGCAAGATATTACCATCACAGAAAATATTACAAATACGAGCATCCATATTTCCGGTGATATTGCCAGCATTGGCCAAGGCACATTATATGCCGGTAATGATAATATTTCAGGCAAAGACATGCTAGGCGGCTTGGTTGCGGGCGACTCCCTCAACGCCGGTGGCGACGCAAACCTCATTTGCGGCAATGACACCATTAGCTTTGCAAATAAAGACGGTGGCAATAGCATTTATGGCGATGTGCGCACCGTGGACGGCGGGCAAATACAATGCGGAAATGATAGTATTGTCATCACAGGCACCTTTTCTCAGAGCACCATTGCAGGTGATATAGGCGTCCTTAACGGAGGCACCATCACATGGGGTAATGATACCATCACCATATATGGCGACGTGGGTGGCGGCCCCAACGAAAGTAATATCTATGGTGACAAGACCAACGAAGACGTCTACGCTGTCAGCGAAGGCGGTAATGATAGCATCACCCTGCATGCAGACCTACATAGCATTGCAGCCATCTATGGCGGTGGAGGTAATGATACCATCACGGTGCTAGGCACCATGGGTGAAAGCACAAACAGTGCCCCAGCCATTATTGCCGGCGCAGGCGATGACGTTATTAGGGTGGCAAAATTTGAAGAAGGAAATATTTTGACCGGTCAAGGAAACGATCTTGTGGAAATCACCGTCATTGAAGCAACCAATGACAGGAGCATTTTTACCGATGAAGGCAGTGATACTCTTTCGCTGAAAGCTGAGGGAAATGCCAAGGTACAAGTGAAAGACTTTGATGTAAGCAATGACGTGTTTATCTTCAACGGCACCACAATTACTAACGATACCATGGTTACGGTGGGTGGCACCCAAAAAACTTTCGCAGAGGCCGCTACCAATCTCAACACGGTGACCTTCACCGCAGGCTCAGACATACTCACAGTGTATTTTCAAAATTCCTAATAACAAGGACAGGGCAGCATGCCCTTGTCATTGCATTCTTTTATTTCACGCTTACAAACTTCACCCACCACAAAGGCAAACATAGCATAAAGCTAGGTGAGTACTCAGTATTTCTTTGACAAGGGCTTAACTTTATAGTAATTTGGCCTTTCTCACAACAAAGAAGGTATTTATTTTAGGAGCTTATATGGCATACTCAACAAATCTTCAGCAAATTGCTGCTACTTTGACACAGGCTAGCGGCCCCATTACGGTTTTACGTCAAGGTCAAAGCGTGCACGTGCAACAAGGCGAAGCCATGTATGCGGGCGACACAGTACAAAGCGGTGGCCGCTCAGTGCAACTTGTCTTTGCCGATGGCTCCAGTGCTCAACTAAGCCCTAAATCCGAGCTTACCATTGACGAATTTGCCTTTGAAAGCACCGCCAACTCCTCCTACATCTTACGCATGAATTCCGGTGCCTTACGCGCCATAAGCGGCGAAGTTGTAGAACAAAACCCCGACGCATTTAAGGTCATTACCCCCAAAGCCACCGTGGGTATACGCGGTACAGATTTTGTGGTGAAAGTGCATGAAGATGGCAGTGAAAACTTTGTGGTGCTCTCCTTGGATCAAGGCCATAATGTACTCATAACCACCCACGATGGTGCTCAAATTTCCTTGGATGAGGAATACGAAGGCGCAAAAATTGGCGCCAATGATTCTGAGCTTTCAGCACGTGTTTTTAGCCAAGAAGAAGTACAGCAAATCATCCAAGAAATCATGGCCATTTTGGGCGAAATCCACGACCAAGAAGCCGCAGATGAGCGCACCTATATTCTTTTGGATGGCGACACAGCACAAGCCATGGGCGATGTGGGCATGGCCCTTTTGGACAGCTCCATCGGTGCCGAAGGTGCTTTGGTGGTGGTGGGAACCATGCAAGGCGTGGCCCCTTCTAACAATCAAGATGTTTCCGTAAGCGCAGGCAGTGAAGGCGGCAATGAAGGTTCCCTTTTGGCTGTGGTTGTTTCCGGTTCCAACTCCTATACAGGTGATAATATTACCCCAGCATCTGGCAAAACCTATGACCTTGAGTCTCAATCCATCAATATTTCAAACAATATTGTGGGCTCCAACGTGGTTATTTCTGGTGATTTGCAAGACGTGAGCGCAGGCACAGTGGCCGCCGGTCACGACATCATAGCCGGCTTAGACATGTCCGAAGGACGTATTGTGGGCGATGCCAACACCATGACCAATGGCATATTTACCGGCGGTAATGACACCATTACCCTCCATAATAAAACCGGTGGTAATTCCATTTATGGCGATATAGCCACCGTCAGCGGCGGCGAAGTGACCTTTGGGCATGATTCCATTCACCTCACTGGCAGCTTTAGCAATTCTATCATCAGTGGAGATGGCGGTTCTGTGGACACAAGTGCCGTTAAGGCTTGGGGCAATGATACCATAGTCATTGACGGCAATATGACATCCGCAAGCACCTCCATTTATGGTGACTCCACCGTGCAAGGTGAGCACGGCGGCAATGACCATATCACCGTGTCGGGCACTGTAGACGGCGGCTCCATTTATGGCGGCGGCGGCAACGACACCATCACCTTGAGCTCCCTCACCAGCGGCAATATTTTTGGCGGCATGGGGCAAGACTCCATTGTCATTCAAGGCAATGCCAAGGGCCATATATACGATGCCGATAGCGGTACTGCCGATTCTGCCGATGATATCATCTCCATATGGGGTAGCTTGCAAGAAAACAGCACCGTCACTTTAAGCGGCGGAAATAATGTTTTGGGCATTAGCCGAGGCATAGAAGCCGGATCCACCATAAGTGCAGGCAACGGGAATGATTACGTTATTGTGCGCGGTAGTGTTGGACAAAATGTTTCCATTGATCTTGGTGAAGGTAGCAATACCCTAAACCTTCAAGGCTCTGTGGGAAGCGGTAGCACACTGACCACCGGCGTAGGAAGTGACAATATTCTCATTACCGGTGCCATCATGGGCGGCGTAAACATAAACACTGGTGCTGGCGCAGATGCCATCACACTTACGCAGCAAGTGGGTGTGGCAGGTCAAGATAAAGTTGTTGTAAATAGCGGTGATGGTAACGACAACATTAGCATGCATAATTTCTATGGTGCCGACATTAACAGCGGCGCTGGCAATGACAACATCAATCTTTACTTGGCTGACGGTCAATACGGCACTGCCCCAACCTCCTACAGCAGCATTAACACCGGAGCTGGTAGTGACACCATCACCATTAATGTCATTCCTGGAGATACCGAAGAACGCCATATCACCATTCATGACTTTGATTGGGCCAATGATACACTTATTGTGGGTGGACAAACTGCCAGTCAAGGTAAGTTGAGTGCCGAGGGCACCCTGACATTTGATGTATCTGTACTGCCTCCCGACGGCGGCTCAGCTACCACATATGATATTGTGGTACACTTTACTTCTTAGCCACCAAAAGCAGACGCACAAAATTAACAAAAGCCCTTCGAATATGATTCGAAGGGCTTTTTTCTATTTCAAAAACTACCATGATCTGGGAAAAAGTTTCCAGCCCATGGATCTACCTATTACAGCACAATACGAGCGTAAGGCCTGTTAGGCCTTTTCTATTATTTCGCGTTCGCTACCATCTTTTTGCACTTCTTTACCTTGATGGATAAGATATTGCGCAACGGCAGTGCTGTCGGCTTGAGGAATTTGCAAACCTACGCGCTTTTCATGGTTTACCAAAATGGGCCCCACAAGATTTAAGCTGGTTTCCTCGGGCTTACCTTCGGGTATGGATACGGTGACCAACACGGCAACTTCTTCCGTGCCCTTAAGGCGCAAGAGCTTTTGCTCTGCATCGCCCACTTTCACCTTATAATCTTGCAAAAAGGTGTAAGGATCTGCCACCAGCAAGCCCACATCGGCTTTATCCATGCTTTGCAGCACAAGAAAAGGCGTTTCGGGGCGTATCTGCAATAAGATAAACTCATGTAAACCCTCAAAGCCTGCAAGACCGCGAGGGAAATAGAGTACTTTATCTGTGTCCACAGTGCGAACACCAAGACGGGTCTGTATTTCTACTTCGTTTTTTCTTGCCATAAGCTTGTCACCAATAAAAGATCTTCAGTACGGGTTTCGAGGGCGAGACGGTTTTCTTCCGTTACACGTAAGTACACTTCTTCTCTATAAACAGTCATATCGTCGGGCACGTCAATGCCGAGCTTCACTTGCTTTCCTTGCAAGCTTAGCACTTTAATGCGTATGTTTTCCCCTATATAAATACTTTCATTGGGGCGACGTGTGAGTATAAGCATAATAGATCAGCTTTATATCCCTAGGTTACATTAGACATAATTTGTTAGATTTGTTTGCAATATCATGGAGGCTGACTTGAGCACAGTTGAATAGGCTAATTCGTCCTTGGCCAATTGATTCAAAAGCTCTGTTAAGTCAATATCTTCTGTGTAGCTTAGACGAGATTGTTGGTCTAACTTCTCAGACTCTAACATACTATCTGCCAAATCCAAACGATTTTCTAAACCGCCCACTCGAGCCGCTTGGGTGAGCATATGCTCTTGAGCTGCGGTAATGGTGACCAAAGCTTCGCTTATGCCTGCGGTTTCGTTATTTTCGCAAAAAGCTATGAGCTGCCCCACGGCTTCAAAAATATTGGGCCCTTCCACCACTTGACCATTATACATGCCGCCAAAAATATCCTTACCCACTTGGTTCACAGGAATATGCGTATTTTGCATAACTTCATAGCCAAGTTCGGCGCGGTCGGGGTGAATGGTCATTTGCGTGCCTGCCGCCATAACTCCAGTATTACCATCGGTGGCGCTCAGCTCTAAAAAGCCACCGGGCACCGTCAAAGTGGCGGATCCCACGGCAGGGTCGGGCACTTGTGCCACAGAGTTAATCCAAGTCGTGCCACCATCCACGCTGTAGGAATAGTTCACATTGGAACCGGGCACATTTAAGTCCACATCTTCATTCAAGCGCACCACGGTATTTTGCGAAAAAATACCCTGCGCATTGAGCATAATATCTTCGGAACCATTGAGCATATCCACGCGACGCGGCTGCATATCCACACTAAAATCTGCCGGCAACTTTCCATCAAGACTATTTTCCGTATTAAGCTCTATGAAACCAGCCTCACCAAGGGAGTTGGTAAAGGGAATTTGCATGGTCTTGGTCACGGGATTGGGCACATCCACCGTGGCATTGGTCCACGTGGCGCCACCATCATTGCTATAGCGATAGGCCACTTCAGAACCTTGCGCATGCAAATCGGCAGGGGCGGTAAATTCCAACAAAACATTTTCATCTATATTGGCGTGCACTTCGGTGCTTAAGCCGGAAATACCATTTTGCACGGCGGCATAAGCGCTGGCATCACTATCGTCACCATTATAAATGGCGGTGGGGTAGAGCATTAAAAATGTGCCGTCTTTGGTGTCCACGCTTTCTTCTGTGTCATGATTGGTGGCGCCGGTCACTTCCGTGCCGGGGCGCATATTCAACTGCACACCATTGACGCTGAGCTGCGTTTCACCTGCAGGCAATGTGCCTTCGGTCCAGGTTTCGCCGCCGTCCTTTGTCCACTGATATCTCAAGGCATCGGTGCCCACAGAACCCGAATCCAAAAAACGGATGGACATGGAAGCATCGGCCTTACCGGTGACGGTGGCACCTGTGGTATCAAAATTTTCATCGTAGGTTTGCACGCCCATGCCTTCTTCAAAGGCCGTTTCGCCGTAGTTATGACCACCAAAAATGGCATTATTTTCAAATTCCACATTGGACAAATTAAGCAATTGGCCAAAAAGTTGCTCCACTTGTATGGCAATTTGCTTTCTATTTTCCGGAGACATGCTTTCGGTGGCAGCTTGCTCAGCCAAAACCTTAATGTCTGCCAAGGTGGTGCTTACGCTTTGTAAGGTGGCGTCGGTAAGCTCAAGCCAGCCACGCGCCGTATCCAAATTACGTTGATACTGATCGGTGGAGGCAATTTCTGCACGGGAATTTAGCACCAAGGCTATGCCAGCAGGATCATCGGAGGGCTTATTGATTTTCTTTTGCGTACCGCCCTGAATGTTGGTCTCCATGTAATTGGCCAAACTTGTCTGCATATTCTTCATGTTTGTATCATAAATCATGGTGTTACTAATACGCATAAGGCCTCCTACTGCTTAAGACCAAGCAAGGTTTCCAGCATTTGATCAGCTGTGGTAATGAGCTTGGCTGCCGCTGTATAAGCGTGCTGATACTTAATGAGGTTTGCCATTTCTTCATCAAGATTAACGCCGGACACGGCTTGTTGCTGATTGCTTAAATCGTTGGCCAAGGCTTCGTTATATTCGGCATTGGTCTGCGCTGTGCGCGAATCAGCACCCACACGAGATACTAAAGAGCTGTAGCCTTCCACAATACTTTGCGAATTGGATGTACGCCAAGGAGTGCTAATATCAACCTTTTTCACGAGCAGGTCGCCCACGGCATTGGCAAGGGTATTATCCGCTTCTAAAATTTGATTATCACCATTGACATAACCGGCATTAATTTGACCCAAATTGGTGGCAATATTTTCATTAACAGCTATGTTGCTGGCATCACTGCCCTTAAAGAAAGTGTTAATGCCAAGGGTTGCCAAAACACCTGTGGTATCTTGCCCAATGGCAAAGTCCAAAGTGGGGTCGGTGCTTTCAATGCTCAACTTATTGTCATGAATGGCCGCGTGCAAATTACCGCCAAAACCGGAGTTAATGGCATCGCGCAAATCTTCAAGGCTGTGCACGGCCGGATCAAAATCCTGTACGCCGTCGGTGGTGGGGTCCATATCTAGCTCCATGCTTTCCATATGGTCACCGGATTCATTATAAAAATGAATCTTCATATTGCCTTCCGTTAAGCGATCATAAAAGGCTGCGCCGCTTTGAGGCGTACCCATGGGCACATCGGTATATTCCACACGCTCAGAACCATTGTATTCATGGGTAAAGTTAGGATTGGCACCTTGGCTGTGAAGGCGATTCACTTCCCAAATGAGGGCTTCGGCCACAGCATTCATTTCATCTTCATAACGACCAATATGGTCATCACGTACGGCAAAATGTGCCGTAATGGAGCCGCCACTCAAGCGTTGCTCATTGGTGGTGCCGTCAAAATAGCTTTGCGGTGTCATATTAATGGGGCCGCGAGTGGGTTCAATCCAATATAAACCACTCTTGGGCGTAATGTTAAAACGATCGCCGGCGGTAAAGTTTTCCGTATCGGAAAAAGAAATCTTCACATCATGGGCTTGTACAGGATCCACCACGCCATCACCATCATCATCGGTGACGGTAAAGACTTTTTCTGTGCCGTCGGGGTTTTTCAGCCATGTTTGACCACCGTCCAAGGACACACGATAGGTAGGATTGTTGGGATCGCCCACGGCACCGGCATTGCCGCCGGTCAACATTTCCACTGTGTATTCAAAGGAGTCAGAGCCATCAAAAACAATTTCGCCCTCATAATCAGAGTTGGGGATCAAATCATTTTCGGCGCGCGGCCCAAGGAATTGAAATTCAGAAGTGACATCACCTTGCACCAAGGGCATGCCGTTGGTGGTACGCACCACAAATTCATCGTCGTGGGTGTATTCGGTTTTGATGTCAATATAGGTGGCAAGCTCGCGCACAGCCAAATCACGCTTATTTAGTAAATCGTTGGGGTTACTTACGCCATCGATGGTATTAGCGGTGATTTGCTTATTAAGATCGGCAATGCTTTCCACAAGCTCATTGACGCGCTCCACATCCACCTCGATGTTCAAATCCATCTGCTCGCGAATTTGATCTAGGTCATCCATGGTATCATTCATGAGCAAGCCAAGGTTTTGGGACAAAGTCACCAAGTTTTGGCGTGTGGCATCATCGTCGGGGCGCAGGGCAAGGTCTTCCCAAGCTTTAAAGAAAGCCGACAAGGAATCATTGATACCGGTGCGATTGGATTCGTTAAAAATGCTTTCCACCGAGCTTAAGGTATTTTCTTGCTCGGCCCAGCGGGCGGCTTCGGAAGATTTATCGAGGAAGGAAACTTCCACAAATTGGTCAAAGCGACGCAATACCTGTACAGCATTGACGCCCATGCCCAAGGAACCAGGATTGTACGTTAAAGAAAAAGCATCTTCCAACTGTACATATTGACGAGCATAGCCCGGGGTATCCACGTTGGCAATGTTATTACCTGTGGTGGCTATGGTGGCTTGCTGGGCGTTAAGCGCGGACTGGCCTATATTAAATAAAGCACCAATACTCATTATAGCCTCCCGGAGATAAGTGCCGCTTGCGGTCTTTGCTTACCCATATAGCCACGTCTGCCATAGGTCATGCCGTGCTTTGGGGTAAGTTGCGAATGCAAAGAATGCATGACGCGCTGGCTTTGGTCGAGTAGAGCCAAGGAAAGCTGAGCATTGCGTGAAGCAAGACGAGCTGCCTTTTGCTCATGGGCATCCATGTCATCAAAAAGTGCCATTAAATTGCGGCCTTGCTCTTCTGGCAAGAGGGTAACATACACCTTAAGTCTGCCGCCATCCAACATGGTTTGCACACCAATTTTTTCCACAGCCAATTGACGAATGAGCTCTTGAATGGACATTTCCAAGGCAACCACTTCTTGTGTTTCGCGATTACGCAAGAGTACATATTCTTCTTCCAGCAAATCCACCAAAAGGTGCATGGCTTGCTTTTGTCTTTGTAATGCTTCGTATATGCGATGGTACATGGTGGCTTCCTTTGACGAAATGTGATCTCACCGCCTTGGCGGCTGAGCAGGGAAAATTCTACCCTACTTCCTCATGGTATGGTCTTTGATGCAAAATTAATGCCGAAAGATGCATACCATATGCTTTAACCATTAACTTTGCCTTTTTACAGAGTTAGGATCCATGGGCGTAAAACCCAATGGGTTCACAGGGTTAAGACTGGCAGACGGGTTATTTACCGGAGTTAATGGTAGGGGAGCGGTCGCCGGATTGGCTACACTTTCCTGAGCCTTACGCAAAGCCTCTTGCACAGCATTACTGGCCTGCTGGCTGGGGCTGGCTTGTTGCCATGCGCCCGCTTGCGGCTGTGCTAAAAAGGGATTGGCCCCAGCGCTTTGTTGCAGAGCGGCCTTGGCCATAAGGTCTTTCATATGGCTCTCTGCATCACCTTGGCGCTCATTCTTGGGCACATTGGTGGTGTAGGTGGTGCGCAGCACTTGGGGCGCGGCTTGCGTTGGGGGAAGCACGCCGTTGGCCGGAGGTGCGCTACCCACAATTTGCTGCACTTGTTGCGCCCTTTGCGGCCCTGTGAGGGTGCCAGCATTGGCATCTTGCTTAGCTTGTAAACCGGCTAAAAACTGTTGCACTGCCGCGCTATTTTGTCCGGCATTGGACGAATCCACTGCGCCTGGCACAATTGCTGTTGGCGTGGAAGTCAAAGCGGACGCACTCTGAGCCGTAGCCGCGCCGCTTTGCGGGCTCACTTCTTCATATAAAGAAGCAAACTTTTGCGCAGAAGCATTTTTACTTTCAGCCACAGATGATGCGCTCTTGGGTTCATCCAAAGCGCCTTCGTAGCCTGTGAGAGAAGCCACATGGGCGGCGGATCCTGCAGGCACCATGGGCGCCACTTGAATTTCAAAACCCTTGGCATTGGCTGTGGCATGAGCTGTGGTCTTACTGACGTTGAACAGGTTTTCCGAAAGTTGCTCATACATCATGTCGGCAAGACCAATGCCGCCACCTTGCGACATTTTTTTGGAAAATTCTTGGTCATACATGCTTTGCCAAAATTTTTCTTCCTTGCCCACCAGAGGATTTTCTTGGGGCAGGGTGGCGCGCATTTGTTGCCACATTTTCTGGATGAAAATGGATTCAAAATTCTCGCACGTGTCGCGCAACTTGGCGGCCTTTTCCGCATCATTGAGCTTGGTTTGACCAAGACCCTTGATTTCGTTCTGGGCCATTTCCATTTTTTGCGTCTGCAATTGCGTCGCAGAATGGGCAGGATTTGTCAGCATATTAATGGGAGTTGACATTAGATGACCTCCAATTGCGCGTGTAAAGCACCTGATACTTGCATGGTGCGTAAGATGGAAATTAAATCGCGAGGCGTGGCGCCAATGGCATTGAGCCCGTCCACCAATTCTTGCAATGTTGCTCCTTCCACCACCATGAGGCGTCTATTTTCTTCGCGTACATCCAAAGCAGTTTCAGGAGTAACCACCGTTTGCCCTTGGGAAAAAGGCCCAGGCTGTGAAACTTGCTCCGTTTCTTGTACGGTGATTTGTAAATTACCGTGCGCCACAGCAGTTTGAGAAATGCGCACATTACGTCCCAACACCACAGTGCCGGTTTTTTCATCCACCACCACCTTGGCCGGAGCATCGGGGGACACTTCGATATTTTCCAAAGAGGCCATGAGTGGCACTAAATTATTGGTATATTGCGGTGGCACTTGCACTTGCACGGTGGCCGCGTCCATGGCTTTGGAAAAAGGCCCGCCCATGGCTTCGTTCACACGCTCAGAAATATCTTGGCTGGTGCTAAAATCCGGCGTGCGCAAATTCAAGGTAAGCTTGCTTTGATCATTGAACTGAAAAGGGATGCCGCGTTCAATTGTGGCACCGCCAGGGATGACACCCACGGTGGAAATATTTTTTTGCGTGCGAGCCGCAGCACCTTCGGCGGTGAAGCCGCCCACAGTGAGGGAGCCTTGCGCTAAAGCATAGGTCTTACCATCCACCCCCTTAAGAGTGGTCTGCAAAAGTACGCCGCCCAAGAGGGAAGAAGCATCGCCCACCGAAGACAAGGTCACATCTATGCGAGAGCCGGGCTTGGAAGTAACAGGCATACGCGCCGTTACCATGACCGATGCCACGTTTTTGACTTTCAAATCATCGGGATCCACCCCAATTCCCATCTTATCCATCATGTTGGCAAGGGAGGAAGTGGTGAAGCTCACATTTGTTTTATCGCCGGTTCCAGCAAGACCCACCACAAGGCCATAGCCTATGAGCTGGTTATCACGCTGACCAGAAAAAGATGCAATATCTTTAAGCCTTACAGCCTTGGCAGGCAAAGCCATAAGCAGTAAAAAGCTGAGCAAAAAGAAGCTTTGTATAAGTAAAAACGTCGTACGTTTTGTGGTAAAAGTAGAGGTCAAAATCATGACGAATTCTCCTTTAGGGTGGCTCCCTACGGGAGGAGTTGCACAAAGTGTTCCACAATGTTGCGAGTAGGGGGCGTCTTATATGTTTTTTTGGGATTGGGGTAATATGAGGTTCACGTCATCGATTACTACAACCTAGGCACATATGAGTTTTTAGGAGAAGATATTATTTAAGATTATTTGTTCTGTAAAAATATGCCCGTTACACAAAAAAAGCGCCATTATTACAAAACAGCTTCACCCCACAAACACATGGAAAAAAGCATAAAATGTCATAAAACCTTCAAAAATACCCATTGTCCCCATGAAAGCTTTATGCTAGCCTTATTTTGCACACAAATAAATGTTTCGCACAAAAAGCATATATTTTCGCCCAACCTTGGAAAGGGTGCTTATGACCACATATGTAGATTTGCATACACATACCTTGGCCTCCGATGGCCGCAAGTCCCCCGCCGCCGTGGTGAAAATGGCCGCCAAGCTGGGTCTTGCCGCTGTGGCCATCACCGACCATGACACTTTGGCCGGTTTACCAAAGGCCGAGGCTCAAGGGCGCAAAGATGGCATTGAAGTCATTCGCGGGTGCGAATTTTCCATTTTTTCCACCTATGGCGAAGTGCACATATTGGCCCTTTGGGTGCCCAAAAGAGCCATAAAAATTGAGCGAGCCCTCAAGAAATTACGCGAAGACCGCCTGCACAGAAATTTTGTCATTGTGGAAAAATTGCAGCAATTGGGGCTTGATATTCAGCATGAAGAAGTGGCCAAAGCCGCACGCACCGTGGAAGGCATGCCCTCCATTGCACAAAAAAAGCCCAAGAAAAATCAAAATTCCATTGGTAGACCCCACATAGCCACTGTGCTTTTGGAAAAGGGCTACGTGTCCAGCATTCGCGAGGCCTTTGCCAAATATCTGGGCGATGGTTGTCCGGCTTATGAACATAAGACCCTGCTCAGTGCCGAATCTCTCATGAAATTACTGCAAGAAGCCAAAGTCACCATAGGACTTGCGCATCCAGGTCTCATTCGTTGCACGCCCCATCAGCTGGACAATTATATAAAGTATCTTAAAAGCTTAGGACTTATGTCTTTGGAAGCGTATCACAGCGAGCACGACCCCATCACCACTCAGCGGCTCTTGGATTTGGCCAAGAAATATAATCTAACCGTCAGCGGCGGGTCTGACTTCCACGGCGATGTGAAACCGCATATTCATTTGGGTTTTGGTAAAGGGGATTTACGCGTGAAGTTGCAAGTGTTGGAAGATTTGAAGGAGCAGCGGCGCGCTTTGGGCTATCCTGTGTAACAGGCTGACACATTTCAGTGTGTCAAATGGTATTGATAGTGCAAAATAATTCTCATGACGTAATGTTTAGCCCACCATTACTGTCTTTTTCGTGGTGCGGAGCTTAAAAGGCTTGACCCTCTCACACCTTGCGTCTACATAAAACCCATGCAAACAGAACTTTCCTCCCCATTTATTCCCGAGCTTTTGGCTCCTGTGGGCTCCATGGATCAATTGGACGCCGCCATTTTATACGGTGCCAATGCCGTCTATTTGGGAGGCTCCGCTTCCCTTCGTGCAGGACGTCCCTTTTCAGCCGAGGCCCTTGCCACTGCCAGAGCCAAAACCAAGGCCGCCGGCGTGCAACTGTTTTTTTGTTGCAATGCCTTTCCTCGTCAGCATGATTTATCTGCCGCGCTGGAAAATTTAACCCTTGGCGCAGAAGCCGGTGTGGATGCGTATATCATAGCCGATGCCGGCGTTTTTTCCTTGGCCAGAAAGCATTTCCCGCACATTCCCATTCACCTTTCCACCCAAGCCAACACTTGCAATGCCGCTTCCGTGGCTTTTTGGCATGACCTTGGTGCAGAGCGTGTGAATTTAGCCCGAGAATTGCGCTTGCATGAAATTCGCGCCATCCGTAAGGCTTGCCCAGAGGTGGAGCTGGAATGCTTTGTTCACGGGGCGCAATGTCTTGCCATTTCGGGGCAATGTTTGCTTTCTGCATGGTTGAACAACAGACCTGCCAATGCCGGACAATGCACCCAGCCTTGCCGCTTTGAATATCGCCCCATGCCCGGCACCAGTCAGCTTTTTGAGGAAAGCTGGCGCACCGGCACCCCCACATGGGAAATCACCCAAGGCGATGATAAATATTCGGCCTTTTGGTCGCCGGAAGATTTATGCCTCCTGCCCTTTGTGCCTTGGTTCATGCGCCAAAAAATCACCGCCCTTAAAATAGAAGGACGCATGCGCACCGGTGCCTACACTGCCCACGCCGTGGATGGCTATCGCCGCGCCATAGACATGGCCACGCAAGTATCCTCGCATAAAGCGTGGAAAGAAGCCTTACCTGAGCTCATGTTTGACATTGAGCAATGGACATCGCGCGATTTGGGCACGGGCTTTTTTCTGCCCAAGCATCAAAAACTTGCCTTGGCGCATAATCGCGGTAAGGGCGGATTTTCTCCGTTGTTAGCTCGCCTCGAAGAAGAATTGCAACCCGGCACGTGGCGCATCAGCGTGCGCTCGCAGTGGAAAGCTGAGCGCAAAGCTTATGTGTTCATGCCCGAAGGACAAAGACCGCTTCTGGAGCAAGGCAAATATCGCTTGGAAAATCATTTGGGGGAAAGCGTGGATACGGTGCACCCCGGCATGGAAGCTACCCTGCATTGTGATGTGCAAGGGCTCAGCGCCGGTGCCTATGTGGAAGCTGTAGTATAGATTTCTTAAATATATTATTACAAAAAAAGCCCTTACATAATTGCTTGTAAGGGCTTTTTCTATTTTATCAAAAAATTTTTTCAATGCTTCATTGCGGCAACATTTTTTTTTGAGGAATTATTACCGCCGCAAT
>CAYJLO010000029.1:0-30120 GCA_964370835.1 uncultured Desulfovibrionaceae bacterium
CCGATAACTCGATTTCGAGTCGAGCGCGTTACGGCCGGACTTCGCTACCTCTCCGTCAGGCAAGAGGTAGTATTAGCCCCAAGAGTGCCCATGGTCAAGGTAAAAATGAATGTAAAAGGAAAAGTATATACTTTAGATAGAATGGTAGAAAAAAAACGTCATTTTGTTTGCCAAATGTACTTTTGCAAGTGTTAAGAAATACACGGAAAAAAAACTTTTTCGCCGGGAATGTTTTTTTCTTCCAAGACAAGGCTTGCGCCCTTCGAAACTTTGAGCAATACTACGCCCTTGCTATAAGGGCCTTGCTCTACATATAAGGTGGGCATGCAATGGTCATATGAACAAAAAACCTTTAGCTTTCGAGCATAAAGACGAATAGTAGTAAAGAGGATAGTTATGAAGAAGATCAACAAAGTAGTATTGGCATATTCTGGCGGGCTGGATACATCCGTTATTTTGAAATGGCTTATTGAAACCTATGGTTGTGAAGTTATCACCATGACTGCAGACCTAGGTCAAAGTGAAGACTTGTCCGGTGTGGAAGAAAAAGCACTCAAAACCGGTGCTTCCAAAGCCTATGTGGAAGACTTGCGTGAAGAATTCGCCCGCGATTATGTATTCCCCATGATGCGTGCTTGTGGTTTATACGAAAGTCGCTACTTGCTTGGAACTGCCATTGCGCGTCCTCTCATTGCTAAACGCCTTGTGGAAATTGCTCGCAAAGAAGGTGCCGACGCTGTGGCCCACGGTGCCACCGGTAAGGGTAATGACCAAGTGCGCTTTGAATTTTCCGTAAACGCTTTGGCTCCGGATTTGCGTGTTATCGCCCCTTGGCGCGAGTGGGACCTCATGTCTCGCACCGTGCTCAATGAGTTTGCCGATAAGCATGGCATTCCCATTTCTTCTGAAGCTAAACGCTACAGCATGGATGAAAACATGCTTCATTGCAGCTTTGAAGGTTCTGAGCTTGAAGATCCAGGCGCTTTCCCTGATGCTTCTTGTCATCGTCTTTGCGTACCCGTAGAAGAAGCTCCTGATACTCCTGAAATCATCACCATTGATTTTGAGCGCGGCAATCCTGTGGCTTTAAATGGCGAAACCATGTCTCCTGCCACCATCATTAAGCACTTGAATGCATTGGGTGCTAAACATGGTATCGGTCGCCTTGATATGGTGGAAAACCGCGTGGTGGGTATGAAGTGCCGTGGTGTTTACGAAACCCCTGGTGGCACCATTTTATATACAGCACATCGTGACATGGAAGGCTTGTGCCTTGACCGCGAAGTTTTAGCTACGCGCGATCTTTTGGTACCTCGCTATTCCACCACCATTTATGATGGTTTCTGGTTTGCTCCTGAGCGTGAAGTTATGCAAGCTCTTATGGATAAAGCACAAGAATACGTCACCGGTTCTGTGACTTTAAAGCTCTATAAAGGTAATGCATGGCCCATGAGCCGCACATCTCCTTATAGCTTGTTCTCTCATGATCTTGCCACCTTTGAAGAAGCCGATGAAGCCAGCTATGACCATAAGGATGCTGCGGGCTTTATTCGCCTTGATGGCTTGCGCTTGCGCACCATTGCCGGCATGAAGCAAAAGATGAACTTAAAATAATTCGTATAATAGAATAACGTTGGAAGAAGAGATATTTATGTCTAAAAATACATCTTGGGGTGGTCGTTTTAGTAAGGGACCAGAAGAGGCAGTGGCAGAGTATACCGAATCTTGTTCTTATGATCAGGCTTTGTATGCCCATGATATTGCTGGCTCTAAAGCCCACGCACGCATGCTAGGTCGCCAAGGCATGATAAGCATGCAGGAAGCTGAGACCCTGGTACAAGGACTTGATACTGTGCAAGCAGAAATCGAAGCCGGGGACTTTGTGTGGAAAACGGCTCTTGAAGATGTACACATGAATATTGAATCTCGTCTGACAGAAATAGTGGGAGACGTGGGCAAGAAGTTGCATACTGGTCGTAGTCGTAATGATCAGGTGGGTCTTGCCTTTCGTCTCTTTGTTTCCGATAGTATGCGCGAGTGGCAACGCTTAACGCGTGAGCTTGTGGCTGTTTTTGTACAGCGTGCCGCAGAGCATCAAGACAGCATTTTACCTGGCTATACCCATTTACAACCGGCTCAGCCCGTAAGCCTTGCTCAGCACATGCTTGCCTATGCATGGATGTTCACGCGCGATAGTGCGCGTATGCAAGCGTGTGAAGGTCGCGTGCGCATATCTCCTTTAGGTGCGGCGGCTCTTGCTGGAACCACCTATGATTTAGATCCGCACTCTGTGGCGGAAGAATTGCAAATGTACGGCGTATTTCATAATTCCATGGACGCTGTGGCCGATAGAGATTTCTTGGCCGAAGCTTTGTTTACGGCTTCGTGCACCATGATGCATTTATCGCGCTTTTGCGAAGAAATTTTATTGTGGGCCAATCCGGCTTTTGGCTTCATTAAGTTGCCCGATGGTTATGCCACCGGTTCGTCCATCATGCCGCAAAAGAAAAATCCCGATGTGGCTGAGCTCATGCGTGGCAAAGTGGGGCGCGTGTATGGCAGTTTAACGGCCATGCTTACCACCCTGAAGGGACTCCCACTAACGTATAATAGAGATTTACAAGAAGACAAAGAACCTTTCTTGGACGCCGATAAAACTTTGCGGGCTTCCTTAGCCTTAATGGCTGGCATGCTAGAATCCATCACTTTCCGTACGGATCGCATGTATGCCGCTTGTAAAGCCGGATTTTTAAATGCCACGGAACTGGCTGACTATTTGGTTGGCAAGGGTATTCCTTTCCGCGAAGCGCATCATATCACAGGTGCCGCCGTGGCTTTGGCAGAGCAAGCAGGTAAGGGCTTGGAAGATTTGGAATTGACTGAGTTGCAAAATATTTGTCCTCAAATTGAGGCGGATGTTTTTGCTGTGCTTGATTACAGAGCCGCTGTGGAGCGTCGCAACACGCCGGGTGGCACTGGGCCAAAATCTGTGCAAAAGCAGCTTATTGATATACGAACATGGTTAGAAGCTCAATAAAGGGGCACGACCATAATCATAACTTGTAAAACGAGAGAGTCTGTTCTGCCAACATAGCCTATGTTACAAAAAAAAGTGCTTTGGCAATGTTTACGCCGATCTTGGAGTGTGGGGGCGGCCATGTCTGCACGGCATATGCAACGTGTGGGCTTTTTGTATGCCCTCCACCCAGCTCTGGCTCGTTTATATCCTCAGGCGCAAGCCTTACAAGAGGCAAAGAAGCGTTATTTAAGTAACGTGCGCACCCATTGTGTCATGGCCCCCCTCTTGGTGGGGATATTTATTGCCTTAGAGGTACGCGTAGCACGCCAAGAATTTCCTGCCACTGGTATACAAGGGCTGCTACATACAACAGCCACAACCTTATCTGCCATTGGGGATTCCTTTTTCAGCGGTACTTTATTGGTGCTGTGGGCTTTGGGATGTTTTCTCTGTTTTTTGCTGGGCATTCCTGCTTCCTTTTTGGATAATATGGCTCATGGCAATGCCTTACCCCTTACTACCTACTCAATGCTTTTGCCGGCGCTGTTATGGACAGGCTTTTTGCTTGCTCTGGTGGGTGCCTTCCGTGTATATATGTTCTTCATAGGCGTAAAGCATGGCTTGTCTGCTTTGCGTATTTTGCGTGGCTTTGACCTTATAAACTGGGCAGAACGTATTAAACTGTGTAATGCTGCATTGTTGTGCGGTATTTTTTGGAAAATAACCGACGGCAAAGAGCTCTTTTTTTGGGGCAATGAGATTTGGGGCATCCTTTGTATGCTCATGGCAGTGCTCTTGGTACAAAGGGCGCATGTACCAAGGTTGATTCTTGTGTCCTTGCTTTTTGTATTTTTGTTTATGCAAAGTTTAAGCGTTTTGGCACAATAGCATACAATACTGCTAGAGGAGAAAGTTGGTGGGGGCTTTTGCATTTGAACGCACAAAACATGGCCTTTGTTATGGTATTACCGTACATGCTCCTTTGGGTTTGCATGCAAGGCCAGCAGCGCTGTTAGCGCAAGAAGCACAAATATTCAATGCTTCTTTGGCTGTGGAATGCGGAAAAAAACGAGCCGATGCCAAAAGTATTTTGGATTTGCTCACCCTTGGGGCCGTTTCGGGTAGTGAGCTTTTTTTCTACGCCAATGGCGATGATGCCGAGGCCTGTCTCACTCGTATAGCTGAACTTTTTTCTACGGGATTTAAGGAATAATTATGGCACGTTCACAACTTTTCGGTACGGCTGTTTCTCCAGGTATTGCCATTGGCAAAATAGTGCGCACACATCAAGAAGCGCATGTGGAAGAGCGTTTTATTGCTCCGGAAGAAATAGACGGAGAAATAGAAAAATTACGCACAGCCACGGTGCATGTGTATGAAGACTTGCGTGCCAGCCAGCAAAATATGCGTGGGCAAATGGCTGAGCATAGCAGTATTATACAAACGCATATTATGATCAGTAAAGATCCGCGTCTTTTGGATGATGCTGAAGAATTTGTACGTACCCAGAGGCTGTGTGCTCCATGGGCTTTACAAAAAGCCATCGATGCTTTGTGCATGGCTTTTTTAGATATCGATGATCCGTACTTACAAGAGCGAGCTTTGGACTTACGTGCTGTGGGTTTACGCTTGCAATGTCGCCTTGCAGGAAAAGAATATGTACCGTTGGTGGGGGATTCACCGCGCGTGCACATGGCAGAAGACTTATCTCCCGTGGATACGCTTGATTTACCCGCAGAGCGCATTTTAGCCTTGGTCATGGCTGAGGGCGGCGTCACTTCGCATACGGCCATTTTAGCGCGCTCTTTACGCATTCCTGCGGTGATGGGGGTGACGGGAATTTTGGAAATTGCCAAAGAAGGCGACCTTGTCATTGTGGATGCTTTACAAGGTTGCGTTTATATAGACCCTGACGAGCAAGAGCTTGAACTTTACCATCATAAACGCGCAGATTATTTAGCGTGGGTGGAAAATGTGCGCCAAAGCGGGCATTTGGCGGCTGAAACGCGCGATGCTGTGCGCGTCATGGTGCAAGCAAACCTTGAGCAAGCCGGTGAAGTGGATAGTATTGTAGACCACGGTGCAGAAGGCGTGGGTTTGTATCGTACAGAATTTGCCTATTTGCGTGGAAGAAAGTTGCCCACTGAAGAGCAACTGTATAAAGAGTATGCTGAAGTGGTGCAAAAACTTGCGCCGCAAAGGGTAATTTTCCGCGTACTGGATGTGGGCGCTGATAAAATGCTGGATATGCAAACCAGCCTTAAGGAGGCTAATCCTGCCTTGGGTTTGAGGGGGATTCGTTTTTGTTTGCGACATCAAGGCTTGTTGCGCACGCAATTCCGTGCTTTGTATCGTGCAGCGCTACATGGGAATATGGCCATTATGCTTCCCATGATTTCCTGCATGGAAGAAGTGCATACGGTGAAGCATATTCTTGAAGAAGTGCGCCAAGATTTGAAAGCTCAAGGTATAGATCATGCCGAATATCTCCCCTTGGGCATCATGATTGAAGTGCCCTCGGCGGTGGTCATTGCCGATGCTTTGGCACGTGAATGTGATTTCTTTAGTATTGGCACCAATGATCTTGTGCATTACTTGCTTGGCATAGATCGCGGCAATAAGCATGTGGCTTATTTGCATCAACCTTTACATCCTGCGGTGACGCGTTCTTTGAAGCGTGTCATTGATTGTGCCCACAGAGAGGGCATTAGCGTGGCTGTATGTGGTGAAATGGTAACAGATCCTTATTGTATGACGGTGCTTTTGGGTATGGGAGTGGATATTGTTTCGGCTACACCGCAATATATCCCGGCCATTAAGCATCTTGTACGTTCTTTGAATGCAGAGCAGTGTTATCAGGTTATGCAAACGGTACTTAAAACTTCAGATACGGCGACTTGTATGCGCATAGTAAGGGAATGTCTTGCGCAAAGCTTATCTGAGGATTATTCTTTTTATTCGACAATGCTTCCCACCAATGGATAATATATGGCAAAGAAAAATTCTCCTGCAACCATCGCTCCCAATAAAAAAGCACGTCATTTGTACGAGCTGAGTGATTTTTTGGAAGCAGGTATTAGTCTTACGGGACCTGAAGTGAAAAGTTTACGCCAAGGGAAAGTAAACTTTATGGACTCTTATGTGGACTTTAAAAATGGTGAAGCCTTTGTGGTGGGTATGCATATTGCTCCTTACGACAATGCTGGCTATGTGGTGCAAGAACCCACCAGAAATAGAAAATTGCTTTTACATGCGCGTGAAATAAATAGCCTTGCTGCTCAAGTGGAGCAAAAAGGATTAACTATTGTCCCTGTGAAATTGTATTTTAAACAGGGAAAAATTAAATTGGAAATTGCTGTGGGACGCGGTAAAAAATTGCATGATCATAGAGAAAGCTTAAAAAGACGTGCCGAAGAAAGAGATGTGGAGCGCACCTTGAGCGGTCGCGATTAAATATATCTATTCTTGAGTATGTGAAAAGTTTAGGCGCGTAGGTAGTATATTCGCCAACGAGATAGGGAAATTGCCAGAAATGACATATATGTGTTTCTGGCAATTTTTTGTGGAAAATACTAGATTTCATGTCAGGCGAATGGCGTGTATGTGGTGGAGTTTTCTTTTTTTTATAAAGTTTTCTTGTCATGGCGGCAGAAAGATATATTTTTATAGAAATAATCTTTTGCCCAAGGAAAGCCATGCCTCATGCTCCTCCTGTTCAGCAAGAATCTTCAAAAGTATCGCCAACTCTTGTGTCTGTGACGGCGCTGGAAGTTGAAGCTGCACTGGCGCGTGGGCATGCGGTGTACCAACCTTCTTTTTCTCCTCCCTTACAAGCTTTATTATTATGGCAAAGCTTAAGTTTGTTTTGGCTTTGTGGTTTGTTATTGCCACAAATACCCACACAAATCCTTTGTTTTTCATTATTTCTCTTTTACATGGATGAGCGTTTACACCAAAAAAGCAATGCTTTTATGGCGATATGTCTTTTATTGCTAGGAACTTTAACTTTTATGCAAGCCTTACCTAAGCGTCCAGAACCTGCTGTGTGGACCATGCAAGAGGGGAGGCCTGTATCCGTGCTTTTGGAGGGGGAAGTGCTTCGGGTGCGGTCTTTACCGCAAGGACGCGTGCAAGTTGTCTTGCAGCATCTTAAACCCATGGAGCCTCGTCTTGAACAGCATGAAGCTCTAGAAGGTCTTGCTGTATGGACATGGCAATGGTCATCAAAATTTATACAAGAAAAAGAGTTGCATGGTGTGTCCTTTCCCTTGCCGGGGCAAAGGGTACGTATTACGGCAAAGGTTCGCACCACAGAGTCATATCGCAATAGATGGGGACATAATTATGGTTTTTACTGGCAAAGCCAAGGCGTTTTTTGGCGTCTATGGACTCGTGATACCATGGGGAATCCGCAAATTCTAGGAAAAGCGCATTACTGGGCGCAATTGCGGCAAGATATAATGCATGGATTTGAAAAGACATTGAACATGGTGCATGAAAAACAAGAAAAAGAAGAAAATGTGCACAGTAAGTCCCTTGAACAGCAGGCTTTGGCCTTTTTGCCGGCTTTGCTTTTGGGGGAACGGTTTGGCTTGGCACATACAACCATGGAAAATATGCAAGCCCTTTCCTTGGTTCATTCTTTGGCTTTGTCAGGGCAACACCTAGCCCTTGTGGCATTATTTGCTTGGGGGTTGTTACAAGGTATTTCATTTTTTGCACCTCATGTTTTTTTATATATATCGCGACAAAAGCTATTTATTATTTGCTCCTTACCTTTGGCAGTACTTTACTTATGGCTTGGTGATGCGCCGCCGTCGCTGCTGCGTGCCTTTGTTATGCTTATGCTTTTTTCTGTGGTGTTTTGGCGCTATACAGTGGCAACGTTGGCTTCTGTGCTTTGGGCTACTATCTGTCTTATAACGCTTTTTTATCCTTTAATGGTGTACCATGTGGGCTTACAGTTATCGGTGCTGTGCGTGGGGAGCATTTGTCTTATGGTGCCAGTATTACGTCGCATAAAATATGTTATCCCTTTGCAAAGGCGGCAAAGTTTTTGGCAACGTATACGAGCAAAAACAGGACGATTTTTTTTACAAATTGTGCTCATTTCCTTGGGTATTCAAGTGGCGCTTTTGCCAGTCATGCTGTTGTATTTTGAGCCCAGTGGGGTGTGGTTTGCAATCAATCTCATATGGTTACCCGTTTTAGGGTTTTGGGTGTTGCCTTGGGGGGCCTTGGGGCTATTATTTTCGTGCTTGGAGCAATGGAGTGTGTCTATTTTCATGGTGCAATTGGCCGTGTTGCCATGCGAAGCTTTGCTTTTATTGGCGGAGAGAATGCAAAGCTTTGACTTGCTGGACTTTAGCGTTGCTTTGCGTCCACATTGGAGTAGCACTCTTGCTTGGGTAGTGCTCATGCTGGGATTGGCTTTGCTACCAGGGCGAATATCTTGGAAAACTGCGCAACGAGGGCAAGCAAATATACCTAAAAAAATACAAACTTTGTTTTTTTTGGCGGCTTTTTTGCTTTGTATAGGGCCTATGCTACGTTATGTGCAACATAGAAAATTTGCTGTTTACTTGGAAATGTTTGATGTTGGGCATGGGCAAGCGTTGGCCATAACCATGCCGGGGGGAGGGCGTGTGCTCATTGATGGTTCTGGGGCAAGCTCTTATTCTTTTGACCCAGGTACACGATTGGTGTTGCCAAGCCTTGTTTATAATACTGCGCCGCGCATATGGGCCATGATAAGTACACATCCTGATGTGGATCATGCACGAGGTTTGATACATATGCTTGCACATATGACGCCAGAATATTTTTATACCAATGGGGAAGACTTTGGCTCTTATGAACAAAAGCTTTGGAAAAGCATAGAGCAAAAAAAATCTTTACCTGTACAAAGCCCAGTGTTTGCCGGACAACAAATAGCTTTACCCATGTATAGCTTCAATGGATTACCACCTCTTACTTTAGAAGTGCTTTCGCCGCCAGTATATGGTGCTTTTGCCGCTAATGATGCGTCGCTCATTTTGCGTTTAGTACAAGGGGAGGGCGCACAGCGTGTGGGTTTAGCGCTCTTGTGTGGTGATGCAGAGGTGCCAGCTTTACAAGCGCTTTTGGCATCGGGTCGGGATATTTCTGCTAAAGTATTGGTGTTGCCCCATCACGGCGCTTTGGATGGTTATTTACCGCAATTTTATGATGCTGTAGGTGCTTCAGTGGCATTGGCTAGTACGGGACGGCAAAATGCGTATGGGCATCCTCATGCCTTGGTGCGCAAAGCTTTGGAAGAAAGAAATATACCTTTGTATACCACGGCAGAAGAAGGTGCCATGAAAATTACATTTGTTGAAGATGTGCATGTGCAAAAAATGTTTAAAAATATACAATGGGGTCATTTGCCTTTTTAAAAAAATTACTATAAAATACTCTATCAAAGTGAATCTATAAGGGGATGACCATGGACAGGGACTTTGTGGGCGTGTATTCGCGAAAAGATGCATTGGGCGAAAAAGTCTATTATTTTGCTTGGTCCATAGGTGAACTTTATTCCTTACAATTATTGAATGCCTTTTTTCAACCTGCCGCTGAAGTTTCCAAAACCATCGATGCGGATACCTTTGCAGCCATGTTTGTGCATGAGCCTGGTATTCAAAAATACCCCAAGGGCGAAGCACATCGTATCCTCACTGAAGGGAAGAAAGTTTCTTCCAAGGATGCAGTGGAAGGAACCTTACGAGAGTTATTTCGTAAGGCTTTGGTGCGTATTAAGCGCACGGGATCTGTGGAAAGCTCTTTACCCATCATAAAAAATTTACTGGAAGTGCAAGAGGGCATTACTGAAAAACATAAGCATATGTTCAGTGAGTTTGGCGTAGAGTTGCGCAAAAATAAATGTTATCCCGAAGCCATGGCCTTTGCACAGCGTACCCTTGTGCTGAGTCACAATGATGATCATGCCCACTTTAATGTGGCGCGCATTCTCATTGATATGGGTGACTATGATGAAGCCGAACAGCATCTTTTAACAGCGCAGTATATCAATCCAGATAGTCGTATTTATAAGAAATCATTGCAATATATTTCTCTATTACGCTTGCAAAATGACGACTTAAAAACGGATACCACGCCCATAAAGCTCGAGATGTAAGAAGTTCATGAAGCCCTTTTCGTAATTGGAGAGGGTTTTTTTATAAGAAAATCTTATGATTACGAGGAGTACGTTTTCGCGGTGCTATGATTGTTGAGTGGTTTTTTATATGCAAAATGGTTTACTATACTTTATTATAGTTTTTTGAAATAAGAACTTGTTGGCATTGGTATGTTAATACTCTTTAGAATATAAGAAGGATGTGAGCATGGAAGCAACAGAGCATGGTGGAAATCTTTTCACATTGGCACAAGTGGCGAAATGTAACCCCAAAGATATTTTAGATTTTAGTGTAAATTTACGACCAGAAGGCCCGCCACATTTCTTACAAGAAGCTTTACTTGGTGTCATGAATAACTTGCATGCTTATCCTTCTCCCCATGCAGAAGAAGCCTGTCTTGCGGCGGAAAAATGCTATGGGCACACTGCGTCATGTTTTGTTTTTGGCAATGGAAGTAATGAGCTTATCCATGCTGCGGCACGTTTTTTTGCGCTGGACGGCAGAAAACATGCTTATATTGTGGAACCTGCTTTTAGTGAATATGCACTGGCATGCAAAAATGCCGGTTTAGAGGTGCATTCTTTGTGGGGCGGGGTACAGGCTCAAGATCTTGCTGCTTTTGAAGTTCTTTTGGAAAAAATACCTACAAATAGCCTTATATTCATGGCCAACCCGGCAAATCCATCTGGTGTTTTTTATGATAGAGAAACCCTGCTGAGTTTTATACAAGTACGTAGCGATATCACGTGGATTATAGATGAGGCCTTTATTGAATATGCCGGTACAGAAGCTACGTTTTCTCTTGTGACCTTACCTGCGCGGGACTTTCCTCAAAATGTACTTGTTTTGCGGTCTCTTACAAAATTTCATGCCATTGCGGGTGTCCGTTTGGGATTTTTGCTTACCACGCAGGCCATGGCGCAAGGAATACATCAAGTTTTACCATCATGGGCAGTGAATTGTTTTGCTTTGCAGGCGGCATTGGTGGTACTGCGCGATACATCAAACTTTGGTCAGCAAACTCGACAAGAAAATATTCAACGGCGTGAACATCTGGTGGCAAAATTACAATCCATTGAAGGCATAGAGCTTTTTCCGTCAGTGGCCAATTATGTGCTTTTTCGGCATAAGGGTGCTCCGCAAGATTTACCCCAAATATTGCTAAAAAAATATCGCATAGCCATACGGGACTGTTCCAATTATTATGGCCTTGAGGATAACACTTGGTATCGCGTGGCAGTGCGCTTTACGCATGAGCATGAGCGTTTAGGTGCAGCGTTAAAGGCCATTTTAGAGAGTTAATTTTATTTTTCCGTCCATTGGGAGTAAAAGGTGCTTAAGCTTACAGGCTTAGAGCTTGAGCTGCCGGCCAGCAATGGCTAAATAGGCTTCTTTGGATTGCGCAACCAAGAGTTGATTGGCAAGCCCAAGGCCATCTTGAAAGGCTCTCTCTAAGGCTGAGGCCCCTATGCCTCCAAGGCCCGTTTCACCTGAAACAAAGACCCACTGAGCGCAAAATTCTTGGCTTAGTATGAGAATATCGTGTATTTCTTCATGAACCATGGCTTCAAAGGCTGTTAGTGTTGCTTGGCTGAGGGTAGGGGCAGTATGTTCCGGTAAGGATAAAAGCATATTGGTCACCCAAAGTGTTACACAATCTATGAGTATGGTAATCTTTTCAGTTTCTGCTTGTTGTTTTTCTATCCAAAGACGTAATGCGGTAGCAAGTTGCATTGGGCATTCCAATGTTTCCCATGTGCCAGGGCGTCTTTGCTTATGCGTAAGGATGCGCTGTTGCATGGTTTTATCGTCAGCAAAAAATTGTGCGGTGGCCACATAAAGTACTTTTCCTTGGGCGATTTGCTGCACCTTTTGTTCTGCAAGAGTGCTTTTACCACTACGTGTACCGCCGAGAAAAACATAAATATCTGAGTTTTTTTGTGCTGTTGTCATGGAGAGTGTTTTCCTTCAGGTTAGCTGTGTTGCGCTAAAAGTTGACATAGGAGAATGTAGGCATCTTCTTCTGTGGTGACCATATGCGTGGCGGCGGCCTGTACGTGCGGCGCTATGACATGCGTCATGCTGGTGGCAATGGCCACATCTGCACAAAGCATGGCCTGCACATCGTTATCACCATCCCCCATGAATACGACGGTATATCCTTGTGTTTGCCAATATTGTACAAGAGTTTTTTTGTCCAATATGGAGAGTAGTTTAGTAATGGTATTATTTGCAACACTGGCCCTAGAGCTATGAACCTTACACCCAAGGCGCGGAGTTAACTCTGCAAGCCATACATCAATATTGCCTGTGGCAATGAGGCAGTGTTCTGGGTTTTGTAAAATAAAGGTGTGAATTTTGGCATATAGCGGAACCTTTGCCAAGAGCTTTGCCACCTCATCCACGGGTAAATGTCCTAGAATACTCAAACGATTGTGCAGACTTTGCTCAAAGGGAATAAGGCCGCGTATGGTTTGCTGGGTAATTTTGGCAATGTCTTTAGTTAGGCCAAAGTGCTGTGCCATGAGAGGAAGCGTTTCTTCCATGGTGAGGGTGCCATCTAGGTCAAAAATGAATTTTATCATGATGTGTATGTATGGGCTTATGGTAGAGGGAAGAAGTAAAATGCAAGCCCGCTACATGCAATCCATAAAAATGTTGTGAGCCAGAGCAACACGAGGGCTTCTTGCATATGCTGCGTGGTGGCAAATGTGGTGCCTTGTCCTATGGGAGGATAGTTCACTGTTTTGCCTGCATAGGACACAGGGCCACTGAGAGTAAGGTGTAAAGCACTGGCAAAGGCGGCTTCAGACCATGCGGAATTGGGGCTGGCGTGGGCATAACGATATTTCCAAGCTCTGCTAAAAAGTGATATTTTTTCTGCGAGATGCCAATGCTTTTCCTTGTGCATATATTGTAAAAGGGTGGCACCGCATATGCAAAATAAAGAAAGGCGTGCGGGAATAAAGTTGAGAACATCGTCCATACGTGCTGAAAAAGTACCAAAACGGATGTACTTTTCGTTTTTTTTACCCCATTGGGCATCAAGCACATTGCTGACTCTATGGAGTACCACCAAGGCCGCGCTCATGTCATAGCCCCAAATAAGGCCCACCGAAGCCCAAAAAAGGCTAGCTAACACACCATCCACGAGATTTTCACTGACGCTTTCAATGGCAGCTCGTGCCACGCCGTGAGCATCTAAAGCGTGCACATCGCGCCCCACAATCATGGCTAATTTCTGTCTAGCCATGTATAGATCTCCTCGTTGTAAAGGATTGATAATGTGTTGTGTATGTTGTGTTAAACTTTTGGGTGCCATGCATATGGCAAGGATGAGCGTGCACAAGATGTATTCTGCGATTTTACCGCCCAAAAAACCTGACAAGGTCACAACTCCCCACGCTCCCGCACTGAAAAGCGCAGCAACACAGAACCATGCTAGGCCACCTCGTACAAACATGCCAAAGGTATTTTGTCCATGGCGTAATTTTTTTTCCAATGCATAAGCAAAGTTTCCCATGAGGCATACGGGGTGGTATTTTGTGCGCGGGTCGCCTATGACATAATCGAGTACTAAGGCTAATATAAGCATACTTAGTTCTTGCATATGAGCCCCATACTTGCGTAAATTGTTTGCATGTTACAGTTTTTTCGAACTATATCGGCTAGGCGATCAAGAGCACTCTCTAGATTATAAGAGCTTTTTTTTCCTGCAAAGGGCGGCATGTTTACATCTTGGCGAACATGGTCAATGAAGGCTCGCCTGAATATATCATCATCAAAAACACCGTGTAAATATGTGGCGTAGCGTTTGCCGGTAACATAACCACAAATACGCTCTTCTTCTATGGTAAAATCGTCACCACAGCGTAGAAAAAGTGGTTTGGCAGAAGGGCCATGGGTGGTGAGGCCATGGTGAATTTCATAGCCACGGGCATCGATGCCAAGGGGGGTTTGCGCTGAACGCACTTTAATGAGGGTTTTGTCTTTGGCGAAGGTGGAGCACAAATCCATAAGCCCCAAGGCTTGCACTGTGTTTTGTGTGCTTTCAATGGCGTGAGGATCGTGAATTTCTTTGCCCAATATTTGCAAACCGCCACAAATGCCAAAAATCCATTTATCTTGGGCTGCGTGCTCAAGTATTTTTTCAGCAAGACCGCTCTGGCGTAATTCTTCAAGATCATGCACCACGGATTTAGAACCGGGAATGATAATGAGGTCGGGGGTACCAAAATCTTCGGTGCGTCCAATGGGGCGTACATGCACATCTTCTTCAAACATGAGCGGAGCCACATCGGTATAATTTGAGACACGATGCAGCATGATAACACCAACATCTAAGGTGTTTACTTCCTTCTCATGATGCGATGTCATATTCCACGAAAAGCCCGCCATGTCTTCTTCGGGGATATTAATATCGGTGATATGAGGAATGGTGCCCAGTACTGGGGTTTGTGTTTTTTCTTGCATATAGACGTGTGCGGACTCTAAATAAGAGGCGTCTCCACGAAATCTATTCACTATATATCCAGTGAGTAGGGATTTTTCTTCGTCAGTAAAAGTGTGCCATGTACCGAGAAAAGAAGCATATACGCCACCTCTGTCTATATCACCCACCAACAACACGGAGGCCTTGGCATGGGCTGCCATGCGCATATTAACGATATCATGTTCTTTTAGATTAATTTCTGCAGGGCTTCCGGCTCCTTCCAGTACCATGATGTCATATTCTTTGGCCAAATCGTCATAAGCTTGAGTAACGGTATGCCAAAGATCTTTTTTCTTGGCAAAATATTCTTTTACGCGCATATGGCCTAGGGCCTTTCCCATGACTATTACTTGTGAACCTGTGTCAGAGTGGGGCTTTAGCAAGACGGGGTTCATGCGTGCATCAGGATCTATGCGTGCCGCTTGAGCTTGTACAATTTGTGCGCGTCCCATTTCTTCTCCGGTGAGGGTGACACCTGAGTTCAGCGACATATTTTGCGCTTTAAAAGGAGCTACGTTGTAACCATCTTGTTGAAAAATACGACAAAAGGCCGCAGCTAAAATGCTTTTGCCGGCATTGGAACTTGTGCCTTGGAGCATAAGTGCTGGTGTTTTACTTTTCATACGATCCAATACCCCAATATAAGTGCACATAGCCTGCTTTAACATTTTTATATACGGCGCCGAGAGAGTGCATTTTTCCTTGAATTTCTACGGTGTAAAGAGGAGGATATTCTTGGTGATGTTCAATGTCTGACCAATGAAATTCATGCCCACGATAGCTATTGCGTGACAAGGTGAATGGCGCTTCACAAAGAAGCTGTGCTTGTCTATACCCCAGTGAACGAATGCCTTTACCCATGGTGGCAGTGGCGTGTAAGACGCCGCACATATCCCAACAAGGTGGCTGGGTAGGTGGACTTGTTTCCTCTTGAGCTTGCACAAGGTGTGTACATAAATACATGTAGCCGCCGCATTCGGCATAAATTTCGCCATTATTTTGCGCAAAATCATAAATACTTTGACGCATGGAAGTGTTTTCAGAAAGTTCTTTGGCAAAAACTTCTGGATAACCTCCTCCCAAGTAAAGGGCATTTATATGGGGCGGAAGGTGAGAATGCTGTAAAGGCGAAAAGGGCACAATCTCGTAACCTAAACTTTCTAAATGGCGTAAATTTTCATCATAGTAAAAGCAAAAGGCTTGGTCTTTGGCTACGGCAAGTCTTTTGGTGGTAATGCCGCTCGTGAGAGCTACGTTCTTTTGTACAGAAGGGAAGGGTACGCGGCTTACATTTAAAATAGCATCCAAATTGCAGTGTTTTTCCACCGTATCAGCAAGAGCATCATACCAGCTTTCATGGGCTGCCACTTCTTCGGAAGGAACAAGGCCAAGCTGTCTTTCGGGAAGCTTCCAACTATCATTACGTGGCATGGCGCCCAAAAGCGGCGGGAGTGAATAGTACTTCAAAGCTTCTTGTAAAATATGCACATGACGTGGACTACCCACATTATTGGCTATGCAACCCACGATGGTGGCGCCATATTCTTTGGCTTGATCGCAAAAACCACGCACCAAAGCCGCCACAGAGGATGCCATACCTCTGGCATTAAATACCAGTATGATGGGAATATGGAGAGCCTTTGCCACATGTAGAGTACTGCCTTCAAGGGATCCCACATGTTTGCCATCAAAAAGCCCCATGACTCCCTCGCATATGCCCATATTTGCTTTGCTTGTATGATCAGTGCCAGTTAGGCGATGGGCCCAGAGGCTTTGTACGCCGGTTTCGCCCATCATCCATGTATCAATATTACACGAGTTTCTTCCTGTGGCTTGGGTATGAAAGGTGGGGTCAATATAATCCGGCCCACATTTAAAACCTTGCACCGCAAGACCTCGTCGTGTGAAGGCGCGCATGAGCCCCATGCTAAGTATGGTTTTTCCTTCGCCGGAGCGGGGGGCGGCAAGACAAAATCCGTAAAAATCTTTCATGTGTTTCCTGCTGAGTTTTCTCTAAAAAATAAAACTAGTCGTCTTTTTGTAAGTATTTATCCACATAGCCGCGGGCTTCATATAAGGTGTCATTCGTAAATACCGTGCGCTGGCTACCAATAATAATAAGGGTGGACATATCTACCTCTTGCTCGGGAAAGTTCCCAAGTTTTCCCACCCACTTTTCCTCTTGTGGTCGACCGGCATGGCGCACGTAGGCACAAAGCACATCTGTGCCGCGATGCTCCGTAAAGATTGTCAATGCCTCAGCCAGTAAGGTACGTCGTTTTTTACCAGCAGGATTATATATGGCCACGGGGAGAGCTGATTGAGCCACGGCGCGTATATTTTGCCGTATCTCCTGCGTGGGAACCAGTAAATCAGAAAGACTTATCAAGGAAAATCCGTTTTGTAAGGGGGCTCCCAAGGAAGCGGCGGCAATATTGGCAGCTGTAATACCGGGTAAAACTTTTATGCATACATGTTTAAAAGCTTCATTGCGAGCTTTAAGCTCAAAGAGCAAGCCAGCCATGGCCAGGATGCCTGGATCACCGGAGCAGACCATGCATACATTTTTGCCCTTGGCAGCTTCGGTAAGCGTATCTGTGCAGCGTTGTACTTCGCCCATCATACCATTTTGAATAAGGGCTTTACCCACAATACGTTCGCGAATGAAGTCCACATATTTCGTATAGCCTGAGATAACGTCACATTGACGTAGAGCTTCATCCACCTCTGGAGTGATTTGTTGAGCCGAGCCAGAGCCAAGACCCACAACTACCACGGTATTTTTTTGTACGTGTGTGGTGGTGCCATGTCCCATTTTAGCTAGAGCCAAGGTCATGGCAGCGAAGGATGTTTTTTGCACATGAAGTCGGGGAGAAACCATGGAACCATATCCGGCACTGAGTAAAGCGGCGGCTTCGCATACGGAGGATGTTCCAATTTTTTCTTGTACCGTGTTGGAAGGATTGGGTACAGGGATGGTGTGCAATGTTTCAGCAGCATGGAACTCCATGGGGATGCCCCACTTTTCGCTGAGGGAGAGCAGGGCTTTTTCCTTTGCTTTCACATCACAGGTGGCAAAGCAGGCAATATGCTGTGGCGTGAGATGATGCTTTGCTAAAAATGCCCTTACTTCGGCTTCAAAAGTAACCACGTCCATATCTTTACGACAGCCCATACCCAACACAAAAGCCTTGGTGCTGATTGTAAGGCAGGTGGTATCCTCTGGGAGAGAACAGCTACAATTATGCCCATTTTTTTCTTCCTCACCATGCCAAAGTACGGCATGAGAGGAGGTTATATCTTCCATTTTTTCCACAAAGTGCACGTGAGCAATATCTGTATAATGTGCCTCATAAAGCTCGCGCGGTCCGCAAAAATCTATACTTTTTTCATGTAATAGTGCCATATTGAGTGTTTTTATGGCATGGGTGTTGAGGATGCGAGCCTTATGTTGCGCGGCGAGCTCGTCAAAGGCAAGAATATGTTGCCCGTCGGTGGCGGTGCTGATGACAGCTTGTCCGCCGGTGATGCGTGCAATGCGTCGGCTTAAACGGTTGGCACCGCCTAAATGGCCGGAGGTCAGGCTAATACAATGGGCACCGCTTTCAGAACAGGAAATGACGGCAGGATCAAGACTTTTATGCCGTAAAAGCGGGGCGACTTTGCGTACGGCAATGCCTGTGGCACCCACAAAAATATGCGCCGCAAAATTATTCCACTGATTTTCTAAATTTTTATCAAATTCATGAGAAGGAAGTATGTGTATTTTTATATCTTTTGACTTGCATTGCTGCATAATCTCAGTGGCGGCTTGTTTGTAGGTGGTGTAAATGCATGTGACAAGGCCAAGACCGTTGGCAATTTCCACAGCGCGCGCGATGCCTGCCTGCGTAAAAGCATACAATGCGCAGGCACCTTCAAAGTATTCATTGGCAAGGGTATTTCTATAGCCGTGAGAAAAGGACTTATCATAGAGTAAAGAGGCTGTGTGCTGTGGGCCTAAAGCTTCACCCACAAGGATAAGCGCCTGACGACCAATGCCGGCTTCCTCGCATTTTTGTGCAAGGTCAGCCACTGTGGCGCGAATTATACGCTCTTCGGGCCATGAAACACGATATACCAAGGCTGCAGGAGTTTCGGGTTTAACTTCACCTTCTTGTATGAGCTTTTGCATGAGATCATGAATTTTTCCCACACTTAAGAAAAAGACTAAGGTTGCGCCTGTTTTGGCAAAGGTGCTGGCCTTTTCCTTTTCCGGCATGGGGGTGCGGCCAGGAGTTCGCGTGAGTACCACCGACTGGCTTACATCAGGGCAGGTGAGCTCTGTACCAAGAGCTGCGGCGGCGGCAAAAACAGAGCTAACGCCGGGTATAATGGTTGCGCCCACACCATGGGCGGCAAGACCTTTTATCTGCTCGTTAATGGCACCGTACATGGCAGGATCACCTGTGTGCAAGCGTACCACATTTTTGCCGGCTTTGGCGGCAGTAGCCATGGTTTGTACTTGTTCTTCTAAGTTCATGGTGGCCGTGTCCAAGTGTTCACTTTGAGCAGGGCAAGAAGCCAAGTGACCTGGGTTAACCAAAGAGCCTGCATACAGTACTGTTTGTGCTTCTTGTAAGGCGCGCAGACCACGCACGGTGATGAGGTCTTGTGCACCGGGGCCTGCACCCACAAAAGTGACCGTGGGGAGATTCTGTGTAGCTAATGGGGGGGTGTCTGTTGTCATAATATTTCTCTAGCAGTGTTTTTTGGGGCAAAAAGTAAATATATAAATGGTATTTTGATTTTTGAGGGTGTGATATTCACCGGCAATTTTTTGTTCATGCGCCATTTGTATACTGGAGAGGCTGACTCTTTGCTCCTGCGCACATTGCGTGATGGCGTGAAAACTTTCTAGGGTAACAGCACTGACTACCAAAAGTCCTTCGGGGTGGAGCAGGGGTAAGCTATGTTCGATGAGTTGCGCAATATCTGCACCGCCGCCGCCGATAAAAATTCTGTCGGGTTGGAGAAAATTTTTGCGGGACAAAGAGGTATTTTGTTCAGCCTTGCTTTTTTCTTGGGAAAACTTTTGCAAAAAATCCAAAGCATCACCGTGGTATATTTGGTGATTCGTGATCCCCATGCGCACTTGGTTGGCGCGTATGTGCTCAATGCGATGTTCTTTTTGCTCTAAAGCCAGTACGTTAAGGTGCGGACATAGTGCCGCTGCTTCTAAGCCAATGGAGCCACTGCCGGCGCCCATATCCCACAAAGTTCCCCACGCTGGTAATCGTAAACGTGCTAAAATAACAGCGCGCACATCGGAAGCGGTAATAAGATTATTTTCACGTTCATAGTAGCTTTCTGGTAGACCTAGAGGTAAAAGTGGAGCTGCAGGTATGGTGTCGTGATGAGGTGCTTTTTTCTGTAAGTAGCCATAATGGCTGGGCGGAATCGTAAGCAAGATGGATGTGGCGTGGCAGGATGTTTTTGATACTGCTTCTAGGGTGTCTATACAAATACGCTCTTCTTCGCTGCCAAGGCGTTCAGCCAAAACGGCCAAAGTATTTTTGGCTTGAGGCATAAAGTCCACAAGGGCTTTGGCAATGCTTGAGGCAGGGTATTTAGTTCCCCCATAGGTGAGGGAAAAAGGCTCACTGGCAATGCGCCGCACTGGAATGTACTCTTGTGCATGTACAGAAAAAAGAGCCACACCGCTCCATGGCAGGGCTAACTTGTGAAAGAGTGCTTGAAAGGCCGTTAGGTGCGGGTGAAAGGTCATGGCTTCATGCTGACGTAAACTTAGCAATGTGCCACCTATACCATTGTATAGAGCGTCACCGGAAGCCAATATGACTATCTCTTTTCCTTGGGTGCATAATGCTAAAGCTTTCTTTGCATCATCTCTAGCTTTGGTGCTGATGTTATGGAGCTGTTGTCCATGAGGCTTTGTATGTTGTGCATAAAGAGCGAGGAGGGTGTGGGATGCAAAAACGTGGTCTGCATTTTTAATATATTGCGCAATGTTTTTGTCAACCACGAGCTCAATGCCGCAAGACATAACATGAATATGACCTACTTTGTGCATGTGTCTTGCTCCTTATGTAAAAAATAGTCCGGCCCTATGTGAGCTTCGGTTAGGGGTGTTAAGCTGTGTGCTTTTGGTGGAATGCTTTTCATGGCAGATGGTGAATATTCAAAGGAATGCTTGTTGTTTTGCGGTACAGTTAAGCTCTTTTCAAATAGAAAAGTACCGTGAAAGTCAAAAAGTACTATACGCAGTGTGGTGGCAATGGTGGTAAAGGATGCCAACTGTAGCAAGGCTTGTTCTGCCAATTGATGTAAAATGTCTAAGCGTGCGTGTTCGGGAATGGAGAGCAAAGCTTCACGAATGGTGACACTGTGAGCAAGAGCTTTATGTAACTGTTTTGCTTGTGGCAAATGCTGTTGCACAGCGGCGCGTAGAAGGCTCATGTCTTGCTGTACTTTATGAGCATGGGTATTTTCAAAACCTGCAGCATATTTGCAAAGTTTACCTGGCATGCAAGCTAGAATAATTTCTTGCATGTCATAAGCGCAGGCATGCTGTATACTGACGGCAATAAAGTCTGCAATGCAGGCAAATGCTGTGATGGGTAGGTTTGGAAGATGTTTTTTGGCGCCTTTTTGCGTGCGTCCGCCGGTGCAAAAAACCATGCTCTTGCCGCCTTCTTGATGATGTGAACGTACACAAATATGTATGGTGGCCACATAAGCATCATGGCTAAAAGGACGAACAAGGCCCGTACTGCCCAAAATGGAAATACCCCCTTCAATGCCAAGGTGTGCGTTCAGGCTTTGTTTGGCTCTTTTGAGCCCATCCACCACGCCAAAGCAAAAAAGCCATACGCCGGCCTGCATGCCATTGTCATGCAGATTTTTCATGAGCATTTCACGTGGGCCTGTATTTATGGCCCACTTACCCTGTTGGCAGTCTAGGCCAAGGCGCGTGCATACGCCCACACCGTCCATGGCGTGCACGATAAGTGTAGCTTCACCCATTTGGAGTATATAATCTTTGTTCTGTGCTTCATGCAGCTCTGCCTTGCATATGTGACCGTAAAAGATAGCCTTATGCGTGCAGTCTGGATCATCACCGCCATCTTTTTTCACCGCAAGCATGTGATGGACTTTTTCTGGGAGAAGCGGAATATGACGTAGACGTTTGTCTAAAAACTCCACAAGTACGGAAGTACGAGAAAAGGAGGTGGGTTGATGTTGCTCAAGCCAAGAGGCAAGAGCCACCGCGCACATGCTGGCACCGGTGGAAAAGCCCCAGCGTAGGGCTTGTGTTTCTTGCTTTTGTTCTTGGGGCATGTTCACTGTCACCTTGGTTTTTCAGAATTTGTTTTATGTTTAAAATACCGGAGAAGCGTCGGTGAAGTGTTCCATGATGGCGTGTAGGGTTGTCACCGCCAAGGCAGAACCGCCGCGTCGTCCTTGCAACATAATTTGCGGTACAGAGCATGATTGTAAAAGCTCTTTTGATTCTGTCACATTCACAAATCCCACAGGCATACCGATGACCAAAGCTGGGCGAATGTTTTCTTCTAAAATATAGCGAGCAATACGCGCTAGAGCTAGGGGAGCATTACCAATGAGCACGATGGCTCCGTGTAATATGGGGCGAGCTTTTTCTGCACTGCATAAAGCTCGCGTAGTACCGAGTTTTTTAGCGGTGGCGCTGACGTCAGAATCAGCAATATAGCAATGTATGTCATCTTTGGTGTAAGCAGGATTGACCACTTGCAAGCGCGCTAAGGATAGACCAGCTTTAATCATATTGGAATCACAATAAATGGGTGCTTTGCTTAGTAGGGCGTTCTTGGCAGAAGCTATGGCATTGTGTTGAAATATGAGTTCTTTTACAATGTGCATGTCAGCTGAGGTGTGGATGAGGCGACGTGCCACACGCCATTCTTCCAAGGGCATGTCTTCATGCAAAGAACACTCTTCTTCAATGATACGAAAGCTTTCTGCTTCTATTTCTGCTGCGTTTAGATGCCAACGGATTTGCATGGGAATTCCTTATGAAGTATGTATATAAAATACTGTGGCGCATGCGCCAAGTAAAGCCACAATAACGCGTGAAAACTGCATGGTAAAGACCACAGTGCACGCTATATTGGGGGGGAAAATAGCAAGACTGGTGGCTAAATTTCTACGCATGCTACGTATGGGATTGCCCACAGCACTGGCCACGAGCATGGCCAGTAATATTTGAGCATTGGTAATAAGGCCTTCAGCGCGCAGATGTGAAGCTACAGCTGAGGATTGAATAAGGCCGCCAATTTGTGTCGCCACTATGGAGATGGCTTCCACAGGGAAAAATTTATGTATATTGGCCGGTACCAGTTCATTCCAAAAATCAAAGGTACCGTTTTTTAAGAGCCATTCAATACCTAGCATGAGGGGTACGGTGATACAAGCAAGGCGAAATACGAGGCTTAAGGCACGTACTATGGCTTTTTGCACGGTTGTTTTCCAAGGTGTTATTTCAAAATGCATTTCCTGCGCCGGAGCGCTGTGTTCATAAGGTGTTTGGTTGTCAAAACGGTATCTATTCCAAATAAATACGGCTAAAATGACTATAAAACCTCCGGAAAATTGTATGGAAAAAAACAAAATACCCGGCATGCCAATGGTCAAGACGACGGGAATAATGACACGCAAAGAATGGGAAATATAGGATAAATAACTATTGGCCATACCTCCGGCAATGAGTGCAGAGGTGCGTATGTGTCCTTCTGTATGGCTGGTGACGAGCATGGTATTGGCCGCTGCTGTAGAAACCAAGGCTGTGGGCATGGCAAGGCCAACAACCTCTGGTAAGCGCGCCAAACGAGTGAGCTTACCCATGAATTTTGCTAAAAATCGATGCCAACAACGCAGCTCAATGACAGCACCAATGAATGCGGCAATGCTTACAATGGTAAAAAGCCGTGTAAAAGACTGGAGCTTTGTAATAAATTTTTGCCAGAGAGAGGTTTCGCTGTTTTTCTTCTTGGCAGTCACGACACTTGAAGAAGCTTCAGTATTGGGCTTTTCTTGTCCCGTGGGGGCTTGTTGCATGTGGGGCGATGGTTGTACTACTTTTTGTTCTACGCCAGCATTTGTGGCGGGGCGCGTTTCTGCTTTTTGCGTGGTTTTTGACGCTACAGAGGTTGAGGTGCTTCTGCTACTTTCCGGCATATGTGTCATGAGATAGGCTGAAAAAATGAGTGCCAAAAACAGCCAAATGAGCTGCCCTGGTTTTTTCCACGGAGGCAATTTTGTTTTGTATCCTTTTCTCATTTTTTCTTCACCATCATAAGCGAATAATATATATCATCGCGTTGCTCAATGAGGTCTAAATCCTGTAGCAGGACTTGGTTTTCCATGCCAAGACATTCACCGTAAGTTACTTCTATATTTTCCTCTTGGCGTAGGCGCTTAAGGAGAGCAGCGCGGCTACGGTAGGTTTTGAGTAAAATGGTGGTGGAGTTTTTGGGAAAGGTGAGTGATTCTGCTGTTTCAGCTTTAAAAGAAGGAATGACACGAAGCATTTCTTTGTCTTCCACCAAGGTTTGCTCAGCTTTTGCTGCCAGCGTGGCGAATGAAGTTATGCCCGGCACCACTTCCACTTCCACCTGGGGAAGAGCTTTTTGGATAAGTTTTAAAATATACCCAAATGTGCTATAGGTTAAGGCATCGCCAAGGGTGGCAAAAGCGCAATTTTTGCCCTGTTGTAAGCAAGCTATGATTTCATGAGCATTTTCTTGCACTTTTGCAATGCGCACAGTACTATCTCTTGACATACTAAAGGTTTGTAAGCGCACTTCTCCTTGAGGCTTAGTAGAATTTACCACATCGAGAGAAATACTAGTACTGGCATTTTTTGAAATAACTGTGAAAATGATATCTGCTTCTTGAAGAACTTCCACAGCACGTAAAGTTAAGTATTTAGGGTCGCCTGGGCCAATACTTACGCCAAATAATTTACCAAGTTTCATTGTATACCTTTATGATGAACATGCCGCAGCATGTATAAGAGTATAAGAGCACTTGCAACCTTATGTTAAGTTTTTTAAAATTGAAACAAGGTTGCAAGTCAAAGATGAGACAGTATCTCTTGGCTGAGTAGCTACATCGTGAGATGGGTTTTAGTCAGCCTTGACTATGGGAGCAAGGTCTAGATAGGCATCTTTGGCATGACGTAGGTAAATATCACGAATGCCTTGTAATTGCCCTAAACCTACTACATTTTGACGTACTTCAAACCCTTCTTTTTTCAAGATGGAAGCCCAAGAGTCTTCTTCAGGCCCCACAAGGTCATTGACGGCGTGATCTCCGGCTACAATCATAAATGGCATGAGCCAGACGGTTTTTACTTTGCTGGCCTTTAAGGTGGCAAGGGTATGATCAAAAGAAAGGCCGCCTTCTACGCAGGCAAGATGCACATTTTTATCGGCAGCAGTGAAGGCATTGGCTGTGGCTAAAAGCACTAAGTCACCGGGGCCATGGTTGTTTCCATGACCCATAAGCACCACAGCTTCGTGGCTCTTGCGTTCAGCAGGTATGGAGGCGAGAACCACCTTAATGGTATCATCTAGGTCTCTTTTAGAGACCAATAAAGGGTCACCAAGTTTGGCTGAGGTGAAACGAGTGGGGTTATTGATGATATTTCTTACCATCATACGCTCTGTTTCCATAAACTCTGCAGCAGGGGCCACATGAAAGGATTGCACGGTGAGGTTGGTAACGCCTTTTTGCGCCAAAGCATTAAGGCCTTCCTCTATGGAAAAGACGTGTGTGCCTTGTTTTTTTAGTTTTTTTCGAATAATTTCTGAGGTATAGGCCACAACTATGGGGCCTTGCGCGCCATAGGCTTTGTTAAAATCGGCTTCGAGGGCGTCCAAGGCTACTTTAGCACTGGGGACGGTGGTGCCAAACATGACCAGTAAGATGCCATCTTTGGCTAAAACAGGACTTGCGGTAAAAAGGACGCACGCTAAGAGTGAAAGACAAAAGCGTTTCATGAAGCTCCTTCGACCTAAACATCGTAGGTCTAAAAGTATGGCTTGCATACTTTATATAATATTTTAGGCTGGTTCCCGACTATAATGTTTATAAAACAAAAAACATCTTTACGGTTGCGAGTCAGCGTCGATTTTCACGAACTTCCCAATCAAGTAAAAGCTACACCTAAAATCAGTTGCACAGTGTCTTTTAGGGCGTATAAATTATTGCGAACAAAGTAGCAAGTTCTTTTTACATGCTGTCATAATTCATTTTATATAAAATACGTTTTTAAATTTATATAATAGAATATGTATGAATATAAAAAGTAGTGTATATATATTTCATCTGCGCATGTGGTAAGTGTAAAAGTAAAGACTCTAATGATAGCGCGTTGAAGACGCTTTATAGATAGGTAAGGTATGGAGTTTTATAAGCAGTTTTATTGAGAATGATATTTTAATATGCATAATATATTTGCGGTTATCTATGCAAAAAAGTTTTGAATCAACCTCCAAATCTCCCAGAGCCGTGTCCCATGCGGTTCACATCGGCATTTTCAAAAGAGTCCAGTGTATATAAACGAATTTTATTACTGCGTGGAAATTCTCGCTTTAATAAGGTTTTTAATAGTTTTTTTATTTTTTCTGCCGTTAACCCTTCCCACGATTCTTCGTGAAAGCCGCGCTCCACCACAGTGAAGCTGTCATTTCCTGTACGGATAATAGCAACGGAACGATTGCGTTTAAAAGTTCGCATATCAAGACATTGGCCATTTTGCAGTTTATCAAGTCGTTCCATAACTGTGGGGATAATGCTTGCTTTATCATTCATTATTTTTATCCAGAAGTTAAACAATTGAGGAATAATAGTAATATAATTTACGGAGTAACTAGCTTATAAAGTTTATTTTTATACATGCCTGGGCTTATGTTTTTGTCACGCAAGAAAATTATAAGAGTGCTGGAACCCATGACAAAAAATAGTGCCGATGTCATGTGAGGGTACTCGTTTTTACGAAGTTTCGTCAATGAGTTTTGCATGTGTTCCATTGGGCCATGAGAAAGTCGACTTATTTTATATATTCAAAGCAAAAAAAGCTATGTGTAAAAAAGCTGTAATAATCGCTTGGCTTCTTTTTTCCACACATGGTTACCAGGCTCATCGTGTAGTTGTGCGGCCTTTTCCCAAGCTTCTCTGGCTTTTCTCTGATTACCTAAACCTTTATAAGAATGCCCAAGGCTTAGGTATAACTGTGCTTCATGGTCAATTTTGGCATCGGAGTTGGCCACGCATTTTTCTTTATACTGTATGCAATACTCCATCTTTTCACATGCGCGCTTGTAAAGCTTTTTGTTTTGTGGTTTTGATAAGCGCGCTTCAAGTTCTGCCAAACGTGCCTGCATGAAATAAAGATTTGATTTGTCGTCATTGCCTTGTACCCATGGACTATGAGCATATTTATTTTCGCAATCGCGTAAGGAGGCTAAATCGTCTGTATTGGCAGCAATAATTCCTGCATGCTCTACTGTATTGGCATCACGCCAACGTCTAGCATTTGTTTTATCCCCTTCGTTCTGTAAGGTGGTGGATAGCTGCGTAAATTCTTTGCGGGCGTTTTCCAAGACGATTTTATATTTTTTCATATATACTTCTTTTTGCGTATCATCAAAAAGATAATGGATGGCTTGGATATGATACGCAACACAGCGGGAAATAAGCTCACCAGGGCTATTTTGCACTTCTCTAGCCAATACAGAGCTTGTAAGTATGGAGTTAAAGGCTTCGTTGAATTTTCCTTGGAAAAATTGAATAAAGCCCAATTCATAAAGAAGTCTTGAAAAATGTTTAATATTTTTTATGCGTTGGAGCATTTGAGATGCTTTTTGAGAGCCGTCATGCTTTTTTTGTTCAATGATACTCACTTCTTCTAAAGTTATTTCTTCATTTAATGTTTTAATATCAGAGTACATAGTGTTTGGCGTATTGTTTTTCTCATTACAAAATAGCTTGGCAAGTTCCTAAGAACAAGTTTTTCACCCAAGTTCAGTAGTCCCATTCTCCTGTAATAGTTTATTTTGTTTGCAGTGCATTCTTCATGGATTTTCTTGGCTGTTTGAAGAGGAATGTGTGGAGAAAATTTTATAATATCTTCTACGTTTTTAGCAATTGCGAAAAATTGTCTATGAAGAGTTCTATTTTCGCTATATATTAATAAGCTATGCAAATCTGACCAAAGAACTTTAACCTTATTTGTATTTTCATTATGATTTACAACCAAGGCAAAGATGTGTTGTGCAAATTGGTTTTGCTCATGTTCCGTATGTAATGTTTTGCTTACCCATAGTGCCTCTTGTGTATAGGCATAAAGGTTATTTGTTTCTATCTTTGCTTGAAAATAGTCTTTATCTATGAGGAGTTCTTTTAGATTTTGTACATTTTCTGTTTGTCGTAAATGGTAAGGTAGGGCTGTTATTTTACGTAAATTAGGTACGTTTTTCTGAGTATTGATCCAGGTTTTTTGATGTGCGAAAAAATGACAAAGATTTTTGTGTAAAAGCTGGATAAAGTCTGAAGTTAGGAAGCCATGGATAACATTTTCTTCAAGTAATCTATGGTAAAATTGTAAGTGGATATGCTCTGCAACGGACACTTCTTTCAGATAGTCATTTATGCTAGAGCGCATACGTGCCCAAACCATGAAAGGAAGTTTTTTCGCTTCAGGAGAGCTTGCAAAGCGTTCTTTACAATTGTGCATTACCTTTGTGTCGTCACTGAGAATATGTATGATTTCATCTTCAGTAATGCCTTGGTGTGTTATGGCAAGATAACCAAGAACACGTTCCGTTAATATTTTTCCATGATGCTTTTCTGTGGCAAGGTCTGCAAAAAGATGCTGTATCAGTGCGTATATACCGCTGGGAAGTGAACAGTTTTTATCATATGATTTCCAACTTTTCACCACTTGAAATGCCATATGCAAGTAAAGTCCTAAACCACTGTGGGTACACTGCTTGAGCATGATTGCTTCTTGCTTTGGTTGTAGCGTGCGCGATGCTTCATGAAGGTGGCTGTGCAAGGCTTTTTTTATACTATCTTTTTCAAGCGGGGGGATGCTTATGCATACAGGAGGTACCCCAAAAGTAGTTAAGGTATGTTTTAGATGTTCGCCACCTTGAGTGGAAACGATGAAGTGTACATTTTCAGGGAGTAGGGTTGGAATCCATCTTAGGGCATCTTCTCCTTGTTCACTTTGTAACTGATCTATGGCGTCGATAAAAAATGTGATTTTAGTATGTTGAGGAATATTGTTGAGTAAGTTTTCAAAAAAAGCACATAAGGCTGGGTATGTTTTAGGAATAGCTTTTTTGTTACCTATGGTTTTTTTTACATGTCGCTTGCACACATGGTATATTTCTTCGCAAAGGCCTTGTACGAGGGTATAAGCGTCTGTTGAGTGTATGCTGGCACCCACAAAACGAAATATACATAAGGCGTCAGTTTTTAAATGTTTTTTTAACACTTTTGCCATAAAAGCACTTTTTCCAACCCCTCCTTCGCCATAGACAATAAGTGCTTTTTTTTCCGAAGCTGCAAGATACGCTGCTACTTGCGCCAGCTGTGTTTCTCTTCCCAAAAAAACTTCATGCTGGTACTGCGCAAAGTGGTGATGTAGGGTGCGTTCCACGAGAGCAGGAGCAGACGCTTTTTTTCTTTTTTCTTCTTGTATTCTAAAGTTAATGATTTTCTTTAATGTTTTAAAAAGCTTCCTTTTTGAATTTTTTCAGATAATCGTGCCGTACGGTGTTTTTTCCTAGAGTGATTTCAAATTCAAATTCAGGGTAGGTGTTTTTTAATTCTTCCTTCAATGATACAAGGCGCGCTGTTTTGTGAGCGTCTATATGTAGTCTTCCCGTAAAATAGTACAAGTCAAAATTAGAGATTTCTGGCAAACTACTTCTGGGAGGAAGCTATGAAGAAATCTCGTTTTACAGAACATCAAATTATTAAGATTTTAAAAGAGGTAGAAGCAGGACGTACCGCCAAAGACGTGTGCCGTGAACATGGCATAAGCAACGCGACTTTTTACAATTGGAAAAGTAAATATGGTGGCATGGAAGCCTCTGATATAAAGCGGATTCGTGACTTAGAATATGAAAATTCACGCCTTAAACAAATGTTTGCCGACTTAAGTCTTGAAAACATGGCATTAAAGGCTGTTATCGAAAAAAAGCTTTAAAGCCAGCTGAGAAGCGTAACGTTGTTCTTTTTGCCCATGAAGAATTTGGTCTTTCAATAAGTAAAGGCTGTTTAGCCTTAAAATTAAGCAGGACAACCTTCAACTATGTGGCAAAACCTAGGGATGATATGCCATTAGTTGTAGTGGTTCAGACTTGGTCGTACAATAAGCTCCAATTTGATGGTGCCTT